>JAKLKA010000028.1 GCA_023150915.1 Polyangiaceae bacterium
CGGTGGCGCCCGTGCCGCCGCCGCCCGTGCCGCCGCCGCCCGTGCCCCCGCCGCCCGTGGCGCCCACGCCGCCTCCACCGGTCGCGCCGGCGCCGCCGGTGCCGTAGAACTGGTCGTCGTCCACGAAGGTGTACTCGGGAAAGCCGCAGCTCACCGCGACCACCGCGGCGGCGAGCGCCAGCGAGCCGCGCACCAGATTAGAACGCGCCGACAAGGTTCACTCCTTTGAGCTCGGGCCCCGGCAGCACATTCAGGTGCACGCGGCCGGTCTTGGGCTTCTCACTGTCGCCACCGCCGGTGAGCAGCATCACCGTCGCGACCCCCAGACCCACCACCCCGACGCCGAGGCCCACGTTGGCCATCAGGGCATAGCGCTTGCCGTCGTCGGAAAGGCTCTGCTTCGACTTGGGGCAACTGCCGTCGGGCCGACACACGTCCTCGAGCTGCTTCTTCGAGTCGTTCATCTTCAGGTAGAAGTAGCCCCCGGCACCGAGCCCCACCAGCCCGACGCCGCCGATGATCCACGGCAGCGCGCCCTTGCCCTTCTTCTCGACCCGAAGGCCCGGCTTGTCGTCCGGCTTGTCGACCGGCTTGGGCTCGTCGGGGGTCGGCGGCGCCGCCACGAAGCCCTCCGGCGGCACCAGCTCGACCGTCTTGCTCTCGCCCTCGGCCAGCGTGACGGTCTGTTCGAACTCGCGGCCGCCGATCTTGGCCACGATGCGGTGCGGCCCCGGATCGGTCGACACCTCTTTGCCGACCTTCGACTCACCGATCGCCACGCCGTCGAGCTCGATCTTGGCCGACTCGGCCCCCTTGCCGCGGGTGATCACCAGCTTGGGCACCCTGGCTTCGAGCTCGCCGCGCGCTTTGGTGATCTCTTCCAGCTCCTTGGCGTTCTGCTGCTGTGCCTCGTACTCGGCGATGCGGTACTCGCCCAGCGCCTCGTTGAGCCGGCCCAGGTGCTCTTTGCAGCGCCCCATGTGATAGCGCACCGCTGGGGTGGTCTTGACCTTGCCGACCTCTTCGAACTTGGCGAGCGCGCTGCCCCAGTCGCCGGCCGCCTCGAGCGACAGGCCCTCTTTGAACAGCGTGCGCGCCTTGGCGAGCTCGGCGGGGCTCTGGGCGTGCGCCCGCGTCGGCGTCAAGAGCGCGGCAGAGAAGCCAAGGGGGGCCGAGAACGATGCCAGCGTGAGCACCGCGGCCAAGCGTCGGTATCGCATCCCTGGCGAGTCTAGCACTGGTTTCCCCCCCGTCGCGAATCTGCCTCGAGCTTCTGCTAGCCGGGCGGCGGTGGGCGCGTCGACTGCCGCTCGTGGCGCTGCGCCTGCCGCTCGGCCTCGGCGATCAGGCGTGAATACGCGTCGAACCGCTCGGGTACTTCCTTCTTACCGGCCGGCAGCATGCCCGGGATGGGCGAAGTCTGACGCGACGGTCCGGTCGCGCCGGTGAACGACGCCACGCTCGAGACGCGGCTGGCCCGATCCACCCTGAAGCCGATCCGCTCGGCCAGCGCGTCCACCAGCCGGTCCAGGTCCTGTGCGCCGCCGCTGTGCTCGCCCAGGATCGAGAAGTCGAAGCTTCGGGCGTCGATCCGCGCCGACCACAGCACGGTCGCGAAGTGCAGGTCGGCCGCCGCGAAACCGTCCAGCTGGGCAGCCGGCGCCAGCTCGACGTTCGCCTCGGGCACCACGGCGCGGAAGGTCGAGCTCGAGCTCGCGCGGCTGCTTCGCTGCCGCGAACCGACCTGGACCTCGCCCCGGACCAGCGTCAGCACCGCGCGATACGGGATTGGCATCGCCCGCTCGGAGAGGTGCAAGACCAGCGCGCTCTCGGTCAGCTCGAGGCCGCGCAGCGGCACGAACATCCGGCTCGGATCGGCCGCCACCGCAGGATCGACCACGGCCACCCGGAAGCCCCGCGCCCGGATCCGCCCGGCCAGCGCCTCGGCCTGCCCGGCGTCGGCCAGGGCCCGGACCACACCCCAGGCCGACGCCCGAAGCTTGGTCTTGAGCTCGTACGGCAAGATGCCGGTCAGCTCGGCAAGCCGCCCGTACTCGTCTTCCGATCCCGAAAAAGGGGGCCCGATCAGTACCAACATGGCTTCCGCCGAGCCCGAATCCTACGCCACCCGGCTGCCCGGGCCGAAAAACCGGCCGGGCCCCGGCGTGCTTTTCGCAAAAACCCCCTGAGTTCGTGATAAACGACCCGGTCAGGACTCGAGGGAGAGGAACACGCGACATGGACATCAACTGGGCCCCATTCGTCAAAGCGGTCGTCGCGTCGATCGTCTACTCGCTGATCGGCATCGTGATGTTCGGCATCAGCTTCTTGGTCATCAAGCTGGTGACCCCGTTCTCGCTGCGCAAAGAGATCGAAGAGGACCAGAACACCGCGCTCGCGATCATGATCGGGTCGGTGATCCTGGGCCTGAGCATCATCATCGCTTCCGCCATCGGCGGCTGAGCGAAGGGCTGCGCGAGTCGTCCCGATGACGGACGGGGACGACTCTGCCGATCCGAAGCCCAGCGGGTGGCCCGATCCGGCGCGGCGCGCCGAGCGGCGGCCGCCAGCAACCTTGCTGCTCAGCATGGTGCTGGTCATCGCCACCGCGGGGTTGGTCTACGAGCTGGTGATGGCCGCGGTCGCGAGCTACGTGCTCGGCGACTCGGTCACCCAGTTCTCCACCGTGATCGGCGTGTACCTGTCGGCCATGGGCCTGGGCGCATGGCTCTCGCGCTTCGCCGAGCGCCGCTTGTCGCTGCTGTTCGTCGACATCGAGCTGGCGACCGCGCTGATCGGCGGGCTGTGCGCGCCGGGGTTGTTCCTGGCATTCAGCTACACCAACGCGTTCCGCTTGGTCTTGTACGCGACCGTGGTCGCAGTGGGGGTGCTGGTCGGCCTCGAGCTGCCGCTGCTCATGCGGATCTTGCGGCGCGAGCTGGAGTTCAAAGAGCTGATCGCGCGGGCCCTCACCTTCGACTATGCCGGGGCCCTGGTGGGGTCCCTGGCGTTCTCGCTGTTCCTGGTGCCGCGCCTGGGCCTGGTCCACACCTCGCTGGTTTCGGGCGTGCTCAACGCCGCGGTGGGACTGCTCTCGACCTATGTGCTGGCTCCCGAGACCGACCACGAGCGTCGCGGCATGGCCGGCGCCCGGCTGCGCGCGGTGTTCGTGCTGGTGGTGCTCGGGCTGGCGCTGTTCGAGGGCAAGCGGCTGACGTCGCTGGCCGAAGCCCAGAGCTTCGGCGGCCCGGTGATCTTCGCGACCAGCTCGCCGTACCAGCGCATCGTGCTCTCCGAGCGCGGCGCGGGCTTCGCGCTTCACCTGAACGGCAACCTGCAGTTTTCCAGCCGCGACGAACACCGTTACCACGAGGCGCTGGTCCACCCGGTCATGGCCGCGGTAGCAGCCCCCCGAAGTGTGCTGATCGGTGGCGGCGGCGACGGGCTCGCGGTGCGCGAGGTGCTGCGCTGGCCCCAGGTCGAGCGCGTGGTGCTGGTCGATCTCGATCGCGCGGTCACCGATCTGGCCCGCACGCACCCGCGGCTGGTGGCCCTCAATCGCGGGTCGCTCTCTGATCCCAAGGTGCAGGTCGTCAACGCCGACGCCATGAGTTACATCGCCGAGAGCCGCGAGCTGTTCGACGCGGTTCTGCTCGACTTCCCCGATCCGAGCAATTTCTCGGTCGGAAAGCTGTACAGCACCGAGCTCTACCGCCGGGTCCGCGCGCGGCTCGCTCCGGGCGGGCGGGTGGCGGTGCAGTCCACCTCACCGCTGCTCGCACGCCGCTCGTTCTGGTGCGTGGTCGGCACGCTGCGGGCGGCCGGGTTCGACGTGCTGCCTTACCGGGTGTTCGTGCCCAGCTTCGCCGATTGGGGCTTCGTGCTCGCCGGGCTCGAGCCGGTCGCTCCCCCCACCCGCCTGCCCCCCGGCGCGCTGGCGTATCTGGACCCGAGCACGCTGGCACATTTGTTCCAGCTTCCCGCCGACGTGAGCGAGCTGCCCGTCGAGCCCAACCGGCTGAACAACCAGGCGCTGGTCTCCTACTACCTGAAAGAGTGGAGCCGCTGGGAGTGAGCTCCGCCCGCAAACCCTTCGCGCGGCCGCCTTCCAGCAGGCAAGCTTTGCAGGCGCCCCCCCCGGCCGCGGCCAGATCTCCGCGAAACCCGTCATGGAACGCCGGGTGCTTCCCCGCCCGGCATGCTCGCTCGCGTACTCTTGGTGGAACACGAGCTCCGCTACGGCGTGGCTCAGACCGCGGACGGCCGGACCGTGCGCTTCCACGAGAGCGCAGTCCACGGCGGGCTCGCCACGCTCACGCCCGGGGACGAGGTTCGGATCACCCAGCGCGCCGTCCAGCTGATCGTCCGGCGGACGGGCCGACGCACCGCGGCGTAGCCATGCTAGATCCGCGGCCGAGATGACCCTCGAGACGCAGCTCGACTACGCGCAGCACTGGGAAAAAGATCGCCCGAACGACGTCTGGTTCACCCAGCCGCTGGGCGGGGGCAAGCTCCGCGAGCTCACCTTCGAGCAGGCCCTGGACGAGGTGCGGCGCATGGCCGCGCACCTGGTCGGCCTGGGGCTGCCCGAGAAGTCGAACATCGCGCTGTTCTCCAAGAACACCGCCTGGTGGATCCTCGCAGACCTGGCGATCTGGATGGCGGGGCACACCTCCGTCCCGCTCTATCCGACGCTCACCGCCGAGACCATCCGCCAGATCTTGGAGCACAGCGAAGCCAAGCTGATCTTCATCGGCAAGCTCGACGGCTTCCCGGCGATGGAGCCGGGCATCCCCCAGGGCCTGCCGCGCATCTCCCTGCCGCTCAGCCCGAAGCTCGACGCTCCGACCTGGGACTCGATCATCGCGAGCTCGGCGCCGCTCGCCGGAGAGGTCCGCCGGCCGAAGACCGACCTGGCCACCATCATCTACACCTCGGGCAGCACCGGCGTGCCGAAGGGCGTGATGCACAGCTTCCAGACGATGATGTCGCCCGGCGAGCGCTTCACCGAGTACTTCGGCTTGCGAACCAGTGATCGGATGCTGTCGTACCTGCCGCTGGCCCACGCCTTCGAGCGCTACGTGGTCGAGACCGGCACCATCGGCAAGGGCTTCCACGTGTTCTTCGCCGAGAGCCTGGACACCTTCGTCGAGGACATCAAGCGCGCGCGGCCCACGCTGTTCGTCAGCGTGCCTCGCCTGTGGCAGAAGTTCCAGCTGGGGGTGTTCTCGAAGATGCCCGAGCGCAAGCTCGGCACCCTGCTGAAGATCCCGATCGTGAGCGGCATCATCAAGAAGAAGGTGCTCTCGGGCCTGGGCTTCGACCAGGTGCGCATCGCGGGCAGCGGCTCGGCGCCCATCCCGGCCGAGCTCATCGCGTGGTACCGCTCGCTGGGCCTCGAGCTGCTCGAGGGCTACGGCATGAGCGAGAACTTCAGCTACTCGCACATGACCCTGCCGGGGGACGTGCGGGTGGGCTACGTGGGCAAGGCCTGCGACGGCGTCGAGTGCAAGCTCAGTCCCGAGGGCGAGGTTCTGGTCAAGAGCCCGGGCACCATGCTGGGCTATTACAAGGCTCCCGAGCTGACCGCCGAGATGTTCACGGAAGACGGCTTCCTCAAGACCGGTGATCGGGGTGAGCTCGACGCCGACGGGCGCTTGAAGATCACCGGCCGAGTGAAGGAGCTGTTCAAGACCAGCAAGGGCAAGTACGTCGCGCCCGCGCCCATCGAGAACAAGCTCTTGCTCCACTCCGACGTGGAGCAGGCGCTGGTCACCGGCAATGGCTTCCCTCAGCCCTACGGGATGGTGGTGCTCAGCGAGCAGGCGCGCAAGCGCGCCAGCAACGCAGCCGATAGGCAGCAGCTCACCAGCACACTCGAGAGCCACCTGGGCGAGGTCAACGCGACCCTGGACCAGCACGAGCAGCTCGATCTGTTGGTGGTGCTGAGCGACGAGTGGACCATCGAAAACGGCCTGCTCACGCCCACCATGAAGCTCAAGCGCAGCGCCATCGAGACGAAGTACGGCGAGCGCGCGCCGAGCTGGTACGAGGAAAAGAAGGCCGTGGTCTGGGCCTGATCAGAACCCGGGGTCGGTGACCGGCGGCGGAACGAAGCCCGTGCCCTTCTTGGGATCGGGCTTCTTTTCCTTCGGATCCTTCTCCTTCGGATCCTTCTCCTTCGGATCCTTCTCCTTCGGATCCTTCTCCTTCGGATCCTTCTCCAGCGGCTTGCCCGTGCCCTGCTTGGCCGCAGCCTTCTCCACCGCCAGCTGGCTCAGGTCGATGGCTCCGGACTCTTCCGGCTTCTGACCGGCGCTGGCGGGTTTGGGCCCGTCGGGCGCAGCCGAGACCGGCGGCGGAACGACCGGCGGCGCGGCGGCGGCGACGCCAGCGTCGCTCTTCAGCGTGCGCGTGAGCACGAGCGCGCCGCCCACCAACATCCCGGCAACCACCAGGCCGCCCACCACCCAGACGGCGCCGCCCTTCTTCTTCTGCGCCGGCGGATCCGCCGGCACCTGGGTCCCAAAGGGCGTCTCGGGCGCGCTCATGGCGCTGGAGGTGAACTCGGGCACGCTGGGCCGTGCGAACGCGCCGCTGTGCGGGGTGGGGCCGGTGATGCCGGTGACCGACTGCCGCGGGTTGTCGGGGCTGGAAGGCGCGCCGAACGGCAGCGGTGCGACCCGCGTACCCAGCTCGGGCATGCGACCGGGGTTGGTGTTGCCGTCGGACGACGCCGCGCGCTCGTCGGCGACGCGGACCGCTTCTTTGAGCGCGGCTCGGCGTTCGTTCCCGCGGTCACCGAGCATCGCGGTCACGAACTTGCCGACGTCCTCCGTGCGCACCCGCGACACGGTGGGCGGGAACACGCGGTCGAGCGCCGCCTCGAGCTCGGCCGTGCTCTGGAAGCGTTTGTCGGGATCGCGATCGAGGGCCTTGAGCACCACCGCCTCGAGGGGCTTCGGGTACTCCTTGTCGTAGGCGCGGGGCGGGATGATCGGCCGGTCAGAAACGATGTTCTGAAGCGTGATCATGTCGTTTTCGCCGCGGAACGGGTGTTTACCGGTGGTCAGCTGGTAGAGGATGATGCCCAGCGCGAAGATGTCGGTCCGGCGATCGATCTCTTTGCCCAGCGCCTGCTCGGGCGACATGTACGGCGGCTTGCCTTTGATCTGACCCGAGTTGGTGTGCTCGACCGTGCGACCGGCGGCCTTGGCCACGCCGAAGTCGACGATCTTCACCACGCCGTCGAAGGTGATCAGGATGTTCTGAGGCGAGATGTCCCGATGCACCAGACCGATCGGACTGCCCGACTCGTCTTTCAGCTCGTGTGCCGCGTGTAGCCCCGCCGCGGTGTCTTGCACGATCTTCACGGCGATGGGCCGGGGCACGCCGTCGCGCTTGGCGGCGATGCGTCGGATCGACGAGAGCGGCTCACCATCGACCCACTCCATCACCAGATAGAGGAGGTCGTCTTGCTCACCCAGGTCGAGGATCTCGACCACGTTCGGGTGCCGGATGCGCGACGCGAGCTGCGCCTCGTCGAGGAACATCTGCTCGAAGTGCGGGTTGTCGCTGATGGTCGGCAGCATCGTCTTGACGGCGACCGTCTTGGTGAAACCGCGCGTGCCCTTCAGCCGCGCAGCCCACACCGCCGCCATGCCGCCCTGTGCGATCGGCACCAGGAACTCGTACCGGCCCACCGTCTGACCGGGCTGGATTTCCCCGAGCGTCCTCATTCGGTGCTGCTTTGTGTGGCAGGAGCGTGGCAGACGGACCGGCGTCGCACAAGGAGTACTGAACAGGGGGCGCACGAGGCGAGCGGCGGCGGCTCCCCAGACCGCGGCTGCCCTGCTCCGTTCCCCCGCCATCCGCCCTTAGACCCCTCTCGAAGCGGCCCTTGCGCCCCATCCGCTGGGGGCTACCTGGGGGCGCCCTGTGGGGGTGCCCTGCACAACCCGGGAGTATCTTGTGTTCAGGCTGCCGAAAGTTCAGTGCCTTCGCTCGCTTATCGATATTCGCCCAATCTGTCGTGGTTTTTTCTTGCCCCACCCCAAGAGGTTGGGGTAACAAGACCCTCCACCCGCCGCGATAGCTGTTCGTCGGTGCAGTCGGTCGGACCAACCATCCCCGACACGACCCCGAACGCACGTTCAGTCGAACGAGTCCGAGCGCCGCGGGATTTTTCTTTTTGCTGGCTTGAAGGGTGACGGGGCGCAGGCCTCGCCATCGGCAGACGAACGAAGAGCTTGGACAACCGGGGGTCCCGACGCCCTCTCCTCACCCGAGGCGAGTGGCGGCTTGGGGTCTTTTTGGCTGCCCGCGGACCGGTGCCGCGCGCAGGTGAAGGCAGAGCATGCCGCAGGTGAAGGAGAGAGGGATGGCGCAGTCGACGATCGTGGGACAGGACAGCAGCGTGAAGGCCGCCGGCACGGAAGAGCCGAGCAAGAAGAAGGGCGCGTCGCGACGCAAGAAGGGCGTGACAGTCGAGCGCCGCTTCACCCAGCCGGGCGAATCCGGCTTCGAGCACACGACCTTCGAGCTGCGCAAGAGCGTGATCACCAACCCCGACGGGTCGGTGGTCTTCAAAATGGACGGGGCCGAGATCCCCGCGGCGTGGTCCCAGCTCGCGACCGACATCGTCGTCTCCAAGTATTTCCGGAAGGCCGGGCTGCACGGCGACAAGACCCAGGGCGAAACCAGCGTGCGCCAGGTGGTGCACCGCCTGGCCCACACCATCCGCAACGCGGGCGAGCACTTCGGCGCCTACTTCGCCAGCAAGAAGGACGCCGACGCCTTCGAGGCCGAGCTCTCGTTCTTGCTGGTCAACCAGTACGGCGCGTTCAACTCGCCGGTCTGGTTCAACTGCGGGCTCTACCACGAGTACGGCATCGAGGGCTCGGGCGGCAACTGGGCGTGGAACGAGACCACGGACACCATCGGCGAGACCACCAACGCCTATCAGAAGCCGCAGTGCTCCGCGTGCTTCATCCAGAGCGTCTCGGACGACCTGATGGCGATCTACGACCTGATGAAGAGCGAGGCGCGCCTCTTCAAGTACGGCTCCGGCACGGGGTCGAACTTCAGCGCGATCCGCGGCAAGCAAGAGAAGCTCTCGGGGGGCGGCACGTCCAGCGGGCTGATGAGCTTCCTCGAGGTGTTCGACCGCGCGGCGGGCAGCACCAAGAGCGGCGGCACCACGCGCCGCGCGGCCAAGATGGTCTGCCTCGACATGGACCACCCGGAAATCGCCGATTTCATCGGCTGGAAGATGCGGGAAGAGAAGAAGGCACAGGCGCTCATCGCCCAGGGCTTCGAGAGTGACTTCAACGGCGAGGCGTATCGCACCGTCAGCGGTCAGAACAGCAACAACAGCATCCGCATCACCGACGAGTTCGTGAAGGCGGCGCTGGCGGGTGGCAAGTGGCAGACCATCGCCCGCACCAGCGGCGAGGTGGTCGACACCTACGAGGCGCAAGACCTGTGGAACCTCATCGCCGAGAGCGCCTGGGGCTGCGCGGATCCCGGCGTGCAGTACGACTCGACCATCAATCGCTGGCACACCTGCCCGAACTCGGGTCGGATCAACGCCTCGAACCCGTGCTCCGAGTACATGTTCCTCGACGACACGGCCTGCAACCTGGCCTCGCTGAACCTGACCAAGTTCCTGCGCGCCGACGGCGGCTTCGACATCGACGGCTACCTGCACGCGGTGGACGTGTTCTTCATGGCGCAAGAGATCTTGGTCGATTTCTCGAGCTACCCCACCAAGAACATCGCGCAAAACTCCCACGACTTCCGCCCGCTGGGGTTGGGGTACGCCAACCTGGGCACGCTGCTCATGCTGCTGGGCGTGCCCTACGACTCCGATCAGGGGCGCTCCATCGCGGCGGCGCTCACCTCGATCATGTGCGGTCGCGCCTACGCGCAGAGCGCCAAGATCGCCGGTAGCAAGGGGCCGTTCCCCGGCTTCACCAAGAACCGTGAGCCCATGCTGCGCGTGATGCGCATGCACCAAGACGCGGCCTATGCCATCAACCGCGACGAGTGCCCGGCCGAGCTCTGGCGCGCCGCGGCCGAGGCGTGGGACGACGCGGTGACGCTCGGCGAGCAGCACGGCTATCGCAACGCTCAGGCCACGGTGCTCGCCCCCACCGGCACCATCGGCCTCTTGATGGACTGCGACACCACCGGCGTCGAACCCGACTTCGCGCTGGTCAAGTTCAAGAAGCTGGCGGGCGGCGGCTATTTCAAGATCGTGAACCAGTCGGTTCCCGAAGCGCTGCGTCGGCTCGGCTACCCCGAGGCGCAGATCCGCGAGATCGTCGCCTATGTTTCGGGCACCAACACGCTGCTCGGCGCGCCGCACATCAGCCGCGCTTCCCTGAAGCAGAAGGGCCTCTCCGACGAGGACCTGGCCAAGATCGAGGCGACCATCCCCGGCGTGTTCGATCTGCACCTGGCGTTCGCCCCGTGGGTGCTCGGCAAAGAGAGCTACGAGCGCCTGGGCGTCACCGCCGAGCGCATGAGCGTGCCGGGCTTCAACCTCTTGCGTCACCTCGGCTTCAACGCCACCGAGATCCAAGAGGCAAACGACGTGATCATCGGTCGGATGACCATCGAGGGTGCCCCCTATCTGCTGGACGAGCACTATTCGGTGTTCGACTGCGCCAACCGCTGCGGGCGCATCGGCCAGCGCTACCTCGCGCCCATGTCGCACGTGCGCATGATGGCGGCGGTGCAGCCCTTCCTCTCGGGTGCCATCAGCAAGACGGTGAACCTGCCGGGCGACGCCACCGTCGAGGACGTGCAACAGATCTACGAAGAGGGCTGGAAGCTGGGGCTGAAGGCGGTCGCGCTCTACCGCGACGGCTGCAAGGCCAGCCAGCCGCTCTCCACCTCGAGCAAGGAAGCGAAGAACACCGACGGCCATCCGGCCCCGGCGTCGCACGCCATGACGGTGACGCGCCCCCAGGGCACCCGCGTGCGCCTGCCCAAGAAGCGCCGCGGCTTCACCCAAGAGGCTGCCGTCGGCGGCCACAAGGTCTTCTTGCGCACCGGCGAGTACGAAGACGGCACGCTGGGTGAGATCTTCATCGACATGCACAAAGAGGGCGCCGCGTTCCGCTCGCTGATGAACTGCTTCGCCATGGCGGTGTCCGTCGGCCTGCAGTACGGCGTGCCGCTCGAGACCTACGTCGAGCAGTTCACCTTCACCCGCTTCGAGCCCCACGGCGTGGTGTCCGGTCACCCGAACATCAAGTTCTCGACCAGCATCGTGGACTACATCTTCCGCGTGCTGGGCGTCGAATACCTGCGCCGCTACGACTTCGCGCAGGTCAAACCGACGGAGTCACCGGCCGGCATCGAAGATCCGACCTCACCGCTGGTCGAAGGTCCGCCCGAGAGCATGCCCCTCAGCCTGCCGCCGCCCGGCCCGGCCAACGAGCCCCAGGTGCTGGTCGGCACCGACGTGCACGGCGCGCTCGACGCCCAGCTGGAAGAGATGATGGGCGACGCCCCGGTGTGTGACAGCTGCGGTCACATCACGGTCCGCAACGGCGCTTGCTACAAGTGCCTGAACTGCGGAAACTCGATGGGCTGTTCCTGAGGGGGCCGGGGTTCGGCCCGGGGGCCCGGGGCTGAAAGCTCCGGGCCCGCTGGCGCGTTCTCCCGCGGAGAAGGATCACCCGCCCCGCCAATTCCTGGTAAAAGGAACACCGATGCTGAAGCTAGGGACGCCCGGCGCTCGGGCCAGCGTGTTCGCAGGGGCGGCGGTCGTGCTCGCGCTCGTCGCCTGCAAGAAGAGTGGCAGCGATACCGCGAGCACCGCGAGCGCCGTGGCGCCGCCACCGCCGCCGCCCACGGCCGAGCCCGCGGCCACGGCCGAGCCCACGGCCAGCGCCGAGCCCGAAAAGAAGGACGACACCCCGAAGACGCCGGTGGTGACCACCACCAAGCTCGTCACCGACGGCGGCGTGAAAGCCTCGGATGCCGGCGCCAAAGACGCCGCCGCGCCCGACGCCGCCGCGCCCGACGCGGGCAAGGCCGCGGGCAACAGCGCGGCCGATGCCAAGGCCATTGCAGCGTGCTGCGCCAGCCTGACGGCCGAATCGAAGAAGGCCGGGCCGCACGTCAACAAGTACCGCGCCGCCGCGGCTGTCTGCGGCGGTATCGCCGCTCAGGTCAAGAAGGGCACCGCCGACGCGGCCTCTGCCAAGACCACCATCCGCGCCCAGCTGCAGGGCGTTCCCATCCCCGGCGGCTGCTGAGCCGGCCCCGTTCCAATGGTTTGCCCCTGACTCTCGTCTGACTAGGTAGCACCGTCTCGGAGGACCCGATGAAGAAGGCTTCAGAATCCGCTGCACGTACACTCTTCACCCCCGTCATTCTGGGGCTGATGGTGCCGGTGAGCTTCGCGCTCTACACCGGGTGCAAGAAGGACGATCCTCCCCCGCCCCTGCCGTCGGCTGCGCCGGCTTCCACGCCCAGCGCGCCGCTGGTGATCGAGGTCGAAGACGCCGGCGACGACGGCGATGCCGGCGATGCCGACGCGGACGCCAAGGTCGGCAAGGGCGTCCCGACCGCCAGCCTGAAGGCCTGCTGCGCGGCGCTGGCGCAGAACGCCGCCAGCGCACCGCCGCCCACCAGCCTCTACATGATGCAGGCGGCCGCAGCCTGCAACGCTGCCGTGGCGCAGGGCAAAGACAAGGCCAGCGTCACCGGCATCGTGTCGGGCGCGCTCAAGGGTGCGGGCATGCCCGCCGCCTGTCGCTGAGCTGCCTCGGTTCGTCGCGCATCGCCTGCCAGGCCCAGCACCGACGGTCAGCGCGACCGAAGGTGATCATAGCCGCCGCGTGTGATGCGCGCGCGTGTCCCGTCCGCACGCTCGAGCCACACCCCCCGCCCCGGCTCGACGCGCCCGACGCGCGAGAACCCACGCAGAGCCCCAGCGCTCGCCGCGAAGAGCGCGTAGTCCTCGCCACCGAAGAGCATCAGCTCGAGCGGATCGGACGAGACGCGCCTCGCCGCGAGCGCGAATCCGGCCGGCTCGCGCGCGAGCAGGGCCTGCGCGTCGAGAACGATCTTCACACCACTGGCGCGCGCCATGTGGGCGGCGTCCCCCGCCAGCCCGTCCGAGACATCGATCGCGGCGTGCGCCCGACGCGCCAGGCCACGGCCGAGCTCGATCCGCGCCAGCGGGCGGCGCCAGGCCGCGAGCGCGGCGCGCTCGGCCGGTGTCCGCGCGCGCTTGCCGGCCCGCAAGAGCCTCAGCCCCAGTGCGGCACGACCGACGGCGCCGGCCAGAAATACGCCGTCTCCGGGCCGGGCGCCGCTGCGCACGATCGGTCGCCGGACCCGGCCGAGAACCGTGGTCGCGACGGCCAGCTCGGAGCCTTGCGACAGGTTCCCGCCGATCACCGGGCAGCCGATGGCCCGGGCCGCCCGCGCCTGCCCCCGAGCCAGCGCCGTCAGCTGCGCGCGCCCCACGGACCGGGGCAGCGCCAGCTGGGCCAGCGCCCCGATCGGCTCGGCGCCCATCGCGGCCAGATCGCTCGCCGCCGCCATCAGCGACTTCCACCCCAGATCTTCCAGCGAGAGCCAGCGACGCTCGAAGTGCACTCCCTCGACGCAGGCATCCACCGTCCACACCACCTGCCCGGATCCGATGCGCAGCACCGCGGCGTCGTCTCCGATGCCGATCACCACGGCCGCTGGCGCAGCACGCGGCGCGAGCACCCGCGCGAGGAGCGCGATTGCCTCGGCCTCGCTCAGGCGATGGTGGTTCGCCGGCACGGAATGGTCACCACGAAAACCGCCCCCATGGGCGAGTTGTCCTCGACCCGCACGGTGCCATCGTGCGCCTCGACCAGGCGGCGAACGATCGACAGGCCGAGCCCGGTTCCCTCGTGCTCGCGGGTGGCGCTGCCGTCGACCTGGTAGAAGGCGTCGAACACCTTCTCTTTCTCGGTGTCGGGTACACCGATGCCGGTGTCGATCACGCGGATCTCGACCGCCGGCCGCTTGGTGCTGAAGAGCACCAGCCCGCGGCCCTCGTCGTCGGCGCGCCGCTCGATCATCGACGCGGCGACCGTCAGGGCCACCCGCCCGCCGGCGGGGGTGAATTTCAGCGCGTTTTCGCTCAAATTCAGGAACACCTGCCGCAGGCGCTCGGCGTCTGCCCAGACCGTGGGCAGGCCCGGCTCGGACCGGACCGCGATCTCGACCCCCTTCTTGCGGGCGGCCGGCGCCAGCGTCTGGGCAACGTCGGTCACCACGGGCACGACGTCGATCTCGCTCTTGCGCAGGCTCATGGTGCCGCTCTCGAGCTTCGACAGGTCGAGCAAACCTTTGATCAACTCGAGCAACTGCTCGCCCTTCTCGTGGATGGTCTGGACGAACTCTTTCTGCTCGGCAGTCAGCTCACCAGCGATGCCCTCACGCAGCATCTCGCTGTAGCCGATGATGCTGGTCAGCGGGGTGCGAAGCTCGTGGGACACCGTGCCGAGAAAGTTGCTCTTGAGTCGGTCCAGCTCCTTCAGTCGATCGAAGGCGTGCTGCAGCTTCGCGTTCTTGTCCGCGAGCTCGCGATAGCTTTCTTGCACGCTGGCCAGGTGCATGTTGCTGGTGAGCAGCGCCTTGTGCCCCGAGAACAGGATCAGATCCAGCGCCCCGCTCAGGTGGCGCACCACGCGATGGGCCTGCTGATCCGTCAACGCGGGCAGGTCGTCCCAGGCGCCCTGCACCGCTTGGCGGTCGAGCCCCGGGGCCAGCTCTCGAAGCTTCTCGCTGGGCTGGGTGTCGGGCAGCCGATACGGCCCCAAGATCAGGCGACCGAGGGCGTGCCCGTCGTAGCTGATGGGCGCCACCAGGTAGCGGGCGCCGGTCACGCAGGAGAAGTCGGCCTGGTGCTCGGGCTCGGGATCCAGGGACTTCACCGCCGAAATCACCGCCACGAGCGCCGCGCGCCCGCTCTCGTGCTGGTCGAGCAGCGCGTACAGCGCCGGCCGCGAGCTGGCGTCGGCCAGCAGGTTGCCGGCCTGACTGTAGATGCGGATCGAGGCGCCGAAGAGCTGTCGCGTGCTCTCGGCCATCTCGCGCAGCGCGCCTCGGTCGACCAGGCTCTCGAGCTCGACGGCGCGACCGAGCGTGAGCTCGTCCAAGAGCGACGCGGGGCTGCCGGCCATCACTCGGCCTCCGGGCGAAGCACCTCGAGGGCGCCGCCGACGCACGCCGAGAGCACATCGGCCAGGGGGCGTTCGTGCCCCAGCCGCTTCGCGACGCTCTCGAGAAACGCCGCCTGGTCGAAGCCGAACTTCCGATTCAGGTCGTGCTCGGCGTCCAGCGCGTTCCAGGTGAGGTAGAGCAGCCCGATGAAGCTCTCGACCACGCCCTCGCCGCGGGTGGCCACCGCCAGGTAAACCGGCTCGCGCCCCTGAGCCGCCAGCGAAGCGATCTCTTCGTCGCTGCGCACGGCCGGCAGGTCGCGTTTGTTGAACTGGATGATGAGCGGAATCTGCTTGAGCGTCAGGCCGTAGGTCTTGAGGTTCTCTTTCAGATCCACGAACGCCGTGGCGTTGTTCTCGGTCTCGGCGACCTGCGAGTCGGCGATGAACGCGATGCCGTCGGCCCCTTGCAGCACCAGCCGGCGGGTCGAGGCGTGGATCACCTGCCCGGGCACGGTGAACACCTTGAGCCGCACCGACAGCCCCCCTTTGTCTCGGAAGGTGAAGGGCAGAAGGTCGAAAAAGAGCGTGCGGTCGTCGCGCGTCTCCAGCGTCATCAGCCGGCCGACAATGGCCTGATCTGCCGCCTGATGCAGGGCGTGGAGGTTGGTCGTCTTTCCGCTCAGGGCCGGGCCGTAGTAGACGAGCTTGATCGTGAGCTCTCGAGCGGCGAAATCAAGCTGCATGGTGCGGAGGAAGAACTCTACATCAGCCTCCCGCGAGCTGCGACAGCCAGACGTGATCGTGAAGCGCGCGCACAAAAACCCCTCGAAAGCCCGGAGCGGGCCGTGAGCAAGACCTTGGTGCTGCTGTGGCTCGGCACGTCGGCCGCGCAGGTCAGCCACGAGCCCGAGCTCGAGTCGTGGTCGCGGGCGCGATGGGTCGAGCTGGCGCCGCCCGCCCCGGACTCGCCGGCCGGGCTGCGGCACGACGATCAGTGGGTCGCGAAGATCGAAGAGTGGCTCGACCAGGCCCGGGTCGCCGCGAGCTCGCTCGACGACGCCACGGCCCACGAGCGCCTGGCAGACGTGGAGCGGACGCTGCGCCGGCACCCCGCGCTGCCCCAAGCCGCTTGGCTTCTGGCCGAGGCGCTCCACGTCCAGGCCGCGCTGGCGGCACGCACCGCGCCGGCCGATCGCGCCCAGCTGGTGGCGCGCGCGGTGGCCCTCGAGGGTCGGCGGGCACCCGCCTTCGGCGAGGCCGAGGGCCCGCCCGGCGGCGCGCCACCGGTGCTCCAGGTCACGCTCGCCAACGCGCGGGGCTCCGACCAGATCTACTTCGACGGCGCCCGCGTCGGGCGGCGCCTCGATCTGGTCGCCGGCGAGCATCACGTGCGAGTGCTCCGGCGCGAGCGCGTGGTGTGGGCCGGGTGGGTCTCCGTCGAGCGCTCCGGAGGCGTCTCGCTTCCAGTCCAGGCGCCGGTGCCCTGTAGCCTGGACGACGTGGACGGCGTGCGGCTCGACCGAGGCCGGGTGGTGGTGCCGGCGGGGGTGCTGTGCTCGGGCTGGGCAGTGGCTCGCCCCCGGGCAAAGGGCGGGATCGAGATCGCCTCGTGCCGCGGCTCGAGCTGCGGCCCGCTGATCCCCTGGAAGCGGCACGACGGCGCGATTTATTCGGGCCCGCCCCAGCCTCCGCCGGAGCCCGGCTTCCCCGCGTGGGCCACCTGGGCGCTGGTGGGCGCTGGGGCCGCGGTGCTCGGCGTCGGCGTGGCGTGGCAAGCCGGCGCGTTCGACGATCCCAAGCCGGGCGCCACCCGCTTCGAGTTCTACGGGCCCGGCCAGGAGCAGAAGCTGGGGCTCAGCCCCAGCGTGCGCGCGCGTCGCTGATCGCCTCGAGCACCCGCGCCTTGGCCGGACCGCCGAGCACGTTGCGGCGCTCCACGGCCTGCGCGGGATCGAGCGCCGAGCGCACGCCGTCGCCACCCAACGCGGGGTGAGCCTTCACCAGCTCGTCGTGACCCAGCTCTCCGATCTGGACCCCGCGCTCTTCGGCCGCCCGCACCACCGCGCCCACGATGTGGTGCGCCTCGCGGAACGGCACGCCCTGGTTCACCAGATGGTCGGCAAGGTCGGTGGCGCACACGTGGCCCCCGCCCAGGGCCGCGCGCAGGCGATCGCGCCGGAAGGTGGCGGTGGCAATCGCGCCGGTCAGGGCTCGTACCGCGACCAGGGCGTTGTCGAAGGCATCGAAGATCGGGCGCTTGTCTTCTTGCAGGTCACGGCCGTAGCCGAAGAACAGGCTCTTCTCGAGCACCAAGAGGGCGGTGGCGCTGCCGATCAAGAGCGCCGCCTTGCCGCGCACCAGCTCGGCCACGTCGGGGTTCTTCTTCTGCGGCATCATGCTCGAGCTGGTCGAGAACTGATCGCTCAGGCTGATGAAGCCGAACTCCAGGCTCGACCAGAGCACGATCTCTTCGCCGATCCGCGACAGATGCACGCCCAAGATGGCCAGGGCGCCCGACAGCTCCATCAAGAAGTCCCGG
The DNA here is from genome assembly GCA_023150915.1 of Polyangiaceae bacterium. Taxonomy (GTDB): domain Bacteria; phylum Myxococcota_A; class Polyangia; order Polyangiales; family Polyangiaceae; genus JADJKB01. The sequence continues at coordinate 17,710 of JAKLKA010000028.1, forward strand.
CTGCTGGTGGCGTCGATGCTGTTGCGTGTGGCCCGAGAGAACCCCAGCTCTTTGGCGGTGGCATCCCGGTCGAGCGCGAAGCCCGTGCCCGCCACGGCCCCGGCCCCGAGCGGGCACTCGTCCAGTCGGGCCAGGGCGTCGTCGATGCGCCCGCGATCCCGCCACAGCATCTCTTGCCACGCCAGCAGGTGATGCGAGAGCCGACTGGGCTGCGCGCGCTGCAGGTGGGTGTAGGTCGGCATCAAGGTGTCGATCTCGTGCTCGGCCTGGGCCACGATGGCCCGCCCGAGGTCGTCCAGGGCCAGCAGCGCTTCCTTCGCGCGGCGCCGGGCGAACAGCCGAAGGTCGGTGGCGACCTGATCGTTGCGCGAGCGGGCGGTGTGCAGCTTGCCGCCCACCGGCCCCACGATCGCCGTCAGACGCGCCTCGATGTTCATGTGAACGTCTTCTTTGGCGCGGTCCCAGACCAGCTCGCCCCGCTCGATCTCGCCCGCCACTTGCCGCAGCCCAGCGACCAAGCTGTCGGCCTCGGGCGCGCTGATCACCCCTGCGCGCGCCAACCCCCGCGCGTGGGCGATGGACCCTTCGATGTCGTCCCGCCACAGGGCCGAGTCGACGTCCACGCTGGTGTTCAGCGCCTCCATCGCGGCGTCGATGGACGCCGCCAGCCTGCCTCCGCGTGCCACGCTCATGCGCCGCCTCCGGCGATCTGGCTCTTCAGGGTCGCGAGCCGCGCGCTCACCTCGCCCAGCCGCCCGGCGTCCCGCTCGGCGCGAGCCAGCTCCACGGCCTGGTCCACGGCGCCCGCTTCGCGCTCGGTGCGCACGGTGGCCAGCACCTCGATCACCTCGCGGTGCAGCTCTTGTCCCGCGGTGACCACCCACTCGTCCAGGCGCTGGGCGAACTCGTCGACCATCTCGTCGATCTTCGGCCCGACCTTGGCCGCCGCCTCGCGCAGCACCACCGGGCCGAGCTCGAGAGCGCGCTTCTTGATCTCGGCCTCGGTGCGACCGCGGTTCCACAGCGCCAGGGCCGGCGCCGCCGCCAAGAGCAAGCCGCCGAGCAGCGCGTTGGCGAACATCACCCCCATGCCCAGGCTCAGCACCGCGAAGATCCCGACGTCGTAGGCGAAACGGTCGACCTCGATGGGCGGCGCCTTGAGATCGGCGCCCATGGCGGTGCTCACCCGCTTGCCCACGTCGTGGGCGTCGTCCTTGACCAGCGCGACCATGCGCTCGCCCAGGGCCTCGAGCGCGGCGGCGATCTCGCGGGTCTCGAGCTCGGCCCACTCGCGGAAAGAGTGCTCGAAGAACGGCCCGAGGTGCTGCTTCAGATCGTCGCCGCTGGCCTGCTCCAGGATGGCCGGCAGCTGCCGGACCACGTCGTCGCAGAAGCGATCCAGGTCGCGCCGCGCCCAGGCCTTGATGGCGCCCGCCTCTTCACGGATCGCCAGCCGGCGCTTCTCGATGGTCTCGGCCTGGCCGGCCAGATCGGCCTCCAGCATCTCGATGCGGCGCGCGAGCTGCTCGGCGCTCATCGCCACCGCGCGGCGCCGGGCGTCCACCCCGCGGCCCAGCACCACCGCTGCCGACAGGCCCTCGCCCAGGGCGTTGTCCAGCAAGATCCGCCCGCGCTCTTCCGCCAGAAAGCGCATCAGGTGATCCACCAGCTCGCGTATCCCGCTCTCGCCCACGCGCCCGCCGAGCGCGGCCTGCGCGCTCACCGCGAACACCTGCGGATCTTTGACCAGCGCCCCGAGCCGCGACCGCACGTAGGCCAGCGCCTCGGCCCGCTCGTCGGGGCTCCAGATGTCGCTCTTGGCCACCACGAAGAAGATCTTCTCTCGGCTCTTGCCGATCAGCTGCTGCTCCAGGAATTGTCGCTCGCTCTCTTTCACGGGCTGGCCGGCGTCCAGCACGAACAGCACGGCGTCCGAGCGCGGAATGTAGCCATAGGTGATCTCGGCGCGGGTGAGCGAAAGGTCGTTCACGCCGGGGGTGTCGACCAGCACGATGCGCTCGCGCAAGAGGTCTGCCGGGAAGCCCACCTCCACGTAGCTCACCGGCTCGTCCGAGCGTGCCCCACCGGTCGCGAAGCTCTTCACGTCGTCGAACGGCAGCGGCTGCTCTTGCCCCGAGGCCAGCACCACCTTGGCGCTGGGGCTCTCGGCCCAGACGATGTGATGAATCACCGCGGTGGTCGGCGTCACGCCGATCGGCAGCGCCGCCTGACCGAGCAAGGCGTTCACGAAGGTGCTCTTGCCGTGGTTGAACTCGCCCACCACCACCAGGTGGAAGCGGTCGGTCTCGAGCTTCTTCACCAGGTCAGCGTCCACGCGCTCGGCCAGCGTGGATGCGCCGACGCTGCGGGCGACGTCGCTCAGGCTGCCGAGCGCTTCGATGACTTCGAGTTTTCGTTCGCGAAAGGAATCGAGCATGGGGGCTTTCGGAGTGTAGGCGGTTTGTCCGGGAAGAAAATGGGGCGAGCGGGCGCCCCTCACCCCACGACTTTGACGATCTCGTGCACCTTTTCGTCCACCTGCACCATGCTCAGACCGTCGCTGCCGAGCCCCACGTGTTGGCGGAACAGCGCGCTCTGCCCGAACAAGCGCAGCGCCAGCACCCGCTTCGGCAACCAGGGGTGGGTGGCCAGCACTTCGCTGAAGCGACCCACCGAGCCCTGCGCCTCTTCGTGCTGCTCCAGAAAGGCCTCGATGTTCAGCTCGTCGTAGAGCTTCTGTGATCCAAGCGCCAGCTTGGTCAGCGCCCGTGACGTCACCTCGAGATCCCGGGCACACAGCGCACCGGCGCGATCGCAGGTGACCTCGGCGCGGCGCGACCACGCCCTGAGGGCCAGCACCGCCGGCAAGCTGGCATAACGCAGGAACAACCCGGCCATGCGAGTCAGCATGTAGAGCGCGGTCAGGTACACCACGTGGTTATTGTGGATGTGCCCGCACTCGTGGCCGATGACGCTCATCAGCTCTTCGTCCTTGAGATGATCCACCAGTCCCGAGTGCACCATGATGAAAGAGTCGTCGTTGGTGCCGTAGGTGGCGGCATTGAGGTGCGGGTTGTTGACCACGTAGAGGGTCGGGGTGGCGATGCCCAGGGTCTGCCCACAGCGCTCGGCCAACGACTGCACGCGTGGGAACTGGCGCGGCCCGACCTTGACCGCGTGCCCGAGCAACTCGGCCTTGCCGATGTGCTTGAACATGCGGACGCCCGCCGCCACCGCCAGCTCCACCGGCTTCATGGTCTCGAAGGCCGCGCGAGTCTTGCGGTCCCAGGCATAGGCATAGGCGTGAGCGCTCTCACCCGACCCCGCCCCCGGCTGACCTTTCTTCCTGTCTTCGACGAACTTCTGAAAATCGAGGGCTTCGACGCGGGCCATGTCGAGCCAAGGTAACGTCGCCCCCGGGGCCCCGCAATCGCGGCCGCTTCGATCAGCCGAGCGCGGCGAATGCCGCGTCGAGCGCGCCGGCCTCGATTTGGTCCAGTCGCGCGAGAAATCGCCGATAGTCTCGGAGCGGGGCCTGGCCCGCGGCCGCGCGCAGGGAATAGTCCGTGATGCGCGTGGTGGCAAAGCGCAGGGCCGCGAGCGCGCCCTCCACGGGCAGCGCCGCCCGCTCTGCCAGCGTCAATCGACGCACTGCGTGATACCCAGCGAGCAGCGCCCGAGCCAGCCGAGTGTCGAACTCGCTGCCGAAGCACCACGCGTGCACACACACCATCAGATCGTAGGCGTACGCACCCTCCGACGCACTCTCGAAGTCGATCAGCGCCGCGATCTGCTCGCCGTGCCAGAGCACATTGTCGCGGAACAAGTCGCCGTGGATCAGACCGGATGGCAAGCCGCGGGCCCGGCGCGCGGAGAAGTGCGCCAGGCGCGCGGCGATCGCGCGCGTCACCGGCTCGAACGCCGGCGCCTGGCGTGCCGCCCGCGCGAGCCGGGCCTCGAGATCGGCCCGCTCGAAGCGCCCCGGCGGCGCGCTCGCGACGGTTGCCCGGTGCACGCCTGCCAGCGCGGCCCCCACCGCCGCGGCGTGCGCCGCGGTCACGCGCGCTTGACACACGATCGCGCCGTCGACCCAGGGGAAGAGCGCCACCGGCTTGCCGCAATGCACGCCCAGCGCGCCGCCACCGGCCGCCTCGAACGGCTCGGGCGTGGGCACCCCGGACCGCGCCAGCGACGAAAGGATAGCCAGCTCGCGCTGGGCCCCGACCGCGTTCTGCTCTTCGTACACCCGCAAGAACACCCGCCGGCCCTCCCCGGTCTCGAGCGCGAAGTTGGAGTTCACGCTGCCGCCCTGCACGGGCGTGACGCGCGTCACTTCGAGCCCGAACCCGCGGGCGATGCCGCGAGCGTCGTCCAGCTCGAGAGGGGTGAGGAGTGCCATTGCCCGGCTCATGCTAGCCTGAAGCCTCTCGCGAGGCGGATGACGGAAGTCTACGGAAACACCACGGGCCTTTCGCCCAGCGCGCTCCGCGCCCTCGAGCGCATCTACCGCCGCCGTGTCCCGCTCGACTGCATCGCCACGCCCGAGCTGGTGCGATCGCTGGCCGAGGCCTCGCGCGAGAGCCAGCGCCAGGTCGGCGCCCTGGTGCACCGCTCGGGCCAGGTCGACACCGTGGTGGTCGGCAGCCCCAGCGGGCTGATGCTGCCCGACATCGGACGGCTGCGCGCCGCCGAAGGCCGCTTTCGCGCCCTGCGCCTGGTGCACACCCACCTGCACGGCGAACCGCTGACGCGCGACGATCTGGTCGACCTCACCCGGCTCAGGCTCGATCTGGTCGCGGCCATCGTGCTCAGCCGCGAGGGCGAGCCGCGGACCATGACCTGGGCCTACAACGTGCCCACGCGCGGCGGCGCCGGCGTGCCGTATCAGATCGCTGCGCCCACGCCCTGGGGTTCGCCGCAGCCGGACTTCGGTCAGCTCATCGCGGCGCTCGAGCGCGAGTTCGGCGAGGCCGACCGCCTGCGCGAGGTGCGCGCCAAGGACGGCCGCGCGATCTTGGTGCACGTGGGCGACAAGAAGACGCCGGGCGCTTCGCAGCGCGCCGCGGCGCGCCTGGCCGAGCTCGCCAGCCTGGCGCACACCGCCGGCGTCGAGGTGGTCGACCAGGTGGTGCAGCTGCGCGAGCGCGTCGATCCCAAGCTGGTGCTGGGCCGCGGCAAGCTGGAAGAGACGGTGATGCGCGCCATCGAGCAAGACGTCGAGACCCTGATCTTCGACCTGAACCTGACGCCGGCGCAGGCCCACGGCATCAGCCAAGAGACCGACCTGAAGGTGATCGATCGGAGCCAGCTGATCCTCGACATCTTCGCGCAGCGGGCCGAAACCCGGGACGGCAAGCTGCAGGTCGAGCTGGCGCAGCTCAAGTACGCGCTGCCCCGGCTGGGGCTGAAAGACGACTCGCTCAGCCGGCTCACCGGCGGCATCGGCGGGCGCGGCCCCGGCGAGACCAAGCTCGAGATCGGCCGTCGCCGAGCGCGTGATCGCGTGGTGCAGCTCGAGCGCGCGCTGGGTGAGCTGGCGAAGAAGCGCGCCGAGCGCCGGCGCCGTCGCGACCAGAGCGGTATCCCGGTGGTGGCCATCGTGGGCTACACCAACGCGGGCAAGAGCACCTTGCTCAACACGCTGACCGACGCCGGCGTGCTGGCCGAGAACAAGCTGTTCGCCACGCTCGACACCCGCGCACGCCAGCTTCACCTGCCCGACGGCCGCGACGTGGTCTTGATCGACACCGTGGGCTTCATCCGCGACATGCCCGAGGGCCTGTTCGCGGCCTTCCGCGCCACCTTCGAAGAGGCCGCCGAAGCCGACCTGGTGCTGCACGTGGTCGACGCCGCCGATCCCGAGCATGCCGAGCACGAGCGCACCACCGTGGGGCTGCTCGACGAGCTGGGCTTGTCGGGCCTGCCGCGCCTCACCGTCTACAACAAGGTCGACCAGCTCGAGCCCGCCGAGCGGGACGCGCTCGAGCGGCTGCCCGACGCGACCACCATCGCGGCGCTCCACAAGGAGACCACCATCGCCCTGCTGCGCCGGGTGTCTGCGCTGCTCGGCCAGCCCCCGGCCGAGCCCCGGCCCCGGGCGGGCGCCGGCGCCGAAGGCCCAGAAGCCCACGATCAGGCCGGGGTCTGAACAAAGTCCGCAACTGGCCCCGCGGGCCCGCCGATGGGGGCCCCATGCGAGCGTCGTTCTGGGCCGTCACCCTCTGCCTTCTCGCCACCGCCTGCGGCGGCGGTGGAATGTCCCGCGCGCGCCATGCTTTCGACGAGGGGCGGCACGCCGACGCCGTGGACGAGCTACGCGCCCTCGAGGCCCAGGCCGCCGGCTTCGACTCCGACGATCACGCCCGCTACGCGCTGGTGCGCGGGCTCTCGCACTTCGCCTGTGGCGATCTGCGCGCGGCCGCCACCTGGCTTGCCCAGGCCCGGGCCGCCGGCGCCGCCGATCCCGAGCTGTTCAGCGTCTCGGAGCGCGGGCGGCTCGACGCCGCGTGGCGCAGCATGGGGCTCATGCCTGGCGAGTCGGCGCGGATCACTTCAGGGCTTCCGGCAGCCGTGCCAGCGCACTCCGAACCGCCGCACGCATCGCGTTGAGCTCGACGGACTTCACCTGACTTTGGCGATCGCTGGCCTGGGCTCGCCCCTGGATCACCGCGTGAATGCTGCCGCCCCGCGCTCGCCGCAGGGTGGCGCTGACCACCGCCACGCTCTCGGTTTGATTCGAGCTCTCGCGCGTGGCCATCTTCACCAGCGCGGCCGAGAGCACGAACCTGTCCTGCGCTTTGACCTTCGACAGGTCGACTTCGCCCAGCTCGTGCTCCACCATGCCGCGGAACGCGCGCTCCAGGTTGGGGTCGCTGCGGGTGACGCGCACCTCGCCCAGCGCCACCGGCGACGAGCCCGCGTCCGCGCGGGCCGCGAAGCCGCCCACCGCGACCAGCCCGAATAGCACGGCAAATAGCCTTCTCCTGCTCTCCAGAAGCGCGCGCATGGTGGACTCCTTGGGCGCGGCCGAAGGGTGGCTCGCGGCCCACTTCGACGGCTAACAGGCGCCCGCCGATGCGGCCAAGTTATCACCGCGCCGCTTCGATGCGGTCGGCGCTGACGGTCTCGTCCCAGGCCGTTTCGTAGCCTTCATAATGAACCAGGTAGCGATCGGGCCCCGAGACCCCGACGATGGTCGCCACGTATTTCGAGCCGCGCCACTTCACGCGCACGCGATCACCCGGCTTGTAGGGCGAAGCGTTGGGTGTTGGCTCCGAGCCCTTGGGGGCCACGCCGCTGGCGCGCGCGACCTTCTCGGGCGCCGGCGGCGCCGCCACCGGACCGTCGATGCGGCCCTTGATGCGATCGAGCGTGACGTCCTCGTCCCAGCGCGCGTCGTAACCGTCGAAGTGCACACGGAAGCGCGCGTTGCCCTTCTTCTCCAAGATGTACGCCGGGTAGTCGCGCCCCTCCCACTCGACCCAGACGTATTCGCCGACCCGATAGGGCTCTTTGCAGGCCACCAGCAAGAGGGCCAATGCAAGCCAGCGGATCAGGGCAGGCGTTCGGGACATCAATACGGAGAGACCGACGTGAACCCCTTGGCGTGGGGCGCCGGCGCGATCACGACCACCACCAGCTTGCGATTGTTCCAGTAGTAAGACTCGGGGTCGACGCCGGTCAGACCGACCACCGTCCCGATGATCGCCCCGTCGTTGTTCTTCAGATCGCCCCGCGAGACCTTCTGGCCCGGCTTCAGATCCGAGATCGACGACGCGAACACGTTGCGGATGCGCTCGGCCGCCATCCCTTCGCTCGGGTACACGAACATGTACTGCTTCACCAGCACGCCGCCGGGGCCCGAGTAGAGCGCCCCCAGACTGTCGACCACGTCGGCGGGCACCTTCTCGAGCGGCGCAGTCCCCACCAAGCGATAGTCGCCCACCTGCGGACGCACGATCTCGCGCAGCGAGCCGCTGTTCGGCACGCCGCTGCTGGGGCCCGACGAGCCGCCACCCCCCGACGAGCCGCCGAGCACGACCAGCATGATGATCAGGCCGACGCCCATCAGCCCGGCAAACACCGCGCCCAGACAGCCGGCAACGCCGCACCCGCCCAGCACCTTCAGCTTGCCGCCGTCGTCGTCGGGCGGGGGCGCGACCGGCATGGCGCCGGGGGGCGCGCCGTAACCCGGAGGCTGCGCCGGGGGCGCGCCGTAACCCGGAGGCTGCGCCGGGGGCGCGCCGTAACCCGGGGGCTGCGCCGGCGCGCCGTAACCCGGGGGCTGCGCCGGCGCGCCGTAACCCGGAGGCTGCGCCGGGGGCGCGTAGCCGGGGGTGCCCGCCGGCGGCGCGTAGCCCGGCTGCCCGGCAAAGGGCCGTGGCCCGCCGGGCGCCGCGGGGGGCGCCTGCGCCGGCAAGGTGTGACCACAGTTCTGACAGAAGCGCGCGCCGGTCTCGAGCTGCGTGCGGCACTGCGGGCAATAGTTCACGACGCACCTCCTTCCAGGGTGCGTCGGCGCTCGACCAGCGCGGCGCGGATCTTGGCGACCTCGGCGTCTACCCGCGCGCGGCGCGCCGGATCGGACTCGCCGGCCAGCCGCGCCTTGGCGAAGGCGAGCTGCACTTGCAGGTTGTGCACGCTGCGCAGGCCAAAGAAGTACCCCAGCTTGAAGCTGAAAAACGCCTTCAAATACACGATCTGCCGCGCCAGCACGCTCTTGAGCACCGGCAGGTCGTGGGGGCCCACCGCTCCGGTGGCCAGCTCGTCGTCGAGCTGGCCGTGGATGGCGCGGCGTTCCGCCAAGAGCGCGTACGCCGCGACCAGTCCGATCAGCAGCACCGGCACGCCCAGCGCCAGGTTGGCCCGCAGCGCGCCGCTGTCACCCAGGGCGTTGCCGTGCCGCAGCTGGTGATAGAGCGCGTCGGCGATCACCGCGCCGATCAGCGAGCTCACCGGCACCACGGCGCGCAGCACGGGCGCCTTGGCCTCCGAGGCGAGCCCGAAGCCCGCGCCGATGATCGCGCCCACCACGCCGTCCGACAGACCCGAGAGCGCCAGCTTGCCGAAGCTTCCGACCTGCGACACCGCGAGCCCAGGAATGCTGACGGCGCTGAAGGTGAGCTGGTTCACCAGCTGCTCACCCACCCCGAAGCCCAGGCCGCCGCAGGTGCCGTACACGATGCCGTCCATGGTGCCGTTGAACTCTTCCCAGCCGCGGCGCTGGCCATAGGCCACCAGCACGCCCACCCCGCCGCCGATCGCCAGGAACTTCACCAGCTCTTTGAGCGCGGCGCTGGCCCACAGGTTCAGGCCGAGCGTGCTCTGGTTCACGCCCAGCGACGTGGCCACGGCGCCCAGAGCGCCCAGCACGAACACCATCAGCATGGCCCAGAGCGGCTCTTTCTCGTTCATGTCGACGAAGCGCACGACCGAGAGATAGAGGACGGCGAGCAGCAGCGTGGAAATCAGGGTCGAGGTCATCGGGCATCCCCCTCGTCGAGCACCTTAGTCGATCTCCGCCTTCGGGGTGAACCCAGCGGCCTCGAGCGCCGGGTGCCCCGCAGCCAGCCACTCCGACAGCCGCGCGCGCGTGGTGCGATACGCGTGCTCCAAGATCTTGCGGCGCGCAGCAAAGCTGGCCGGGTTGTGCATGAAGAGCAGCGCGTCGGTGCTCTCGGGCTCGATCAGCAGCACCTGGGTCGCGCCGCTGCGAGCGATGCGAAGCAGCGACTCTTGCATCTGACGGTGCATGCCGATGCGCAGCGACTGGTTCATCACCCACATCATCCCCTTGTCCCGTACGCTGCCCTTCAGGCCGTGCCCGGTCGGCACTGCCTCGGCGTGCACCGGCACCATGGGGCTCACCACCACCACGACCTCGGCGCCCTCGCCCACGGCCACGTCCAGGTGCGACACCTGGGCCGAGCCGGCGTCGATGTACCAGCGGTCGGCGATCCGCACCGGCGAGAAGAACGGCGCAATGGCCATGCTGGCGATGCAGGCCCGGGTGACCGGCACGTGATCGAAGCCCTCGGCGCCGAACAACACTTGCGCCCCGGTGTCCAGGTCGTGCGCCATGATCCGCAGCGCCTTGGGCATGCCGTGGAAGGTGTTGGGAATGCCCCGACGCACGAAGAAGTCTTCCAGGAAGCGCTCGTAGGCGTCGAGCGAGAACAGCCCCGAGGGCAGCGTGTCGTAGAACCGGTCGAGCTCTTCCCACAGCACCGCCGGTGACGGCGCCGGGGCCCGCGCGATCAGGCTGCTGGTGCCGTGGCGCAGCGCCTGCCAAGCGCTGACGATCGTTCGCCGCCAGGCGTCCAGGTCCATCTTCAAGATGTGCTTGCGCTCGAGCGGGAAGTACTGGTCCGCCGGATCGAGGAACGCTCGATAGATGCGCGCGGGGGCTTGGCCCGCGGCCAGCACCGCGGCCACGCTGGCGCCGCTGTTCGTCCCCACGTACAGGTCGAATCCGCGCTCCGACAACCCGCCCAGCGCGTCCTCCAACGCCGCCAGCGCGCCGATCTGGAACATGGCGCCGGTCGCGCCGCCGCCGGGCAAGCACAGCGCAATGCGGGGCAAGTCTAGCGCCCCCTCAGGTGCGGCAACACGCCGCGTTTGCAGACCGTGTCCTCGGCCAGGTCAGCGCGGGTCGCGGTGTAGTCCAGGGTCGAGTGCAGCCCGCGGCTTTCGCGGCGGCTTGCCGCGCACGAGATGATCAGCTCGGCCACCGTGGCGATGTTGCGCAACTCGAGCAGGTCGCGCGTGACCAGGTGCTTCCAGTAATACTCGCGGATCTCTTCTTCCAAGAGCGCCACACGGCGCGCCGCGCGCCGAAGGCGGCTGTCGCTGCGCACGATGCCGACATAGTTCCACATCAGCCGGCGGATCTCGTCCCAGTTCTGGGTCACGACCACCGCCTCGTCGCTGGGCACCGCGCTGCCGATCTGCCACTCGGGCACGTCGGGCCAAGGGCTCTGCCTCAGCTCGGGCAAGAGCAAGCCCACCTTGTCCGCGGCACGACGGCCCAGCACCAGCCCTTCGAGCAGCGAGTTCGACGCCAGCCGGTTCGCGCCGTGCAGGCCCGTGCACGCGCTCTCGCCGATGGCCATCAGCCCCGGCAAGCTGCTGCGCCCGTGCAGGTCGCTGGTGATGCCGCCGCACAGATAGTGCGCTGCGGGCACCACCGGCAGCGGGCGCTCGGTCATGTCCATGCCGTAGCGCAGGCACTCGGCGTGAATGTTGGGGAAGCGCTCTTTGACGAAGCTGGCGGGCTTGTGGGTGATGTCGAGCAGCACGTAGTCACTGCCGCTCTTCTTCATCTCGAAGTCGATGGCCCGGGCCACGATGTCGCGCGGGGCCAGATCGGCCATCTCGTGGTGGCGCGGCATGAACGCCTCGCCGGTGTCCGGGTGCCGCAAGATGGCGCCTTCACCCCGCAGCGCCTCGCTGATCAAGAAGGTGCGGGCCTGCGGGTGATGCAGGCAGGTGGGGTGAAATTGGTAAAATTCCATGTTCGCGATCTCGGCGCCGGCGCGATACGCCATCGCCACGCCGTCCCCGGTCGCGACATCGGGGTTCGAGGTATAGAGATAGACCTTGCCCGCGCCGCCGGTGGCGATCACGGTCTGGCGTGCGAGCAGGCGCTTCACCACGCCGTTCTTCTCGTCCAGCACATAGGCCCCCACGCAGGTGTCGGGGCCGCCGAACTTGCTGAGCACGATCAGATCGACCCCCATGTGCCACTCGAGCAGCTGAATGTTGGGGTTCTCGGCAGCGCGCGCCAGAAGCGTGCGCTCGATCTCGCGACCGGTGATGTCGCCCGCGTGGGCCACGCGCCGCGCGGTGTGGCCGCCCTCTCGGCCCAGGTCCAGCTCGCCGCTGTCGTTGCGCGAGAACGGCACGCCGTGGTCGATCAGCTGACGGATCGCCGCGGGCCCCTCTTTCACGCACAGCTCGACGGCCAGCTCGTGGCACAGCCCGGCGCCGGCGGTCAGGGTGTCGGCAACGTGGCGCTCCGCACTGTCGTCGGGGGCAAGCACCGCCGCCACGCCGCCCTGCGCCCAGGCCGTCGAGCCCTCTTCGCGCGTGCGCTTGGTGACGACGATCACGCTGCCGTGCCGCGCCGCCGAGAGGGCGAAGGTCAAGCCGGCGATGCCGCTGCCCAGCACGAGGCAGTCCGTGGTGATGGCCATGGGGCCGGCAGTATTCCATCCACCGGGGCGACCGACCCGACAATCCGGCCGACCGCGGCAAACCCTGCGTGGCCAACGTCATTGACGCGACGCTCCAAAGGATCTACCTCGCTCGGGCCCAGCGGGCCGTTTCCCCGGAAAACCGGGGCGACCCGCGCAGCAGCCCCCGCTACCCCCCGGCTCGAGACACGGCCCCTTTGCGGTCCGTGGGCGGGCCACACCAAAGGAGCTCATCGTGAAGATCCTGGTTGCGCTCAAGCGCGTCGCGGACCCCGCGAACCACAACAAGGTGAAGATCCCCGCCGCAGGCGACAAGATCGATACGGCCGGGCTCGAGTGGCAGATCAACCCCTTCGATCTGTACGCCCTCGAGACCGCGCTGCGCTTGACCGAAGACGGCAAGGCACCGAAGACCCGCCTGGGCGAGGTGGTGGCCGTGACCCTCGGTCCGGCCGAGACCGAGACCAACCTGCGCTCGGCGCTGGCCACCGGTGCGGACCGCGCGATTCGCGTGGACACCACCGACGACGCGCTCGACGGCCGCCTGGTCGCTGCCGCGCTGCAGAAGCTGGTCGAAGAAGAGAAGCCCGATCTGGTGCTGATGGGCAAGCAGGTGGTCGACGGTGAGAACAACTACGTCGGCCAGGCCCTGGCCGAGCTGCTCGACTGGCCCATGGCGACCTTCGCCGCCACCATCAAAGAAGAGGCCGGCGGCCTCTTGGTGGGGCGCGAGGTCGACGGCGGCGTGTCCACGCTGCGGGTGAAGTTCCCGGCGGTGGTCACGGTCGACCTGCGCATCGTGGCCCCCGACAGCGTCCGTTCGTCGAAGACCGCAGAGGGCTTCAAGTACCCGTACGAAGAGGTGCGCTTCGCCCCCCTGCCCGCCATCATGCAGGCGAAGAAGAAGCCGCTCGCCGTCAAGAAGCTGGCCGATCTGGTCGGCGGCGCGACGCTCAGCAGCAAGTACGTGAAGTTCGAGGCGCCACCGGCGCGCAAAGCCGGCGTGAAGGTCAAGGACGTGCAAGAGCTCGTCCAGAAGCTCGCCACCGAGGCGAAGGCCATCTGAGGAAGGAACGAACCATGGCAGACATCCTCGTCGTTGCAGAGCTCACGGCTGACGGCAAAGTCCGCAAGACCACGCACTCGGCCATCACCCTGGCGAAGCTCGCGCAGCCTGCGCTGGGCGGCAGCTTCTCGATCCTGGTCCTGGGCGCCAGCGCCAAGGCCGCCGCTGCCGAGCTCACCGGCTTCGGCGCCGCCAAGATCCTGGCGTGCGAAGACCCAAGCCTCGCGAACTACGTCGCCGAGCACTATGCGCCCACCGTGGCCGCGGTCGGCAAGGGCTTCGGCCTGGTCGTGGCCTGCGCCTCGAGCTTCGGCAAAGACCTGATGCCGCGCGTCGCCGCCAAGCTCGACGCCGCCTACGCCGGCGACTGCTCGGGCGTGAGCGTGAACGGCACGCAGGTGGTGTTCAAGCGCCCGATGTTTGCCGGCAACGCCTTCGGGCACGTTCAGCTCGGCACCGCCATTCAGGTCGCCACGGCGCGCCAGAGCGAGTTCGAGCCGGCGGCCCCCAGCGGCGGCAGCTCACCCATCGAGGCGGTCGCCAAGGTCGCCCCGGGCGCCGCCGCCAGCCGGGTCGAGTTCGTGTCGCTCGAAGCGGTGAAGAGCGCTCGCCCCGACCTGGGCGAGGCCGGTGTGGTCGTGGCCGGTGGCCGCGCCATGAAAGAGAAGTTCTTCGACGTGCTGAACCCCCTGGCCGACACCCTGGGGGCCGCCATCGGCGCCAGCCGCGCCGCTTGCGACGCGGGGTACGCGCCGGGCGATCTGCAGGTCGGGCAGACCGGCAAGATCGTCGCGCCGGGTCTCTACTTCGCCATCGGCATCTCCGGCGCGATCCAGCACATTGCCGGCATGAAGGGCAGCAAGACCATCGTGGCCATCAACAAAGACGCCGAGGCGCCCATCTTCCAGCTGGCCGACTATGGCCTGGTCGCCGACCTGTTCCAGGCGGTGCCGGCCCTGGTGGAAGATCTGAAGAAGCACAAGGCCCAGAAGGGCTGAGCGCCCACAGCGAAAAACGACGCCCGCGCGATCGACGAGGTCGCGCGGGTCTCGGGGCGTAGCGCAGTTTGGTAGCGCGCACGGTTCGGGTCCGTGAGGTCGGCAGTTCGAATCTGCCCGCCCCGACAAGTTCAAACAGCGAGGAGGGGGGGCAGCCCGACGCCGCCGGCACCCCGGCGCCGCCGGCACCCCGGCGCCGATCAGACGCCAGCATGCTCGACCACGGCCCGCTTTGCCGGGCGCTCGGGCGAAGGCCCATCGGCCGCAGTCTGGCGCTCGATGGCGTCGCTCACGCTCAGGAAGTGCGCGCGAGCGCCCAGGTAGACGCCGGTCGCAGCCATGAAGAACACGCTGCACCCGAAAGACAGCAGCGCCGCGTCAGACACGGCGGCCCCCCGCGTGAATGAACGCACCGGCCGCCAAGATCGACGGGACCCAAAGCCCCACGAAGAGGCCCTGATCGCGAGCGCCGCTGAAGAACAGATACACGGACATGGCGAGGGAGATGAGAGCCGCGAATCCGATCATCGCCTTCGAGATGACAACGGTTCCATGCTGGCTGGCTCTCTGACGCTGGTAAGGTCCAGAACTTTCCATGGGGTACCCCTGGTGGTAGAGGCCCCCGGCCGAGCGCACGCGGCGGTAGCGTGCACTCGGCCGAGAGCTGTGGCGTGGTTTCGGAAATCCGTCCGGGCAGCTCAGCCCTCGGGCGGCAGCATGACCGCGTCGATCACGTGGATGACGCCGTTCTTCGCGACGATGTCGGTCTGCACGACCTTGATCGAGTCGTTGAGATAGACGGCGCCGTCCATCACCTTGATGCTCACGCTGGCGCCGTTCACGGTATTGGCTGCATCCAGCGTCACCACCTGATCGGCGCGAACGTCGCCGCTCACCACGTGATAGGTCAAGATGTCGGTCAAGGCCTGCTTGTTCTCGGGCTTCAGCAGGGTCTCGACGGTGCCGGCCGGCAGCTTCTCGAAGGCGGCGTCGGTGGGCGCGAACACCGTGAAGGGGCCGGCGCCGTTCAGCGTGTCGACCAGCCCCGCGGCGTCGATCGCCGCCACCAGCGTGGTGAAGCTCCCGGCGGCCTGCGCGGTCTCGATGATGCTCTTCTCCTGGGTCTCTGACGTCGGGTCGGACGAGTCGTCGTCCGAGCTACAGGCCACGAGGCCCACCGAGAGCGACAGAACGACAGCCGTGGCGATACGCGATGCAATCTTCATGGGTCAACCTCCGTTGAATACATGTCTAATGCGAAATCTAGACATGTTTGGTTTCACCCTTCTGTCGATTTTCCTTCGCCCCCGCCCCACCCCGCCGAAAATCATACGAAATCTCGTCTGGCTCCTTGACAGGCCGCCCGCCAGCAGTCATGGTCGCGCGCCCTTCCGGCCCCGGCCGGAGGCGGGGCGTAGCGCAGTTTGGTAGCGCGCACGGTTCGGGTCCGTGAGGTCGGCAGTTCGAATCTGCCCGCCCCGACAAAAACCCTCTCGAGGTTCGAAGAGCGCGGCGGTCGGTTCGGCCGCCCACGGGGATTCGCCGCGGTCCCCCCGACTTGGCCGCGGGGAGGACAACCGGCACTCACCGCGCCACGCGGTCCCCCCGACTTGGCCGCGGGGAGGACAACCGGCACTCACCGCGCCACGCGGTCCCCCCGGTGACTACTGCTTCGTGAACGTCAGGACGTGCGTGGTCGGACCCAAGATCATGAACTGCTTGAGCTCGGTGGTCGTGGACGAGTAGCCGGAGCTGAAGCTCGGGACGTTGCTCGGGCAGGTGACGGTGACGTCGAACGAGGTGCCCGACAGCGCGACCGTCCAGGTGTCGCGGCGTATCGGCGCGCCGGTCGACTCGACCACGTTCTGCGCCGTCGTGCCCTTCAGCTCGGTGGTGATCTTGTGCTTGGCGCTGCCGGCCGCGCTGCCCGGGTAGACCTCCAGCTTGGTCAGCACGTACTTCCCGTCCTGCGGCATGGGGCCCCCGGTGGGGGCCGGCGCGGTGCCCGTGCCCGCGGTCTCGGCGACCTCCGTGCCGACGTTCACGAGCGTGTTGCAGGCCGCGCCGGCGGAGCCGCCCGTTCCGGAGCCGGCTGCCCCACCCGTGCCAGCCCCGGCTGAGCCGCCGGTGGCGCCGCCGCTGCCGGCGCTGCCGCCGGTGGCGCCGCCACTGCCGCCGGTGGCGCCGCCGCTGCCGCCGGTAGAGGTGCTCCCTCCACCCCCATCATCGTCGCCGCCGCAGCCGGCGGAAGCGAACACGACCAATGCCAATGCGAGGAAAGAGCTGCGGAGCATCACGGTTCTGGCAGCCTAGCAGGATCGTCCGGGGCAACTCCCTCGAAAAAAACACCTAACACGGCATCGGGGCGAGCCGCCGGGGAACATCCGCCCCCCGTGGCGGTCAGTCGGCGCATGGCCGCCTTGCGCTTGCTTCGACTCGGGCTCTGCCTGGCGTCTTCCTGCTTCGTCGCCGCGAGCTGCGCGCCAGCCGGGCTGCGCACCGCGCAGCCCGCGGGCGGCCCCGGCCCCGCGCGCGCGAAGGCGCCGCTGGTGGTGGCAGCCGATCCGGTCGCAGCCCCGCTGCCGCCCCCGCCGAAGATCACCACGCCGATGGCGGGTGAGCCGGCGGCGGGGGCGCTTGGCGAGGCGCGGCTCGCGGCCGCGAGCTGCGAGGATCTGGACGCGGTCGAGCGCGGCCTGGCCGACGCGCGCGTGAAGCAGATGCGAAGGGATCTGGCCGACTCGCTCAAAGAATGGGTCGACTCGCAACCCGGTTGCTGGCAGCAATATCGGTGGGAGGCAGAGGCGCAGAAGGCCATGCGCCTGGGTCGGATCAGCGGTCATGGCTCGGGATACGGCTCCGGCTCCGGCTTCGGCATGGGCAGCCTCGGGCTCAGCGGCGTGGGCCATGGGGGCGGCGGCGTCGGGGTCCATGCGTCGTCCGCGCAGGCCGCGAAAAGCGCGTCGGGCACCAACACGCAGGTGAAGGGCGTGGACGAGGCCGACATCGTCAAGACCGACGGGCGCTTCGTGTACTTCGCGGTGAACGGCGCTCTGCGCATCGTCGAGGCGCTCAAGCCGCGGGTCGTGTCGACCACCCCGCTCGGCGGCGTGGCGAAAGAGATGTTCGTGCGCGGCGACCGCGCCGTCGTGTACACGTCGGACCGCGCGACGCGGAAGCGCTGCACCTACGGCTACGACTGTCAGTTCGCCGGCGATGGCAGCGCGACCAAGATCGTGGTGTTCGACATCACGGATCGGGCGCAGCCGCGCAAGCTGCGGCAGATCGAGCTCTCGGGCTCGCTGATCGCGGCGCGGCGCATCGACGGCGCCGTGCACACCGTGGTCGCCGACGGCGACAGCCCGGGCCCAAGGTACCCGACGTGGCCCGACGATCTCGACACCTGCGGGAGCCGCGAGTCGGTGGTTCGCGCCAAGTTCGCGAAGCTCGCGCGGGACAACGAGAAGCTGATCCGGTCGAGCCCCGCCACGCTCCCCAAGCTCAGCGAAGGCGGCAAGACCCAGTCCTTGTGCAGCAATGTGCTGAAGACGGCGATCGAAGATGGGCGCGCGTTCACCACCGTGGTCTCGTTCGATCTGAACGACGACCGGGCGGCGCCGACCACGGCCACCGTTCAGACCCGGCCCGGCGCGGTCTTCGCGTCGGCAGGCGCGCTCTATCTGTCCGTCACCACCCGGCGCGCCGGGCGGGGCGGGCGCTGGTACTCGTTTTATCCAGGCGTCGACGAGGCAAGTCAGATCCACAAGTTCACCCTCGGGGCGAAGCCCGGGGCCACGCGTTACGTGGGCAGCGGGGTGGTGCCGGGGCACGTGCTCAGTCAGTTCTCGATGGACGAGTGGCACGGCTACCTGCGCGTCGCGACCACCCGCGGCAAGGTGCCCGATCCCAAGGTCGAGAGCGTCGTGTCCGTGCTGGCCGAGGCCGAGGGCGGCAACCTGG
The DNA here is from genome assembly GCA_023150915.1 of Polyangiaceae bacterium. Lineage (GTDB taxonomy): Bacteria > Myxococcota_A > Polyangia > Polyangiales > Polyangiaceae > JADJKB01. The sequence goes on from JAKLKA010000028.1 coordinate 35,928, forward strand.
TGCGCGTGGGCGCCATCTCCAAGATCGCCCCGGGCGAGGACATCCGGGCGGTGCGCTTCGACGACGAGCGCGCGTACGTGGTCACCTTCAAGAAGACCGATCCGCTGTTCGTGCTCGACCTGTACGATCCCGCCGCGCCGAAGATCCTGGGGGAGCTGAAGATCCCCGGTTTCTCGACCTACATCCACCGCGTCGATCCGAGCCACCTCTTGTCCATCGGCTTCGACGCCGACGACCACGGGAGCTTCGCCTACTTCGACGGCATCATCCTGCAGCTCTTCGACGTGAAGAACCCGACCGAGCCGAAGCTCTTGCACAAAGAGAAGCTCGGCACGCGCGGCTCCAGCTCCGAGGCCGCCACCGATCACCTGGCGTTCAACTACTTCCACGACCGCGGGCTGTTGGCCGTCCCGATCACGCTCTGCGACGGTGGCGGCGATGGCCGGCAGGGCTCCCTGACCTTCAGCGGCCTGATGGTCTACGAAGTGAGCGCGAAGACCGGCTTCAAGAAGCGGGGCGGGGTCGACCACGGGACCCAGGGCGCGAGCTGCAGCGCCTGGTGGTCGAACGCCCAGTCGACGGTGAAGCGCAGCGTGTTCCTGGACGATCTCGTGTACTCGGTGGCCATGGATCGAGTGAAGGTGCAGCGCATGAGTCGCCTCGGCGAAGATCTGGCGGACATCTCCTTCGCGAAGTGAGTGAGGCGAGGGCGGTCACACTCCCCCACCCCTGGCCGATGCCGGTCGTGCGCCGCTTCTTCGTCATCGCCCTGGCCACCGCCGTGCTCCTTTTGACTGCACGGGCAGGGGCCGAGGGCTGGGATCGCGACCGGATCCGCAAGGATCTCGCCGCCGGCCGGCCGCTGGTGGTCCACGTCACGGTGGCGCTGTGCTCGAACGACCAGATCGACTGCGGCAGCGCCATCGCGGGGCGGGCCGGAAACCTGAGCCACAACGTCTACTGGGGCGCGATCTTCGGCGCCCGCCGCTTTCTGGAGATGAAGTCGAGCGGCTGGCAGCGCCTGAGCCTGGGCAAGGTCGACGACACCCTCCTCGAGCGCGCGGTGTATCGGCGGATGGTTCCAGCCAAGCGCTGGGGCCTGCAGCGCAAACAGCCGGTCGAGCAGCTGGTGGTGCTCGACGCGGTGCATGGCCAGCGCATCGACCAGGCGGTGAGCGGGTTCTGGGCCGGAGCGACCGGCGGGGAGCAGTTGACGATCGACGGGCGCGGACCCTTGACCGTGCACGTCGCCGGCTACGTCGGGCACAACCGCCTGATGGACGGGCTCGAGCTGCCCGACCGCACGGAGAGCGCCAGCGCCATCCCTTCGTTCGTGCTGGCGTGCTACTCGGAGAGCTACTTCGGCAAGAAGCTGCGGCGCGCCGGCTCGCGCCCGCTGGTGATGACCAAGCAGCTGATGGCCCCCGAGGGCTACCTGCTGCACGCGGTGCTCACCGGCGTCGGCGACGGCGCCGATCAGAAAGAGATCCGCCAGCGCGCGGTGCAGGCCTACGCCAAGTGGCAGAAGCTGTCGCACGGTGCGGCGTCGTGGATCTTCGCGGGGAAGTGATATGCTGCTCGAGTCGTGGATGACACCTCGCCCGCTGCCCGGCGCCGCTACTACGAGCTTCTGGCGCAGAAGTCGCCCATCGAGCGACTGGCCATGGCGGTCAGACTGAGCAGCATGGTGCGCGCGCTGGCCGAGGCCTCCATCCGCGCAGACGCGCCCGGCGTCCCCGAGCGCGCCGTGAAGAAACAGCTCGCCGACCGGCTCTACGGTTGGGCCGTGGCGGAACGGCTCTTCCCGGGAGCGTGACCACGCGCAAGCCGACGCCACGGACGGGTGAGCCCAAGGCGTCACTTCTCGAGCGCGCAGCGCACGCGCGGGATGAACTCTTGGCTGGGCGAACCGCGGTAGGTGAGCACCTCTTTGAGCTCGCCGGGTTTGACGCGCACCGTCACCGGCTTGGGCGCCACGTTGGTCGCGACCTCGCAGGTCGCGAAGGCGGTGCAGCCGTTGTACAGGTGCACGATGTGATCGTAGGCATAGTTGCGATAGCGCGCCTCGGTCCACGCTTGGACGCAGTACACCGGCGCGTCGGGGTCGCGACCCCCGCGGGGCGGCTCGGCGAGCCCCAGCGCCGGCATCAGCAATCCGAGCGCGACCGCGGTCGCGATACGCAACGGTTTCGCGCTTCGGTGGAGCATGTCGGCCTCCGAACCGTGAGCGGGCAATTCCGGGGCCAGCGCCAGCGTCAGTGCCCGGTGAGCTCAGCGGCCAGCCGCTCGGCCAGGCGCTCGAGCTCGGCGTCGTCGCAGGGCAGCTCGACGTAGTCGAGAGGGTCGGGCAGGGCCAGCGCGACCGCCGACAGGCAGGTGTCGCGAATGCACGCCACCACGTGGGCCCCCGGCTCTGCCTCGATCAGGCTCTTGAGCAGCGGCCAGTGGCCTTGCTCGGCGGCCTCGAGCTTGCCCACCCCGCCCACGATCACCACGTCGGCGGCGCCCTGCGAGAGGCGCTCTGCCAGCTCGAACCCCGACGCCTCGAACTTGTAGCCGCACAGATCCGCTTCGGCGGCCTCCCGCGCCAAGATCCCGCGCTGGGCTGGGCCGGTCACGCTGGAGATGTCCCAGCCCACGGTCTTGCCGTCAGAGTCCGAGACGTCGTCTTGAACGAACCCCGTGACGGCCAGGCCGCGAGCCTCGAGCAACGCGGCGAGCTTGCGCGCCGCCTGCCCCTTCTCGGTGCCGGGCTTTCCGACGATGGCTGACCAACCGCTCATGACCTCTTCCGTGCACGGGCTACGGCGCTCGCGCTGAGCAGCACGAATAGCACGATCGCCAGCGCGTTGCCGATCCCGCCGGCCGTGCGCAGCACGGCCTGCCCCGTGAAGTCCCCGACCAGCCGCGCCATGAGCGACAGCTGCAGCAGCCCGAGGTGAAGGTAGAACGCCGGACTGTAGGCCAGCGGAGCGCCGATCACCGCCGGGAAGATGATCGGCGCGTGGGCGAACACCATCGAGAACACGAAACCCAGCATCAGGGCGTGCACGAAGGCGTCGAAGCGTGCGCCCGAGACGTCGCCGCGCGCCGCCAGCATGGCCACGCCGCCGATCGCCAGCCAGACGTAGCCCGCGATCAGCGCCACCGCCATGAACCGAGTCAACCCGCGCTTCTTCACGGTGTGGCGAGCGACGTCGAAGCGCACCAGCCAGAGCGCCATGCCACACAGCCCCAGCGCGAGCCCAATGCGGCCATGGTCGTACCCGCTGCTGAGGGCCAGCGCACCCGCCACCACCAGCGCCACCACCGCGAGAAACCCTCGACCCGCGTTGTGGCTCGGCGACAGCACGCGCCCCAGCTCGCGCCGCTCGGCGAAGATGGTGAGGGTCAGAAAGGCGATCGACCAGGGCAGGATGCGATCCGACGGTGCTCCAAGCGCCCAGCTGGCGTTGCCCGCGGTCCACGCCAGCCCGCCAAGCACCAGGACGAGCGTGAAATCCGTCACGTGCCGACGCGCCAGGGCCGCGCTCACCAACGAGAAGCAAGCGCTGCTCGCCACGGCGACCCAAGCGGCAGCGCCCGGCGCACCGGCAAGGGCGACCGCTCCGGACAGCGCGGCGCTGCCGGGTGCCAGGTAGGTCCAGGCGGCTCCGTGAGCGACCGCCCGCTCGAGGCCGATCAGCGTGCCGAAGAAGCCCGACACCATCAGCACGCCGTGCAGTGCGGGATCCGGCGCTGGCACGCCAAGCCCCAGGCGCGCGAGCCCTGCGCTGATCGCGACGAACAAGCACGATGCGCCGGCGAACAGGAACGGAACGCGAGCGAGCTTCATCGCCCGGGGCCGAGCGCACCCGCAACGTGCTCCGCCATCAGGCCGGGGTGCCACGGGGGCTCCCACACCAGCTCGATGTCCACCTCACCCGCCTCGGGAACGAAGCTCTCGATGGCGGCGCGGGCTTGATCCACGATGAACGGCCCGAGCGGGCAAGCGGGGCTGGTCATGGTGAGGCGGATCGACGCGCGTCCTGCTTCGAGCCGCACGGCGTAGACCAGACCCAGGTCGACGATGTTGATGCCCAGCTCGGGGTCGTCCACGCTGCGCAAGGCACCCCAGATCCGCTCGTTCAGGGCCTCGGCGGCTGTCATGGACAAATCCTGCAGAGCAGTCTGGCCGATGGGAAGCCCGCTCGGGCGAATTTTCTGTACGGAATGGGTGCAGCTCCGGGGCGGGACGGCTAGACTCGAAAGGCCATGGGCGTCCGGGAGTTCATCGAGCGTGCGCAGGCCCTTTCCGGGGCCGATCCGCAGCTCTTGGACCGGATGGCCGCCGCGGCCACCACCCGCAGCTTGGCCCGCGGCGAGATGCTCTGGCACGCCGGGGATCCGGCCAAGGCCCTGACGGTGATCAAGAGCGGCCTGATCAAGGTGGTTCGGCCAGCGGCCCGGGGCCGCGCGTCGATCTGCGGCATCTTCGGCCCGCCCGACACGGTGGGCGACCTGGCGGTGCTCCGCGCGATCCCTTACCCCGCCGACGCTATCGTGGCCACCGAGTCGGCCAGCGTGATCTGCATCCCGGGCACCCTGCTCACCGACCCCGGCGCACAGACCACGCCCCTGGCCATGAGCATGGCCTGCGCCATGCACACCAAGCTGGCAGCGCTGCACGACAAGGTCGAGGTGCTGTCGGCCGGCTCGGTCGAGGCGCGCCTGGCCACGCTGCTGATCAAGCTCTACGACCGCTTCGGCGACGACTTCGACGACGGCTCGCACAGCATTCCGGTGGCCCTCTCGCGGCGCGAGCTGGCCGAGCTGGTGGCCACCTCGTTCGAGACCGCCATCCGAGTCATGACCCGCTGGGAGCGCGAGGGCGTACTGCTCACCACGCCGCACGGCTTCACCGTGCACAAGCTCGAGGTCCTGAAGGCGGCAGCGGGCGGCGACGGCACCGACGCGCTGATCCCGCTCACCCGTTGACCACGGCCAGCTGCACCCGGCCGAGCTGTTCCTCGCGCTGGCGCTGGTCGCGCTCGAACTCGGCCTCGTAGCCGGGGGGCACGTAGGCGCACAGGCCGTCCCAGTCGTGCAGCGCGCCGCTCACGGCATAGGCGCGGGCCCGGGACCCGCCGCACAGCTGCTTGTACTCGCAGGCGCCACACTTGCCCTGCAGCCGTTCGGCATCGCGCAGCTCCAGGAACACCGGGCTGGTGCGGTAGATCTCGATCACGTCGCGCTCGCGCACGTTGCCGCAGGGGATCGGAAGAAACCCGCTGGGGAAGACCTCGCCCCGGTGTGTAACGAAGAGGAAGCCGCGCCCGTCGTTGACGCGCACCCCTTGCTTGCCATGCGTGCCGTGCTCTGCCGCCACGCCGCTCGCACGCTTCTTCTCGGCCAGCACGCGCCGATAGTGCGGCGCCGCGGTGGTCTTGACCGCAAACGGCTCGTGCTCGGCGATGGCTGCCAGCTCTTCCAGCGCGCTCTCGACCGCGCTGGGGCTGGGCATCATGGAAAGCCCCGCGCGCCCCGTGGGGACCACGAAGAACACGCTCCACAAGAGGCAGCCCGCATCGCGCACGACCGCGGCCATCTCTTTCAAGATGTGGATGTTCTTGGCGTGTATGCTGGTGTTGATCTGGGTGCCGATGCCAGCGGCCTTGGCATCGCGCAAGATCCTCAGCGACATGTCGAAGCTGCCCGCGACGCCGCGGAACGCGTCGTGGATGGCCGCGCCCGGGGCGTCCACGCTGACCGCCAGCCGCGCGAGCCCCGCCTGGGCCAGCTCGCCAATCAGCGTGGGGGTCACCAGCGGCGTGGCGCTGGGCGTGAGCCCCATGATGAGCCCGCGCGATCGGCCGTGCGCCACCAGCTCGAGCAAGTCGGGGCGCTTGGCGGGGTCGCCGCCCGTGAGAATCACCAGCGGAACGTGGGCCGCGGCAAGGCTGTCGAGCACGCGCTTGCCTTCGGCCGTATCCAGCTCGCTGGGGTCGCGCGCGGGTTTCGCGCAGGCGCGGCAGTGCTGGCACACCAGATCGCACGCTTGGGTGGTCTCCCAGATGGCGATGAACGGATGGTCGTCGAACTTGGCCACGATAGAGCCCGGTCTGCGCAATATAGTGGCCCGCGCCGCGCCGGTCGAGCGGCGCCGATCAGGCCGCCGCGCGGCCGCCCGCTGCCCCGAAGCGCACCCGCCGCGCGCGCAATGCCTGCGCAAATCCAGGCGGTGAACGGGGTTTTTCCTGGACGACAACTCCTGCCGCCGGCCCTCGGAAAATGCACTAGGGTGCGCGCCGCGGCCCACGACCTCGGCCGCTTGGTGTAGAAACCCCGCCGGGCGGGAATGATCTGGAGGACGAAGAAGATGGATCTCAAAGTTGTTCTGGTCGCGTGCGGCGCGCTGCTCCTGAGCGTCGGGTGCAACAAGGAAGAGAAGGCCTCGGGCGGCGCCGTTGGCGCAACCACCGGGGCGGCCACGGCAGCCGGCGGCGGCAGCGACGACCCGGCGGCGTACTACAAGATGAAGTGCGCCGTGTGCCACGGCGACAGCGGCGCCGGCGACGGCCCGGGCGGCTCGGCCCTCACCCCGAAGCCCCGCAACTTCACCGAGGCGGCCTGGCACGGCACCGTCAAGGACGAGGACATCAAGAAGGCCATCGTCGAAGGCGGCGCGGCCGTGGGCAAGAGCGCGGCCATGCCAGGCAATCCCGACCTGCGCGGCAAGCCGGCCCTGGCGGACGCCCTCGTGAAGCACCTTCGCGGCATGAAGAAGTGATTCGCCCCGGGGGGTGATGGTCCAGGCGCCGCGGCACTAGCCTCGGCGCCTGGGCTTTTTGTGGGTGGCGCCGGCGGCGACATCGGCCAGCGTGGTGTCACCGGCCCAGCTCTGCAGCGCGTCGCTGAGCGCCGACCACGCAGGGTGAAGCGGGCACGGGTTCTTCGCGTCGCACTTGCCCCAGCCGAACGCGCAGCGACCGCCAACCGGCGCTTCGCCCATGGCCCCCAGGATGTCGGCGAAGCGGATCTTGCTCGCAGGCCGGGCGAGCACGAACCCGCCGCCGTGCCCCTTCTGCGAGCTGAGCAGCCCCGCCGCGACCAGCCGCCGGAGCACCTTGGACAAGTAGTGAACGGGCACGCTCGCCTCGGCAGCCAGGTCGATCGCAGTTCGCGCAATTTGATCGCCGCGGGCCAGGCAAGTCATCACCCTGAGCGCATACTCTGCGCTCTGTGACACGGGGGCGATGCCGTCACGGCGGGCAATGGGCAGCTTGCGCGGTCTCGTGGTGGGGTTCTTCGTTCGCATGATCGATGTCACTCCAGAATTCGTGGCCGTTGCCAGCGGCCCCATCAATAGACCACGATGTCCATAAACAGCCAACCCGGCAAGGCCCCACCCATGACGGAACGTAACCCCGGCGAGTCCCCCGAGGCGCAGAACGCGCGGCGCTGGGTGCTTTTGGCGGTGGGCTCGCTCTTGACCTCGGGGGTGCTCGCGCTGTTCCTGGTGGTGGCCCGAACGCCGTTCTTCTCGCGCTTCGTCACCGATCCGGCGTTCTTCCGCCGCTGCCTGGTGGTGCACGTCGACCTGTCGCTCTTGGTCTGGATCTACGCCTTCGCGGCCGCGCTCTCGTTCCTCTTGCCGAAGCGCGGGGCCAGCTCGCTGGCCAGCCGCCTGGGCGTGTTCGTGGCGGCGGCGGGCGTCGTCTTGCTGCTGGCCGCCGCCGGCGCCCCCGGAGCGCAGCCGATCCTCGCCAACTACGTCCCAATGATCGATCACTGGTCGTTCTCGCTGGGCTTGGTGGTGTTCGGCGCCGGCGTGCTGATGAGCGTGCTCGATCGCCGCCTGCTCCCCAGCGAGCCGGCGCCCGGCAGCGTGCTGTCGGTGCCCGCGGCCGCGGTGCCCGGCATCCGCACCACCGGCATCGCGCTGTGCATCGCCGCACTCACCTTCGCGACCACCTGGCTGACCGCGCCGCGCGGTCTCGATCCGGCCACGCTCTACGAGCTGGGCAACTGGGGCGGTGGCCACGTGCTGCAACTGGCCAGCACGGCCGCCATGCTGTGCGTCTGGCTGATCTTGCTGGCGGGTGTGCTGGGGCGCTCGCCGCTCTCGCGCAACGCCGCCGCGGTGCTGTTCGGCGTGCTGCTCTTGCCCTGGGCGGTCGCGCCGCTCTTGGCCGCCAGCGGCATGCAGAGCGTGGCGGCGCGCGAGGGCTTCACCCTGCTCATGCGCTGGGGGATCTTCCCGGCGGCGTCGCTCGTGCTCATCGCGTGCGTGCGCGCGGTGGTGCGCGGCTTCCGCCAGGGCACGCTCACCCGGGCCGAGCTGCGTGATCCTCGACTGATCGGCTTCTTCGCCAGCGCCGGGCTCACCGTGCTGGGCTGGGTCCTGGGCGCGCTGATCCGCGGGTCCACCACGGTTGTCCCGGCGCACTATCACGCCTCGATCGGCGGGGTGACGGTGGCCTTCATGGCGCTGGGGTACCCGCTGCTCGAGGTGGTCGGCGTGCCGGTGCGGGCGTCACGCCTCGCCCGCCGCGGCGCACATTGGCAGCCGGCGCTCTTCGGCGTGGGGCAGGGCGTGTTCGCCATCGGCTTCGCGCTGGCCGGCGCCCACGGCATGGGCCGCAAGCTGTACGGCGCCGAGCAGAACGTGAGGAGCCTGGGCCAGAAGCTGGGGCTCGGCGTGATGGGCCTGGGCGGCATGCTGGCCATCGTGGCGGGCGTGCTGTTCCTCGCGATCGTGGTCAGCGCCTGGTTGCGGCGCGAGCGCGCGCGGGTCTCGGCCTGGGAGCTGGTGGGCCCGGGCAGCTTCCTCGTTCCGGATCACGCCGAAAGTCAGGCCCGCGTCCAAGCGGGGGAACGTTTCAACATCAAGGAAAGGACTGGGTCCCATGGCTGAAGATAGGCCGATACACCCCATTCAGAAGTTGCTCGACAACCCCTGGCTCTTGCTCGCGCTCGGCGTCCTCTTGCCGGCCATCTCCTACACCATCTGGGGTTTGGTCGAGCTCGGAAACCTGAAGCCGGCAACGCTGCCCTGAGGAGACGACCATGGGAATCTCAGCACCGCCTGCAGACTGGTTCAAAGCCCCATCGGGCACCGAGCGCGCGTGGATCGGCCTCGCGCTGCTCTGGTGCATCGTGCTCACCCTGGCGATGCCCTACTGGCATTTCAAGGGCAAGCAGAACAGCACGGGCGAGGCCTACGCCGTGGAGCCCGCCAAGTTCGCTGCCCGCGTCCAGAGCTTCGTGGCCTCGAACAAGGTCGACGAGAAGAACGGCATCCCGGTGGTCGAGGCGGCGCCCGGTGGCGACGCCTACCTGCAAGCGCAGATGTGGACGTTCTATCCGATCCTCAAGTTCCGCAAGGGTCAGACCTACCGGCTGCACATCTCGTCCACCGACATCCAGCACGGTTTCTCTTTGCTCCCCATCAACATGAACTTCCAGGTGCTGCCGGGCTACGACCACGTGCTCACCATCACCCCCACGATGACGGGCGATTTCCCGATCATCTGCAACGAGTTTTGCGGCATCGGGCACCACCAGATGACCGGCAAGATCATCGTGACGGAGTAGACAGATGACGACGATGGATCCCACTGTCGAAGGCGCAGTCGCCGAAACCCCGGCCGATGCGGCCGAGCCCAAGGGCAACCACCTGCCCGGCTTGTCGCGGATCTGCGGCACCACCGGCTTCACGGTCGACCTCACGGCCCAGAAGTTCATCCAGCTGAACGCCGTCGCGGCGGTCGTGTGCCTGCTGATCGGCGGCATTGCGGCGCTGCTGGTCGCGCTCACCCGCTGGCCGGCGGTGCACCTGCTGCCCGCCGAGTGGTACTACCGCATGGTCACGCTGCACGGGCTCTCGATGCTGATCCTGTGGATCATCTTCTTCGAGATCGCGGTCCTGTACTTCGCCGGAACGGTGCTCTTGAAGAGCCGCCTGGCGTCGGCCACCGCAGCCTGGATCAGCTTCATCATGATGGTGGTCGGCGGCGGCATGGTCGCGGCCATGGTGCTCACCGGCAAGGCCGACGTGATGTTCACGTCGTACGCCCCGCTCAAGGCGCACCAGCTCTACTACCTGGGCGTGATCCTGTTCGCGGTCGGCACGCTGATCGGGGTGATCAACTTCTTTGCCACGATCTACATCGCCAAGCGCGACAAGACCTACAAGGGCTCGGTGCCGCTGGTGGTGTTCGGCGCCATCACGGCCGGCATCATCGCGGTGGCGACCTTGCTGCACGGCGCGGCGATCTACATCCCGACCTGGCTCTGGGCGCTGGGCGTGATCCCCAACATGGATCCGGCGGTCTACCGCCTGGTGTTCTGGGGCCTTGGCCACCCGTCGCAACAGATCAACGTCGCGGCCATGGTCAGTGTCTGGTACCTGCTCAGCGCCATCACCGTGGGCGGCAAGGTGCTGAACCAGGGCGTCTCGCGCGTGGCGTTCCTGTTCTACATCTTGTTCATCAACCTGGCTTCGGCCCATCACCTCTTGGTCGACCCGGGGGTGAGCGCCGGCTGGAAGATCTGGAACACCTCGTACGCCATGTACCTGGCGGTGCTCGCCTCGATGATCCACGGCTACACCGTGCCGGCCTCGGTCGAGGTGGCTCTGCGCAAGCAGGGGCACGACAAGGGGCTGTTCGGCTGGCTGGGCGCGGCCCCCTGGGGCAACCCCGGGTTCTCGGGCTTCTTCCTCAGCCTGCTGATCTTCGGCTTCATCGGCGGCATCACCGGCGTGACGCTGGGCACCGAGCAGATCAACATCATCGCCCACAACACGCTGCGCATCCCCGGCCACTTCCACTCCACGGTGGTGGGCGGCACCACGCTGGCGTTCATGGCGGTCACCTATTACGTGGTGCCGCTGATCTTCCGCCGCGAGTTCCCCCTGCGCGCCATCTGCAAGCTGCAGCCCTACGTCTTTGCGCTGGGCATCGCCATGGTCTCGTTCGGCATGTCGTTCGCCGGCTCGTACGGCGTGTCGCGACGCCACTGGGACATCGAGTTCACGGGCGCCACGCACGCGGCGGGCTATGACGCCAGCGTGCACGTCTGGCTGGCGCTGGTGGGCATCGGCGGCATCGTCGCGTTCACCGGCCTCTTGATGTACGTGCTGCCGGTGGTAGGCGCCGTGTTCTTCGGCAAGAAGATCGACGGCAAGATGACCCCGTGGTGAGGAGGCAAGAGAAAATGGCCAAACAAGAAAAAGCCGCCGACGTCATCGAGAAAGAGTCGGAGCACCACGGTGACGAGGCGCACAAGGCGCCGGGCACGTTCGTGCTCACGCTCATCCTGCTCGTCTCGTTCGCGGTGTATTACTTCGCGAACTGGAAAGCGCTGGCAGACGTCTGGCACGTCCGCTGAGTGGGAGCTATGAAGTGACCGTCATGGCCGACCCCATCGATGCACCCCCGCCCGCTTCGGACGACTCCGAGGCCACGGGCGCGGGCGACAGCGGGGGGTCGGCGGCCGCGCCAAGCGGCCTGCATCGCGACGACGCCAGCGGCCTGCCCCGGCCGCTGGCGGCCATGCACGTGTTCTTCTCGTCGTGGCGTTTCCCCGTGCTGATGCTGGCGGTGTTGCTCTCGTTCGACATCTTTCAGCTCGCCATGCTGGTGATCCCCAAGGCCGACACCGGCATCGGCGCCTTCGCGGAAGAGTTCCGAGTCTGGTGCTACGGCCTGAACCAAGAGACGGGCGCCTTCGAGACCAGCTACATCGCCATCTTCTTGGCGCAGCCCGCGGTGATGTGCGGCGTGTTGGCCGTGGTGTGGGGCAAGCAAGTGCGCGAGGTGCTGCGCACCCGCCCGCGCGCCCTGCTCCCCTACCTGGGCGCCGCGCTGGTGCTGGTCAGCGCCGTGCTGGTCAGCCTGGTGGGGCTGGGCGGCAGCGCGTCTGCGGCTCCGCAGCCGTTCCCCGCCGCCACGCTCCGCACCGCCAAGCCTGCGCCGGTGGTGGCGCTCACCGATCAAGACGGCGCCAAGGCCGATCTGGCGTCGCTCCGCGGCAATGTGGTGGTGGTCACCGGCATCTACGCCACCTGTTTCCACACCTGCCCGCTGATCATGGGGCAGCTGCGTCGCAGCCTGGACGCCCTGAGCAAAGCCGAACGCGAAAGCGTGCGGGTGCTGGCGGTCACGCTGAACCCCGAGCACGACAAGCAGCCGGTGATGCTCAAGACGGCAGCGCGCTATCAGGTGAAGTCGCCGGAATATCGCCTGCTCTGGGGCGAGCCCGAAGAGGTGAACGCCACCCTCGACCGGCTCGAGATCGCGCGCAGCAAGAACCCGATGAACGGCGAGATCGACCACGCCAACCTGTTCATCGTGGTCGACCGCAAGGGGCAGGTCGCCTATCGCCTGACCCTGGGTGAGCGCCAAGAGCGCTGGCTCACCGACGCCATCAAGCTCTTGGTGAAGGAGCCCGGCGCCTGAGATGACCGCGCCCGCCCCGACCGAAGCGGCGGGGGGCGACGCGACGGAAGCGCCGTCGCCTGCCCCGACCGAAGCTGACGTTACGGCACCTTCGCCGTCGACCCCGCGTTCACTCACCGTGATCCGCGACGATGGCGAGCGCGTGGAACCCAGGGTCCGCGGCGAGCGCCTGCTGCGCCTGGGCAACCGCGGCTTCCAGGCGCTCGATGCCCTGCTCGCCAAGGGTCTGCCGGTCGAGCTCAACCCGCTGGCGCAGACCGGGGCCATCGCGAACACCTCGCTGATCACCGCGATCGTGTCGGGGATCGTGCTCTTGGTCTGGTACCGCACCAGCGTGCACGAGGCCCACGACTCGGTGGTGGCCATGAGCCAGGCCCGCTTCGGCGCCGGCTTCGTGCGCAGCCTGCATCGCTACAGCTCGGACGCCACGCTGTTGTTCGTGCTGATCCACGCCGTGAAGCTGTTCTTCGAGCGGCGCTTCGGCGGGGCGCGCTGGCTCGCGTGGGTCACCGGTCTCGCGCTGCTCGGCCTGCTCTGGCTCGACGGCTGGCTGGGCTACTGGCTGGTCTGGGATCAGCGGGGCCAGCTGGTCGCGCTGGGCTCGGGGCACGTGCTCGACACGCTGCCGATCTTCGCCGACCCGCTGTCGCGTTCGTTCTTGGTCGACGACCGCCTCAATTCGCTGCTGTTCTTCGTGGTCTTCTTCCTGCACATGCTGTTGCCACTGGCGATGGGCGTGGCCCTGTGGCTGCACATCACGCGCCTGTCGCGCTCGTGGTTTCTGACCAAGCGGGTCATGACCGCCTGGGTCTTGGTCTCGCTGTCGGTGGTCAGCCTGGCCTTCCCTGCCGACGTGGTGGCCGCGGCCAAGATGGCCGTACGCCCCGAGACCTTCAGCATCGACTGGTGGTACCTGGCACCGATCGGGCTCACCGATCGGCTGGGCGGCGGCGTGCTCTGGGCCATCGTGCTGGGCTCGGGCGCCGTGCTCTTCTCCGTGCCCTGGCTGTTGGCCACCGGTCGCGCGCGCGTGGCCACGGTGATCGAGGCGCGCTGCAACGCCTGTCAGAAGTGCTACCACGACTGCCCCTACGACGCGATTCAGATGGTGCCGCGCAAGGACGACAAGCCCTTCGTCAGCATGGCCAGCGTCGACCCCAGCAAGTGCATCGGCTGCGGCATCTGCGCTGGCTCGTGCGACTCGGCGGGGATCGGGCTGCCGTGGTTCGACAGTGTGCGCCAGCGGCATCGCATCGACGAGCTGGTGGACCAGACGCTCGGCGCCGAAGCCGACGTGATGCTGGCGCTGGTGTGCAATGAATCGGCTGCGGCCGCCCTGACCGTGGACGATCACACCAGCCGCTCGCCCGAGCTGCCGGGCTACAAGGTGGTGCGCGTGCCGTGCGCAGGCTGGATCCACCCGCTGACCGTCGAGCGCGCGCTCCGGCGCGGCGCGCGCGGGGTGCTGATCGTGGCTTCGGGTCCGGGCAGCTGCATGTATCGCGAGGGCAACCGCTGGACGACCGAACGCATGGCCGGGCAGCGCGAGCCGGCCTTCCGCGGTGAGAAGGTCGACCGCGAGCGCGTCCGCGTGCTCGAGCTGTACCGCACGCAGCGCGAGCGCCTGCTGAGCGAGGCGCGAGAGTTCGCCGCGAGCCGTCCGGGGCCCGGCGGCCCGCGGCCGGGCGCGGTCCGCCGGTGGGTCGTGGGCCTTGGCTTGGCTGCGACCTTCGGCCTGGTGACCTGGGCCGGCACCGCCGCCGCCTACCGCACGCCCGGCGATCCGTCGCCCCGGCTGGTGGTCTCGTTCAAGCACCCGGGCAAGGCCGGAGAGAACTGCCGCGAGCCGTCCCAGGCCGAGCTGGACAAGCTACCCAAGCACATGCGCCAGAAGCAGATCTGCGAACGGCGCCGCGCCAGCGTGCGGCTGAAGGTCGAGGTCGATGGTCGCGAGCTCAGCACCGGCACCTACGAGCCCCGCGGGATCTGGGGCGACGGCAACAGCATTGCCATCGAGCGGTTTGCCCTGCCCCCCGGCGCCCACCAGGTGAAGATCGAGCTGGGCGACACGATGAATCCGGCGGAATACAACCACTCGACCAGTCGCCAGGTCACACTGAAAGAACGACACAACACCGTCGTTCTGTTCGACAAGATGACCGGCTTCGTGTGGTACGAGTGACGCCCCCATGAGCGTCGAAGTGCCCTTCCGCACGATCATCGAGCCGTTTCGCATCAAGGCCGTCGAGCCCATTCCGCTCACCACCCGGGCAGAGCGCGAGAAGCTGCTGGAGCGCGCGGGGTACAACCTGTTCAAGCTCCACGCCGAGCACGTGACCATCGATCTTCTGACGGACTCGGGCACCGGCGCCATGAGCGATCGGCAGTGGGCCGCCCTCTTGGCCGGCGACGAGTCGTATGCCGGCAGCCGCAGCTACGATCACTTCGAGACCACGGTGAAGCGTCTGACCAGCTTCGAGCACGTCTTCCCCACCCATCAGGGGCGTGCGGCCGAGCGCATCTTGTTCGAGGCAGTGGTGAAGCCGGGTGACGTGGTGCCAAACAACACCCACTTCGACACCACCCGCGCGAATCTGGAGCACGTGGGCGGCGTGGCGCTCGACATCCCTCGCGCCGGCGACCCGCAGTTCGGCGGGAACATGGATCTAGAGCGCCTGGCGCAGGTGCTGGCCGGTGACCGGCACGTTCCGCTGGTGATGATGACGCTGACCAACAACGCGGTCGGCGGCCAGCCGGTGTCGATGGCGAACCTGCGCGCCGTCCGCGCGCTGTGCGACCGTCACCAGGTGCCGCTGTTCGTCGACGCCGCTCGGTTCGCCGAGAACGCCTGGCTGATCAAGCGCCGCGAGCCGGGCTTCCAGGATCAGACCCCCGAGCAGATCGCCTGCCAGCTGTTCGCGCTGGCCGATGGGTGCACGCTCAGCGCCAAGAAGGACGGCATCGTCAACATTGGCGGCATCTTGGCCACGCGCCGCGCGGACTGGGCTCGCAAGTTCGAGGTCCTGCTGATCTTGAGCGAGGGCTTTCCGACCTATGGCGGGCTGGCGGGCCGCGATCTCGAGGCCATGGCCGTGGGGCTGATCGAGGCGCTCGACCCAGAGTACCTGCGCTATCGCGAGGCGACCGTGGCGTACCTGGCCCGCGGCCTCGAGCAGGCGGGGCTGCCAATCGTCGACCCGCCCGGGGGCCACGCGGTGTTCATCGACGCCGCGCGCGCGCTCCCCGGGCTGCCGAAGGGCCAGCTGCCGGCCCAGGCCATCGCCGTCGAGCTGTACCGCGAGGGCGGTGTCCGCACGGTCGAGGTGGGCACGTTGATGTTCGGTCCGGCGGCCCAGCACGAGCTGGTGCGCATCGCACTGCCGCGCCGGGTGTACACCGCGTCCCACGTAGACTGGGTGATCGAGACCGCCGAGCGGGTCGCGGCCCGGCTGGGCGAGATCCGCGGCTATCGGATCGTGGAAGAGCCGGCGGTGCTCCGCCACTTCACGGCGAAGCTGGCTCCGCTCTAGCCCGCGGGCCCAGCAGGTCTTCCAGGAAATACGCCGACAGCTCGGCGCGGCCCGCCAGCCCCGCCTTCTTGTAGAGCGCCTGGGCCTGCTGGCGAACCGTGCGTTCGCTCACCCGGCGAAGCTCGGCGATCTCGTGGTGACTCAGACCCTTGAGCAAGAGCAGGCCGACCTCGCGCTCGGCGGGTGAGAGCCCCCAGCGCTCGAACTGTCGGTCGATGGCCTCGCCCAGCCCCTCGATCAGGTGGCGGGCCTCGGCCCGCCAGCGCTCGGCCTCGGCCCGCTGGGCTGCCGCTTCGCCCCGCAACGCCCGCGCCTCGGCAGCCGACTCCTCGGCCTCTCGCCGCAAGGCCACCCAGCGGCGCGAGAAGACCAGCCCGCCGGCCAGGGCCAGGACCAGCACCAACCCCTCGAGCCCCACGTGGGACAGGCTCGCGCCTTGCACGTAGTCCGCCACCAGATCCGACCCGATCACCGCGCCGATGATCAGGAACAGCAACGCGCCGCCGAGGGTCCGGCGGGCTTCATCGGCCGTGGGCGTCATCGGGCAGGCGCAGGATAGTCGAGGTTTGCACCATTTGTCGGATGGTCCGCGGGCCTCGGACGCTCCAAGCAGGTCGCATGCCCATCCACCCCGTCATCGTTCACATCCCCGTGGCCCTTGCCGTGCTGATGCCCCTGATCGCCGGCGCCCTGCTCCTCGCCACCTGGCGGAAATGGTTGCCGCCCCGAGCCTGGGCGCTGGCCCTGGGCTTGCAAGCGGTCCTGGCCCTCGGTGGCCTGGCCGCGATGAACACCGGCGAACGCGAGGAAGATCGCGTGGAGAAGGTGGTGAGCGAGGCCGCCCTCGAGGCCCACGAGGACGCGGGCAAGCGCTTCATGGTGGGCGCCTTCGGCGTGCTCGCGCTCGCCGCCATTCCCCTCTTCGTTCGGCGTGACACGTTGAAAATCGCGACGATGAGCCTTGCCACGGCGGGCACCCTGGCGGTCGTGGCGCTGGGCTACGACGTCGGGCACCAGGGCGGAAAGCTCGTGTACGTCGAGGGTGCGACCAAGGCCTACACACAGGGCGCGGTCCCGAACGCGCAAGCTCGGCACGACGACGACTGACATCGCTCAGCCCGACCTGTCAGGTGTCATGGCGGATCGCGCGAGCGTCGCGGACAATCTTGCCATGTCCGTGGTTCGACCAGTCTTCCTCGCGAGCGTCCTGACCTCGAGCCTGCTGGCAGCAGCCGCGCCCGGCTGCGCGCAGCGCGAGGTCGAGTCCGAAGGGTCGTACTTCGACCGCAAGATCGGGCCCATTCTGGCGGGTTCGTGCGCCCGGAGCCCGACCGGCTCGCTGTGTCACGTCACGGCCGACGAGCGAGGCAACGCCCTGGGCAACCTGGATGTCACGTCGTACGACATGATCGCCAAGCGCCAGGACCTGTTCGCGAACTACGGGCCCTACGGCATGCCGGCGTTGCTGCTCAAGGCAGTGCCCCCGCAGTCGCTGACGCTCACGGCCTACGACGACACCAGCACCACCATCTCGACCGCCATTCCCCACACCGGGAACTCGGTCCTCGATCCGGGCGCCGCCAGCTTCCAGACCCTGCTTCGCTGGCTGGAACGGGGCGCCAACGAGAACAACTCGAAGACCGAGCAGAAGAAGATCGAGAAGGAGGCGTGCGTCGAGCGGATCGGCAAAGACCCGCTCTTCGACCCGACCAAAGATCCGACCACCCCCGACTACCAGCAGTTCGTGAACGACGTGAACCCGTTCCTGGTCGAGAACTGCGCGGGCTCGAACTGCCACGGCGCGCCAGAAGGGTCGTTCCCCCTGGCGTGCGGCGACACCGACGAGCAGGTGCGCTGGAACTACTTCTCGGCCACCGACTACGTCTCGAAGAACGCCCAGTTCAGCGAGATCTTGCAGCGCCCGATGAACCCCGCGTACGGCGGCACGTATCACGAGGGCGGCGCGTTCTTCGACTCGCCCGACGACGGCCAGTACCAGAAGATCCTGGCGTGGGCGCAGGCCCAGGGCGGGGCCACCAACATCCCCTCCGATCCGGGCTTCGACATGTTCGCCAAGCGCGTGCAGCCCATGCTGGTCAAGCGCGGCTGCATCCTGGTGGGGTGCCACTCGGCGCCGGCGTTCAACGACTTCAAGCCGCGCGCCTCCAGCGGGACCCACTTCGGCCTGTCGGCCACCCGCGACAACTACCGCCAGGTGCTCAAGCAAGTCGCCCTCGAGTCGCCGGATCCGAACTCGGGGCGCCTGATCCGCAAGAACCTGGAGCCCTCGCGCGGCATCCGCCACCGGGGCGGCGCGCTGTTCGCGCTGGGCGGCGACCCGACGAAGTGCGACTTGAATGCGGCCGAGACAGGGCCGCTCGACGCCCAGGAGCCGTACTGCGTGATCGTGGCGTGGATCGCCAAAGAGCGCGCCGAACGCATGAAGAGCGTGGCGCCGCTTTCGGGCATCGTCTACGTCAAGCGCCCGCCGAGCTCGAAGCCCGACACCCTGCAAGACTTCGAGAGCTACGCGCCGGGTGCCGACCTCCGCTTCATCGGCGCGTCGCTGGACGCCCAGGGAAAGATCGCGACCTCGGGCGGCGACACCAGCTTGCTCGGCGGCTGCGGTCTGAACGTGGCCACCGCCGACGTGCGTCGCCCGCAGGTCTCGTGGGACGGCAAGACCGTGGCGTTCGCCGCGCGCACCTCGGCCACCGCGCCGCTCAAGGTCTACACCGTGAAGCCCGACGGCTCGGGCTGCGCGGTGGAGCCGACCATCGACGCCGCGCCCAAGGACGAATCGGGCGGCGCCGTGCCCACCAACGGTGAGCTGATCCACAACTTCGACCCGGCGTTCGCCCCCGATGGCACGCTGGTGTTCGCGTCGACCCGGGGCAACATCCTGAAGAACGCCGACTTCAAGGGTCCGCTACGCTCGGCCGCCGATCCCTCGAAGCTGAACAGCAACCTCTACGTGCTCGAGAACGGCAAGATCCGCCAGCTCACCTTCTTGCTCAACTACGAGGGGCAGCCCACCTTCAAGCTCAACGGCCAGATGCTGATGACCTCGGAGAAGCGCGCGCCCGGCTTCTACCAGCTCGCGGCACGGCGCATCAACCTCGACGGCGGGGACTACCACCCGCAGTTCGGGCAGCGTTCGAGCATGGGCTACCTCCAGTTCACCGATTGCGTCGCGCTTCCCGACGGCAACTTCGCGGGCATCGCCAGCGATCGGGGAGCAGCCAACCAGGCAGGAACGCTGTTGGTGATCAACCGCTCGATCGGCCCCGACAACGCCAGCGGCAAGCCCGAAGACTACCTCGAGGATCCGGACGCCATCGACTACGCGAAGACGCCGTTCTTCCAGCGCTCGATCAAGCAGCTCGATCCAGCGGCTACGGGCCGGGTGGGCAGCGCAACCAAGGGTGCCTACCGTAACCCCTCGGCCCTGCCGAACAGCGACATCTTGGTCAGCTACGCGGCCAACGTGATCGACAGCGGTAAGTTCAGCGGAAACTTCGACGTGGTGGTGATGGACTCGATCACCGGCCAGCGCACCTCGCTCTTCGGCGACGCCGGAAGCGACGAGCTCTGGCCCGTCGCGGTGTTCGGTCGCGTGAACAAGAAGGTGTTCCGCTCCACGCCGGCGGACCCGACCGGCAGCGCGGTCATCTATTCCGACGACGCCGATCGGAACGACCGCGCGCAGCTCACCTACCTCGACTTCCCGATGATCACCAGCCTGGCGTTCCAGAACACGCGCTCGCGGCGCTTCATCCACGACATGGAGAGCTTCGAGCTGTGGGAGAGCCTGCCGCCCCAGGGCGAGAAGAGCCTGAACGACGCCAGCCCCTACATCATCGACGACGGCGTGTTCGGCAAGCTCTACGCGCGGCGCCGGCTGCGCGGCAGCGTGCCACTCAAGAGCGACGGCTCGACGCGCCTGCAGATCCCCGGCGGCATTCCGGTCCTCGTGGGCGTGCAGTCTCAGCTTCAGGGCGAGTCGGACTCGACCATGCACCATCAGAAGGAAGAGGTGCAGTACTACCCGGGTGAGTGGGTCACGCTCTCGTTCCGGCGCGAGCTGTTCAACAACTTCTGCGGCGGCTGCCACGGGCCGACCACCGGCAAAGAGACCGACGTGGCGACCAAGCCGGATCTCCTGAGCCAGGCCTCGAAGGCCGAGTCCAAGAACATGGACCCCATCGACCTCGTGTCCAAGTCGCCCGGCGAAGCCAAGGCCCCACCCTTCCCCTGAGCTTCAGGGCCCGAGGCGTGGTACGGGTCGGGGCGTGCACCCCGCCCGCCGCCACCTCGCCGACGACCACGCCCGGCTCGAGCGCCTGTCGGCAGAGCTCGAGAGCGCGCTCGAGGGCGGCGACCGCTCGGCCGTCCAAGAGGTGTGGACGCGCTTCGAGGCGACCCTGCTCTCGCACCTGGACGCGGAAGAGCGCTGGCTCTTTCCCCTGCTGTCGGGCGAGCACGCCGACGAGGTGAAGGCCCTGCGCGCTGCGCACGCGCGACTCAGGCACCTGGCGAGCGAAGAGGGCCTGGCGGCCGATCTGCGGACGCTGCGCCGAGAGACCGCCAGCGAGCTCTTGGCCGAGTTGCGCGCCCACGCAACGCGCGAGGACGAGACGGTCTACGCCTGGCTCGAGCAGCTCCCCGAGCCGGGCAAGCTGGAGCAGTTGCTCGATGCGCTGGTCCGGCGGGCCGGCGGGATCGTCACGGGGTGAGAAAGGAGGAGGCATGAGCGAGCTCAGACTGACCCGCTTGGTCCAGGGCGGTGGTTGAGCCCGGAAGCTTCCGGCTGAGGATCTGGTCCAGGTCCTGAAGAACCTTCCCGTCTTGAATCATCGTTGGGTGAGCCCCGAGACCGGCCCGCTCGACGACGCGGCCGTGGTGTGTCCGGGGGCCGACGCGAAGTCTCTGGTGCTCACCCTGGACGTGATCACGCCGGTGGTGGACGACCCGCGTGCGTTCGGTCAGATCGCCGCTGCCAACGCCCTCTCGGACGTGTACGCCATGGGTGGCGAGGCCCAGGTGGCGCTGAGCTTCGTCGGGGTCCCCGACGCGGTCCCGCTCGACGTGCTCGAGGCGATCCTCATGGGCCTGACCGAGAAGTGTCACGAGGCGGGCTGCGCCATCGTCGGCGGGCACAGCATCCGCGACGCCGAACCGAAGGTCGGCCTGGCGGTGGTCGGCTCGGTGGATCCCGACCGTGCGTGGACCCACACGCGGGCCCGTGCCGGGCAGCGGCTGGTGCTGACCAAACCCCTCGGCACCGGCGTCGTGGCCCAGGCGGCACGCTCCGATCGCGCCACCGCCGAGAGCGTCGCGCAGGCGACGCGCTGCATGGCGCGCCTCAATCGCCACGCAAAAGACGTGGGGCTGACCCGTGGCGCCACCGCGGGCACCGACGTCACCGGCTTCGGTCTGCTCGCTCACCTGCACCACGTGGCAGCCGCCAGCCAGCTCGAAGCGCGGCTTCATGTCGCGGCTATCCCGCTGCTCGCAGGCGCCCTCGAAGCCGCGGCAGCTGGGTTGGTTCCGGGGGGTAGCAAGCGGAACCTGCGCTACGTCGCGGCCCACTTGAGCGGCAGCGACGCGATCGCGCCCGAGCTTCTGACCGTGCTGGCGGACGCGCAGACCAGCGGCGGGCTGCTGCTCTGTCTGCCGGCCGACCAGGCCGACGCCGCGGCTGCCGAGATCGGCGAGGGCGCGTGCGTGGTGGGCGAGCTGGTAGCGGGGCCGCCCGGCCGGGTCACCCTGGCGTGAGCGCTAGCCCTGGTGCAGCTCGTCGACCGTGCGGCGCAGCTCGTCGAGCAACGGGTGCGCCCAGTCGGTTCCCAGGCTGACCAGAACCTCGCGGTAGTACCAGAGCGACTCTTCGCGGGTCGGGTTGAAGCGCTCCCAGACGCGATCGCCCACCAGGCGGCGATCGCGGACGATGGCCGACGCATTGTGCAGCTTGTCCGCGGCGCAGATCAGCTTGAGCTCGGCCGGCTCACCCCGCAGGCGGGCCAGGTAGCTCAGCTTGCGCTCTTTCCACGCGGGCTTGGGCTGGCCCGTCGAGTCGCTCAGCCCCTCGACCAGGCGCGCCACTCGATCACCGAAGCGGCCGGCCAGATCGTCGCGGTGCGCCCCCGCGATGTCCTCCAGGTAGTCGTGACACAGCGCGGCCACGATCTGCTCTTCGTCGCCGCCGTGCTCTGCCACGGTCGCTGCCACCTGCAGCAGGTGGGACAAGTAGGGCACGCCCGAGCCCTTGCGGATGTGGTGGCGGAAGGCGGCCGCGACGAAGACCAGGGCTTGGTCGAGGCGCTCGCTGTACTGAGCTTCGACGGGGCGGGCCACCCGAGAACTCTACGCGCACCTGAGCCCTTTTCCAGCCACGCCGCACCGGACTTGGGGTATTCTCGTGACACTGAAACTCGCGCAGCCGGCACCGCGGGCCCGCTGCCACCCGAGGAGGCAGCCGTGCCGATCGATCTCCCTGCTGTCCGAATCCTGATCGTCGACGATGACCGTGCGATCTGCGACTACATGCAGACGCTGCTGGAAAAAGACGGCTTCTCCGTCAAGGCCTTGAGCGACCCGACCTTGGTCGAAGACGAGGTGCGTCAGGGCAGCTACCATGTGGTGATCCTCGATCTGATGATGCCGAAGCTGGACGGCATCGAGGTGCTGAAGCGCATTCGCGAGCACGACACCGACGTGGCCGTCGTGGTCTTCACCGCCCACCCCAACCTGGACTCGGCGGTCGCCGCGATGAAGCTCGACGCGGTCGACTACATCAAGAAGCCGTTCAACGTGGACGAGTTCCGCGACGTGCTGGCCCGGGTGATGCGCAAGAAGGGCCTGGCGCGCACGCCGGAAGAGCAGCTGCACAAGATCATCGGTGACACCATCCGCAATCAGCGCAAAACCAAAGAGCTGACCCTCAAGCAGATGAGCCGGCGCACCGGCCTCAGCATCTCCCTTTTGTCTCAGATCGAGCGCGCCGAGAGCAGCCCGTCGATCTCGAGCCTGTACAAGATCGCTCTCGCCCTGGACACGAAGATCCAAGAGCTCTTCGGCGACAACTGAACATGAAAAACCGCTCGGATTTCGGCTCCTGGCGCCGGCTGTCGGCCGCGGCCCTGACGGCCCTGGCTTCGCTTTCACTCTGGCTCGCGCCCCGCCGCGGCCACGCCGAGTGGCCGCCCCCACCCACGGCGACCGCGGCCGACCTGAAGAACCCCAAGTACTGGCCGAACGATCCGAGCTACGGGTACAAGGCCAGCGCCAAGGCCAGCGAGCGCGAGTCGGGGCAGTGGCAGTTCTACTCGTTCATCCCGGACCGCTCACCCGGCACCTTCGTCCCGGCCCTCTTGCCCGGCGAAACGGCCGCCGGAATGAGCGTTGATCTGGCGTGGCGTCACACGATTGGCGACGACCGGGTGCTGATCGCGGTGCTCGACTCGGGCATCAAGTGGGACGAGGCGGATCTGGCCGAGAAGGCCTACCTGAACGTGGGCGAGCTGGCCGCGCACGCGCCGCTGAAGGCCGACAGCTCGGCCTGCGCGCCGCTCGACGCCGCAAAGCCGACCGAGAAGCTGTTCGACTGCAACGGTGACGGCATCTTCACCGTCAGCGACTACAAGGACCACCCCGGCCTGCTGCCCGAGGCCGAGCCCGGGCACCCGAAGGGCGACTGGAACAAGAACGGCATCCTGGACGCCGGCGATCTGATCGACAACCCGGCGTTTTCGGACGGGGTCGACGACGACGCCAACGGCTACGTGGACGACATCTCGGGCTGGGACTTCTTCAAGGACGACCACAACGCGTACGACGACACGCGCTACGGTCATGGCACCGGCGAGGCGAAAGACTCGACCGCGGCCACCAACAACGGCATGGGCGAAGCCGGGATCTGCCCCAGGTGCCGCTTCGTGCCGCTGCGGGTGGGTGACAGCTTCATCGCCGATGGCCAGGCCTTTGCCAAGGCGGTGGTGTACGCCACGGACAACGGCGCCAAGGTGGTGCAAGAGGCACTGGGCACGCTCAACATGAGCGGCTTCGCCCAGTCCGCGATGGACTACGCCTACAGCCGGGGCACGGTGATCGTGGCCAGCATGGCGGACGAGAACAGCCGGCACCCGAACGTGCCCGCGGCGGCCAACCACACCATGCCGGTCCACGCCATCACCATGATGGGCACCGACGAGAGCACGACCGCCAAGAGCTTCCTGGCGTTCAACAACTGCACCAACTTCGGCGCGCAGAACTTCCTCTCGGCCTCGGGCACGGGCTGCTCGAGCGAAGCGGTGGGGCGCCTCTCGGGCCTGTCGGGGCTGGTCTATTCGATGGGCCTGCAGGCCAAGCTCGACCCACCGCTGTCGGCGGGCGAGGTGATGCAGATCTTCTTCAAGACCGCCGACGACATCGACATCGAAGCGTCGCAGAAGCCGGCCTCGGGGTTCTATTGGTCGCAGACGGGCTTCGACCAGCGCTTCGGCTATGGCCGGGTGAACGCCAACACCGCGGTCGAATGGGTGAAAGCCGGACGCATACCGCCCGAGGTGGACATCGTTCGGCCGTATTGGTTCGAGGTGCTCTACAAGGACCAGGTCACGCAGGCGGTGCCGATCTTGGGCACGGTGCGCGCGCGCCGCGCGCCGCTCTACAGCGTGATCGTCGAGTGGGCTCCGGGGGTGCAGCCCCTCGACAGCGCCTTCAAGGTCATCAAGAAGCTCGAGAACATCAAGAGCAGCGAGATGCCGGTGCTGGGCGGCGACGGCACCCCGCTGGCCACGCTGGACGTGCGCGAGCTGGACGTGACACACGAACGGGACGTCGACAGCCCGCTCGGCGAAAACGACCGCACCATCACCGTGCGTGTGCGAGCCATCGCGCACTATGGCAGCACCCTGGGCGACGTAGAGGGCGAGCTCAGGCGCGCGTACATGGTTCACGAGGACCCCGACCTCTTGCCCGGCTTCCCGTTCTTCTTGGGCGCCTCGGGCGAGTCGAGCCCGAAGCTGGCCGACATCGACGGCGACGGCACCCGCGACATCGTGGTGGGCACCTCCGACGGCAAGCTGCACGTCCTCAGCATGGCGAGCGGCAAACCGGCATACGTGAAAGGCTTCCCCTTCGCGGTAGATCCGATCGACGGGCTGAACCCGAAGGTCACGCCGAGCTATCTGGCCGCGCCCGGCTATTCGAGCCCCGACAGCCTGGTGGCCAAGGGCAGCGCGGGCGAGGCCATCAGCCCCACGCCGGCCATCGCCGACATGGACGGCGACGGCAAGCTGGACATCGTGGTCACCACCTACACGGGCACGCTGTACGTCGTGAAGAACGACGGCACGGTGCTGGCGGGCTGGCCCCAGCGCCTGCCGAACGTGCCCTCGTGCCCCGACGGCCAACCCAAGCCCACCACACCGTGCATGGATACCGCGACGCGCATCGCCCGCGGCGCCTTCGGCAGCCCCTCGCTGGCGGACATGAACGGCGACGGCAAGCTGGAGATCGTCCAGGCGGCGTTCGACGGCAAGGTGTACGTCTTCAAGGCCGACGGCAGCGCCCTCGCCGGCTGGCCCGTGGCGGTGCACTACGAGGGCGGCGACGGCAGCGGCGAGTACAACCGCATCTTCACCTCGACCACGGTGGCCGACTTCAACGGCGACGGCACGCCCGACGTGCTGGTCGGGTCCAACGAGAAGCTGGGCAAGGCCGGCGGCGCGGGCGCGGTCTACCTGATCGACGGCCGCGGCACCACGCTCGGCGAAAAGCCCTGGCTCGAGAACTGGCCGGTCACGATGATCAGCTTCAACCTGTTCCCGCTGATCTCGGAGGGCGTGTGCAACTCGCCCATCGCCGGAGACTTCGACGGCGACGGCAAGCCGGAAGCGGTGATGCACGGCAACGCCAGCTCGCCCCTGATCTTGCCGGCCGACCCCGGCACGCAGAAGGTGCTCTCGTCGACCCCAACGAACGCCCTGCCGGTGCGCGTCGACCCCGAGACCGGCACCGAAGAGCGCGGCCTGGCCCCCACCAGCATCTTCGGCGCCGACTCGAAGGCGAACAAGCCCGACACCATGTTCCCGCTGTTCGCGCAGCCGTCGATGGGTGACCTGGATCAAGACGGCGTGCCCGACATCGTCTCGAGCGGCGGCTCGCTGAGCCTGGCGCAGAACCTGCTGTCGAGCCAGCCCGCCAAAGACATTCCCCAGAACCTGCTCTCGATGTGGAGCGGCAAGACCGGCCAGATGCTGGCGGGCAGTCCGGTGGTGCTCGAGGACTTCACCTTCCTGAACAACCAGGCGATCGCCGATCTGGACAACGACGGCTACCCCGAGGTGCTGACCGGCACGGGCGCCTACTTCGTGCACGCCGCGGACTCGTGCGGCCGCGAGCCCGAAGGCTGGCCCAAGTTCACCGGCCAGTGGGTCATCGCCACTACGGCCGTGGGCGACATCACCGGCGACGACCTGCTCGACGTGGTGGTCAACTCGCGCTCGGGCTGGCTCTATGCCTGGAAGACCCCCGGCAAGACCGACGGCGTGGTGGCGTGGGAGAGCTTCCACCACGACAACCGCAACACCGGCTACTACGGCACGCCGCTCGAGCAGGGGAAGCTGTCGAGCGGCGTGGGCCCGCGCCCGCTCGACGCCGACGGCAAGTGCATCGTCCCCGACGGCCCCGCCAAGAAGCCGACCTCGCTGAACGCGGCCGGCGGCTGCGGGTGCCGCACCGCGCGCACCGACGGCAGCGTCTGGTACTCGCTCGCCGCCCTCGGGCCGCTGGCCCTTCTGGCCGCACGCCGCAGGCGACGACGCTGACTGGTGCCGAAGGTCGGACTTGAACCGACGACCCCACGCTTATGAAGCGCGTGCTCTAACCAGCTGAGCTACTTCGGCTAAGGGGCCGGGACTATGATCGGTTGCCCGCATCCGGTCAAGACCCTGCGCGGGCCTGGAAGAATGAGCCCGAACGGCAGCCCGCCGGCCCCGCACGAATGCGCAGGGCCGGCCGGTTGGGTGACCTCACCTGCGATAGGCGAGCACCCAGAGGACGGCGATGATGCCGTCGAGGGTCCGGATGGCGCCAACTGCGTCAGCGGCTGGTAGGTACCCGCAGGCCCGGGCGATGCGCAGCGCCATCACGGTCTCCCGCCCCGAGTTGAGTGCGTCCTCGAGCCGCGAGCGACGCTTGCCCGCCTTGGCCCAGACGCCCTCGCTGCCATTGAGCGCCGCGCTGTTCGCGGCGCGTTTCATCTGCCCGGCAAGATCGCGGTCGTGGCGCGCGACCCTGTCCGCAAGCCGATGGATGTCCCGCACCATACTTTCGAGCGAATCCAAGATCCTCATGAGAGACTCTCCTGTTCTGCCCTCTCTTCGGGGCGCCACCCCGCCCGCGCCGCGCGCAGCGCGGGTCAAGGGCAAGGGCGAGCGCAGCGAGCCCGAGACGCGACGCAGTCGC
>JAKLKA010000221.1 GCA_023150915.1 Polyangiaceae bacterium
GCATCGGGCGGCGCCGCGGGCTCGCCCACCGGCGGCAGCGGCGGCGGCACCAGCGGGGGTGGAACCAGCAGCGGCGGCGCCCCCGGCGGCGGTGGCACCAGCAGCGGCGGCACCAGCAGCGGCGGCGCCCCCAGCGGCGGCGGCACCAGCAGCGGCGGCGCCCCCAGCGGTGGCGGCACCGGCGGAACCGCCACGGGTGGGACCGGCGGCGGCGGCACCAGCGTGTGCGCACGCTGGAAGGCCGATCGCGCCGACATGGCAGAGGGCACCTGGAGTGGCAGCGTGGCCAGCTGCACCGCCGGCGACGTGACCGCGAATGGGCGCGCCAACGCGCTCAAGATGGTCAACCTCTATCGCTTCATCGTGGGGCTGCCGCAGGTGACCAACAGCGCCGCCATGGATCAGCAAGCCCAAGAGTGCGCGCTGATGATGGACGCGAACAACCAGCTGTCTCACACGCCGCCGTCGAGTTGGAAGTGCTACACCTCGGTCGGCGCGGGCTCGGCGGGGAAGAGCAACATCGCGACCACGCCCGGTGTGGCAGCGGTGGATCTGTACATGGCCGATCCCGGGAACTCGACCACCATCGGCCACCGCCGCTGGATCCTCTCCAACTCCCTGGGGCCCATCGGCCTGGGGACCACCAACAGCTATTCGTGCATGCAAGTCATCGGCGGCAGCGGCAGCGCCGGCAAGCAGTGGGTGGCCTTCCCGCCCGGGGGCGAGGTGCCCGCCCAGATGTTCACGGCCTCGTTTTCGTCCCTGGACCAGACCGGGTGGACCATTCAGAGCGACAGCATCGCCCTGGCGGGCGCGCAGGTGACGGTCACGGATGCGGGCGCGAGCAAGCCGGTGACCGTGACCCAGCTGCAGGGTGGCTACGGCAGCAAGTACGCCCTGCGCTTCAATCCCCAGGGGTGGACCACCCAGGCCGGCCACACTTACTCGGTCAGCGTCAGCGGCACGAGCCAGCCCATCGCGTACGACGTGAAGGTCGTGAGCTGCAACTGACCCAGCGAAATCCAGACCAATATCGGCGGGTTCAGAGCGAGCGGCGCGCCGAGGCGCGGCTCGCTTGCCCCGTTTCGGCCCGGCTGGGATAATCCAAAAAAAGCAGGGATTTCGCCACGACTGCGCAGAGCAAAGCACTGGGCAAGTACCGGCTGATTGCCCGTCTGGGGCAAGGCGGCATGGCCGAGGTGTTTCTGGCGGCGGTCGCCGGCCCCGCCGGTTTCAACAAGCTCTTGGTCGTGAAGCTGATGAAGCCCGAGCTGCTCGAAGAGCCCGAGCACAAGGCGATGTTCCTCGACGAGGGGAAGCTGGCGGCCCGCCTCAACCACCCGAACATCGTCCAGACCCACGAGGTACAGATCGAGGGCGATCAGTACTTCATGGCAATGGAGTACCTGGATGGTCAGCCGCTGCATCGCATCTTGAGGCGCGCGCACAAGACCCAGACCTACCTGCCCCTGCACTGGCACTTGCACTTCTTGTGCGAGGTTCTGGCGGGGCTCGAGTACGCCCACGAGCTCTGCGATTACGACGGCAGCCCCCTCAAGCTGGTGCACCGCGACGTCACGCCGCACAACGTTTTCGTGACGTACGCCGGCCAGGTCAAGCTGTGCGACTTCGGCATCGCCAAGAGCATGGTCTCGTCGGTCGAGACGCGGGCGGGCATCCTGCGCGGCAAGGTGGCCTACATGGCGCCCGAGCAGGTCTTGGGCGCCAAGCTGGACCACCGCGCCGATCTGTTCTCGGTGGGCGTGATGCTGTGGGAGGCCATCACCGGCACCCGCCTGTGGGACGGCTTCGCCGAGATCCAGATCATGCAAGCCCTGTGCGGCGGCGAAATCCCCAAGGTGCGCGACCGCGATCCGAACGTCGACCCCGAGCTCGAGGCTGTCGTCACCCGCGCCCTCGCGGCCCGCCCCGAGAGCCGCTTCCAGTCGGCCCACGAGTTCCGCCGCGCGCTCGAGGGGTTCTTGTTCAGCCACACCGCCCGCGTCGATCCACGCGCGGTCGGCGATTTCATCGCCAAGCAGTTCGAGAAAGAGCGCTCGGGGCTGCAAGCCGTGATCCAAGAGCAGCTGACCGGGCCGCACCAGGCGCCGGCCGCCATGGACTCGCATCCGCCGCCCCGGGTGAACCAGGGCGACTCGAACCCGTCGCGCTCGGCCAAGCTGCAATACGCGGCGTCCCAGCCCTCGGCGGTGGGCACCTCGGGCGGCAACATGCAGCTCGGCGGCAGCCGGACCATCCCGTCGGTCGAGGTGCAGGCGTTCCGACCGCGTCGCACCGTCGCAGCGGCGGTCGGGGTCGCCGCAGCGCTGGGGGTGTTCCTGGCGATCGCCATCGTGGTCTTGGTGGTCCGCATGGCGCGTGAGCCCAAGGCCCAAGGCGCCGATGTCGAGCCGATCAAGGTGGCGGGCGCCGGCGAGCCGGCGACGGCGCCGCCGCCGTCCACCGCCTCGCCCCAGGTGGTCCAGATCCGCATCACCGTCACCCCCGCGTCGGCCAAGCTGACCATCGACGGGAAAGAGGTGGCAGAGCGCCCGTACGTGGTCTCGCAGGCCGCCGACCCCAAGGACCGCACGGTGCGCGTCGAAGCGGCGGGGCACGATACCGTCGAGCGCATCGTGAAATTCGATCAGAGCCGCGACATCGAGCTTTCGCTGAAAAAGACCGGCGCGGGCGGCCCGCGGGGCCCGGTGGGCCCCACCCCGCCGGCCAAGCCCGACGAGCCAGAGATCAAGGTCAACAAGAAGCCACCCTCGACGCAGCTGGACCCGGGCGACCCATGGAAGTGACCGCTCGCTGGGCGCGCCCCGTCGCCCTCGCTTTCGCCTGCCTGGTGCTGCTCGACCCCGCGGTGAGCGTGGCAGAACCCAAAGCCGACGAGCAGGTCGAGGCCCGCAACCGCTACAAGAAGGGGCTCGAGCTGTACGAAGAGGGCGCGTTCGACGCCGCGTTGATCGAGCTGCAGCGCGCGTACGACCTCTCGCCGTCGTACAAGATTCTGTACAACGTGGCGCTCGTCTACCTGCAGCTCAACGACTTCGCGGGGTCGCTGCGCAACTTCAAGAAATACCTGGACGACGGCGGCAAGAAGATCGACCAGAAGCGTCGCGCCGAGGTCGAAAAAGAGATCGGCAAGCTGCAGTCGCGCGTGGCCACGGTGGAGCTGAGCGTGAACGTCGAGGGGGCCGAGGTGAGCATCGACGACCTGGACGTCGGCGAAACGCCGCTCGACCAGCCGCTGATCGTCAACGCTGGCAAGCGCAAGATCTCGCTCCAGAAGAGCGGCTACGCACGGCTGACCAAGGTGATCGTGGTGGCGGGCGGCGACAAGAAGAAGCTGGCCCTGACCCTCGAGGCGGGCTCGTCGGGGGCGGCGCCGCCAAGCTCGGGAAAGCCCGACGCGACCGGCCCGTCGGCCCTGGGCAAGCCGGGCCCCGCCCGCGACACGAAGGACGACGGCCCGAAGCGCCCGGTTCCCTGGCTGTGGTGGGGGGTGACGGGTGGCCTGGCCGCGGGCACCGCCGTGGCGGGCGTGCTCACGCTGGGCGCACAGAAGGACCTGGACGCCAAGAAGGATGCGCCGTCCACCAAGGGCGAGCTCGACGACGCGGCCTCGAAGACCCGCACCCTCGCCATCGTCACCGACGTGCTCTTGGTGGGCAGCGTGGCGGCCGGGGGCTACGCCACCTATCTCACGTTCTTCGCCAAGCCCGCAGACCCGCGCAAAGACAAGACCGCGCGCTGGGCGGTGGGCGTCGGCCCAAGCAGCGTGACCGTGGCCGGCAGCTTCTGAACGCGGGCGTTCAGTTACACTTGGTGCGCGAGCCTTCGACCTTGTTCGTCACCGAGTTGAAGAACTGACCGCTCGAGGTGAAAGCACCCGCGCTGGTGATGCACCACACGTCGATGTCGGCCGGGGCCTCGCCCTTCTTGACGTCGAAGTCCAAGGGGCCCGATACGCCGTCGTAGTTGATCGTGCCGCCGGCCTCGAGCAACGCCGCGAAGGCGGTGTTCACCTGGCTCGGGCCTGCCACGATCTTTGCCCCGCCCACGCTGCGCGACAGCCCGTCGATCATCGCGATTCCGCTGGCGGTCTGCTCGCTGGTGGCGACCAAGGCGTAGGCGGCGAGATACGTCGCGTCGTATGCGTGCTCGGCGTACGAGCCGGGCACCTTGTTCTGATTCTGCGCCTTGAACCGGCTCTGAAACGCCTGATATTGCGGCGTCTCGCGGCCGGGTGCGGTCCCGAACACGTTCGGGCGCAAGGCCCCGGCCGAGGTCAAGAGCTGCTCGATCTTGCCGCCGTCGCTGAACAGGTAAATGCGCTTGTTCGCGTCCGGATCGGCCTTCAGCCCGGCGAAGATCGACTCGACCGCCTCGGTCGTACCCACCAGCACGACGATCTGCGGCGCCTGAGCCAGCACCGTCGAGACGGTCGGCTTGAAGTCCTTGGTGTCGGGTTTGTAGTCCACGCGCAGGAAGTTGTTGCCGTTGTCGTTGGCGCCCTTGCCGTTGAACTGGATCAGCCCGCTCGCCGCGTTCGCCAGGCCCGTGCCATAGGCGTCGCCGAGCACGGTCATGGCAACCTTGATGGGCGTCGTCCCGGGGATGGACTGGTCGGCCCGGATCTGAGTCTCGAACTCCGATACCAGCTTGGCCATGGGGATGGCCTGGAGCGCGTCGCTGGGCGGGATGCGCCAGACCAGCCCGTTGTCGGCCAGATCGGTGATCGCCGGGCTGGTCGCCGAATACGACATCAAGAGCGAGCCCGCGGGGATGGTGGTCTTGGTCGCGATCTCGAGCGTGACGCTGCTGAACGCCGGCCCGATGATCAGCGGCGCCCGGACGTTCTCGGCCAGGTGTTTCGCCACCAAGTTCGGATCCGTCGAGTCGTCGCAGGCCAGCACCGCCAGGCGCCGCCGCTGGGTGGTGCCCTTGACCGGGAGGCCGACCGCGGTCTGCTCGAGCTCGTTGAGCGCGAGCTTCACGCCCTCCCACGGGGGCTTGCCGCTCTGGATGTCGGTCCCCGACAAGGGACCGATGAACCCGAGCACCACGGTCTGGTCTTCGGCCAGCGCCTCGGCGGGCACGACCTCGGTGCACTCGGGGGTGGTGAGCTGCACGCAGATCCGCCCCGGCCGCCGGCAGATCGCGGGCTCGCCGCCGAAGCGCGCGCTGCACTCGGCGTTGGTGGTGCAGTCGCCCAGCACGCACACCTTCTCGGAGCAGACCGCGTCGGCGAACTCGGGGCCTTTGGCCGCGCAATCGGCGGTCGTTTCGCACTGCGCCACGTCGGTGTCGACCACCAGGTTGCACGAGCTGGCCCCCGAGCCGAGGGCAAGGGCTGCCATCGCGGCCAGCACGGCGAAGGGCCCTTGGAATCGGTTGGTGCGGCGCATCCCCAGACGCACGAACCGTAGCACGAGTCTGCGGCAGGCCTAAACTCCGAGCGCCTGCGCGCCGAGGCCAAGCAGGCGGGCAGCGTTGTCGTGGAGCACCTGGGGGCGAAGCTCTTCGCGCCCGACGGTGGCGATCAGCAGCTTCGCCAGGGGAATGGCCTGGTGATAGAAGGGCCAGTCGCTGCCGAAGAGCACACGCTTCACGTCCGCCTGGTCCAGGATTTTGCGGACGCCGGTCAGCGATTGGCTCGAGATCTCCAGGTACACGTTGGGGTAGCGGCGAGCGATTTCGAGGGCCAGATCCAGCTGCAGCGCGCCCGAGTGCCCGAGCACGAAGGTGGTCTCGGGGTTCCGCTCGATCGGCTGGAAGTAGTGGCGCACCTGCGAGAGTCGACGCCCGAGACGGGTCTCGATGTCGACCGGCCCGCAGTGGAAGAGCACGGGCAGCCGGTACTTCGCGCAGAGCGCGTACAGCTTCATGGCGCGGGCGTCGCCGGGCAGAACGGTCTGGACCGCCGGGTGCACCTTGATCCCCTTGGCGCCGAGGCCAATCTGGCGAATCAGCTCGCGCTCCATGTTGGGGCGATAGGGGTGCACCGACCCGAACACGACCAGCGCGTCGTGCCCCTTCGACGCCTCGAGCCAGTCCCCGGCGTTGTCGCTGAGCACCGGGAAGTCGATGGCCAAGAGCACCGACCGTACGATGCGAAGGCCCTGCATCTCGCGCTCGAGGTTGGGGACGGTGTGCGTGCGATGCATGCCCCTCCCCGTCAGGCTGCCGAGCCCCAGGTCGCGCTTCATGCGCGTCAGGTCGGCGGGCGAGAAGTTGCGATTGGCATACACATCCAGGTCCAGCCGTTGCTCCACCGGCAGGTAGTGCTCGGTCTCGCCGTGCTCGGCGGAGAGGTCGACCTTCTGGGGCAAGACGAAGGCCAGGGCCAGATGGGTGTGCACGTCCACCGCGGGCCCGACGCTGTCGTCCACCAGCAGAAGGTCGCGACCGCGCTGCTCGAACCACGGCAGGCGAGCGAGATCGAGCGTGCTGTCGAAACGGGTGGGGAGCTCCGCCATCGCGGGGAGGCTAGGAGGCCGCTCGAGTATCCGCAAGCGCTAGGGGTCTTGTGCCAGGCCCGATCGGTTCTCGTCAGGGCGACCTGCAGCGTCCGGCTCAGGAGCGAGGCGACCGGAGCGGGGTCGAGGCGCGAGGCCCGTCTCTTGCCGCCACGGGCGCATCACGCCGCGGCCATCGGGGGCGGTGACCGGGGTGGCGTGACCGGGCAAGGTCACGCTGCGCCACAGCGAGAGCAGCGTGTACGCGATGCGACGCAGGACCATGACGACCACGGTGGCGCGTGGGTTCTCGC
>JAKLKA010000222.1 GCA_023150915.1 Polyangiaceae bacterium
GATGCCCCCCGCGCCGCCGCTGCCTCCCGCGCCGCCGCCCGAGGTCGCGCCACCGCTGCCCGCACTGCCACCGCTGCCGCCGCCCGAGGTCACGCCACCGCTGCCGGCCACGCCACCGCTCCCGCTCGCCCCGCCGGTGCCGGCGTCACCCACGACATAGTCCTCGTCGATGCCGAGCAGCGTGGTGCACCCGGCGCAGATCGAGATCAAGATGAGCGCTTCGAATCGCACCACGCTCTACTTTTTCCGAGATCCGGCCGATCCGCAACGCTGTCGTCGAGTGCGCGGCTATCCGACATCGACGTGCCAGCGGGAGCCTTGTACCCTCGACTTCGTGTGCTCCATCGCACGGCGGGCGGCCTGCCTGGTGGCCCTGAGCGGCGCGCTTGGCGCGCCCGCGCCGTGCTTCGCCCAGGATTCGGCGGCGGCCGAAGCCCTGTTCAACAAGGCGCTGGCCGACTTCGATGCGGGCCGGCTGGACGCAGCGTGCCCGGCGTTCGCCGAGAGCCAGCGGCTCGACCCCCGCCCCGGGACGCTGTTCACCTTGGCAGAGTGCGAAGCACGGGCCGGCTTGCTCGCGTCGGCGGTCGGGCACTATGGCGACTATCTCTCGCAGTTCGGTCGCATGAGCCAGGCAGAGCAGAAGAAGCAACGGGGCCGAGACAAGATCGCCCTCGAGGCGCTCGAGAAGCTCAGGCCCGACGTGCCACAGCTCACCATCGTGCTCCCTGAGGCCACCCCGCGTGACGCCAGCGTGTCCCGCGATGGCAAGCCGCTCGGGCGAGCGGCCTTGGGCGTGGCCCTGCCCGTCGATCCCGGCGAGCACGAGATCGTGCTCCGACTGGCCAACGGCCGCGAGTCACGCAAGACCGTCACGCTCACCAAGGGGTCGAAGCAGCAAGTCACCCTCGAGCTGCCGGCCGAGGCGAGCGCCGAACCCGCGAGCCCGCCGGTGGCCCCGGTCCGCAGCGCGCCGGCGGTGGGTCACCGCGAGCCGAGCGCGTGGCCCTGGGCGTCGGCTCGGTCACCGGCCTGATGGTGCTGGGCAAGAAGCGGACGATCGAAGACCACTGCGACGGGCGCGTCTGCGACACCGAGGGCAAAGACGCGGCAGATGCCGCGCAGACGTTGGGCTGGATCAGCACCGCCGGGTTCGGGGTCGGGGTGGTCGGGCTGGGGGTGGCAACGGCTCTGCTGCTGAGCGATGGCGGCGCGAAGAGCGAGCGCGGTTCGCGCGCCCTGCCGGTGGTGGTCGCGACCGAGCGCGGCGCATGGCTCGGTGTGCGAGGTGCCTTGTGACCGACTCGCTCACCGGCGCCGCGCCGCTGCTCTTGGGGCGTTACGCGCTGTACGACGAGCTGGCGTCGGGCGGCATGGCCACGGTCCATCTCGGCCGCCTGCTCGGCCCCGTGGGCTTCGCCCGCACGGTGGCCATCAAGCGGCTGCACCCGCAGCACGCGAAAGATCCCGAGTTCGTCGCGATGTTTCTGGACGAGGCCCGGCTGGCCGCGCGCATCCGCCACCCGAACGTGGTGGCCACGCTCGACGTGGTGGCGACCGCCGGCGAGGTGTTCCTGGTGATGGAGTACATCGCCGGTGAATCGATGGCTGCCCTGCTCGGCGCCTCGTTCCGCGCCAAGCGGCGCGTGCCGGTGCGCTACGCCGTGCACGTGGTGGCCGGCGCGCTGCAGGGGCTGCATGCGGCGCACGAGGCCACCAACGACAAGGGCGAGTCGCTGCACATCGTCCACCGTGACGTGTCGCCTCACAACATCTTGGTCGGAAGCGACGGCGTTCCGCGGGTGCTCGATTTCGGCGTGGCCAAAGCCGCCGGTCGGCTTCAAACCACCGACGAGGGGCGCATCAAGGGCAAGCTTTCGTACATGGCCCCCGAGCAGCTCTCGAGCCAGGCCGTGAGCGCCCGGACCGACATCTTCGCCGCCAGCGTGGTGCTGTGGGAGGCGCTCGCGGGCCGGCGCCTGTTTCCGGGCGCCGACCCGGCCGAGATCGTGGGCAAGGTGCTCAACGCGGTGATCGAACCACCCAGCCGCACCGTTCCAGACGTGCCCCAGGCGCTCGATGACATCGTGCTCAAGGGGCTGAGCCGCGATCCCGAGCAGCGCTTCGCCACGGCGCTCGAGATGGCCGAAGCCCTGGATGCCGCCATGGGTCTGGTGTCGCCCCGCGACGTCGGCGCGTGGGTCAAGACCTGCGCGGGCGAGCGCCTGAGCGAGCGCTCGCTGCGAATCGCCGAGATCGAGCGCTCGTCGTCGGCGATCGAGGTCCAGGGCGAGCCGAAGGCCGCCGAGGTGCTCGCGCGGTTTGCCCCCCGCCCGACCCAGGCGTCGATGGAAACGCTGCCCGCTTCGGGGACGGGCCGCTCGCAAGTGGGCTCGGTGGTCGAAGCACGCGACTCGCTGGCCGCCGGCTCGCGCTCGCGATGGTTCGTTCCGCTCTTGGGCGGCGCGGCACTGATCGTGGCCGTGGTCGGAGGTATCGCGCTGGCGACTCGGAAGAACCCGATGACGGACGCCGTGGCGACCACCGCCATGGCCCCGGTCGTGGCGCCCGGCCCACCGCCGAGCGCAAGTGCCAGCGCACCCGAGCCGGCACCGCCGGTGGCGACGCCACTGCCCTCCGCATCGGTGTCGCCGCCGATCACCAAGGCAGTCGCGCCGCCGCCGGGCAAGAAGCCAGCGCCCAAAGGCCCAGCGCCCAAGAAGACCGCCGAGCCGATCTACACCCGGGACTGAACGGAGCTTGCGGCTCAGCCCTGCTCGACGGTGATCCGGTCCAGCTCGGCGCCGCTCAGGTGCTTCTGCGCCTGGCCGAAGATGATGTTCTCTTCGCGGAAGATGTGGAGCCGCAGGGCCTCGCTCATGGCCTTGCACTGGCGCACGCCCGAGGCCAGGGCCATGAGCCCGGACTTCTGATCGGGCAGCCGGGTCGAGAGCCCGATGAAGGCCACGGCCACCGCAGCCTGCTTCAGCGCCGTCAGGTGATCGTCCTCCATCACGTCCACGCCGGTGCGCTTCTGATCCGACGCAGAGTGCTCCCCGGCGGCGATCAGGCGCTCGCGCAGCAAGGGGAAGAGCCGACGCTCTTCCCGGCGGTGATGGGCCGCGAGCTCGGCGTCGGCAAAGGCGAAGAACCCGGTGATCGCGGAGCCCGCTTCGGGGCTGAGCCCGCTCTTTTCGACCTGGACGATGGTGGCGTCGAGCGCATCGAGGCGCTCGACGATGCGCCGATGGTCGTCCACGAGGCGCTTCAAGAACGGGTGCAGCTTCTCGTAGGGCACCGCTTCGGTGGCCGGGGGCGCATAGGCGTCCGGCGGGTCCATGGGCGAAAGCTCGTCGCCCCCCGCGTCCTTCTCCACGTTGCGGATCAGGGGGTCGTCTTCGGCAAGTTTGCGCATGTCCATGGGCGGGCCTCGAGGGGCAGCACATAGCACAGCGAGCACCGACCGGAAGTCTGCGCGAAGAAAACCCGCAACTGGGTCCCTCGAGGTGCCGAAGGGGCGACGCTCAAATCGAGCAGGAGGTTTGCCAATTTTCATGTCACGCAATCACGTCGTTCCTGGTCTCTTCGCGCTGTTCATCACCACTGCCGTCGGCTGCTCCGGCGGCGACGATTTCAACCCGTCTGACGATGACGCCACGGGCGGCGCCTCTGCATCGGGCGGCAAGAGCAGTGGAGGGGGCGGCAGCTCGGCGAGCGGCGGCAGCGGCGCGACGAGCACTGGAGGGTCAGGCGGCACCGGAGGGGCCTCCGGCACCGGCGGCGAGGCCGGCGCCAGCGGCGGCACGGGGGGCAACCCGAGCGGAGAGGCCAACGGCAGCCCGTGCGTCGCGGCCAGCGAGTGCGCCAGTGGGATCTGCGCCGACGGGGTGTGCTGCGGCAGCTCGTGCGATGGCGAATGCCAGAGCTGCAACGTGACCGGCAAGGCCGGAACCTGCACGCCGCACGCGGCCGACACCAACCCCGAGAACGGTTGCCTGGGCGGCGCCAAAACCAGCGGAGCGTGCACCGGAACCTGTGATGGCAAGGGCGCGTGTACGCTGCCGGGCGCCGAGAAGACCTGCGGAGCCAGCACCTGTTCGGCGGGCAAGCAGACAGGAAAGTCGTGCGACGGCAACGGCGGCTGCGCGGAGCAGCAGGCCGCCTGCGCGCCCTACGTGTGCGGGCCAGCCGCCTGCAAGACGACGTGCAGCGTGGACGCCGACTGCGCCAGTGGGAACTTCTGCAAGGCGGGCAGCTGCGCTCCGAAGCAAGAGCTGGGCGTGGCCTGCACCGCCAGCAGCCAGTGCAAGAGCGGCAACTGCGTCGACGGTGCGTGCTGCGCAGCAGCGAGCTGCGGCACCGGGTTCTCTTGCTCGACCGGCGTGTGCCAGTGCAACGGACTGGTGTGCGCGGCCGGCGACAGCTGCATCGCCTGGTACGAAGACGCGGACGGCGACGGCTTCGGCGACAAGACCAAGAGCGTGAAGGGGTGCTCGAGCAAGGCGCCCGTCGGCAAGACCTACGTGAAGGACGCCACCGACTGCTACGACGCCAACAAGAACGCCTTCCCGGGGCAGACTGCATTCTTCGCCACACCCCGCGGCGGCGACGGCAGCTACGACTATGACTGCAGCGGCGGCGAGGAGAAGAAGTTCCAGAACGTGGGGACGCTGCAGTGCGTGGACTGCCACGCCTATTCCGTGGACCTCTGCACGTCTGGCATCAATTGCGGCTTCCCGATCATCGGCGGGACCGGCACCCTCGAGAGCATGGGCTTCGAGTGCAACGCTGCCGGCAACTGCGGTGGCCCCAAGACCACCGAGGGCTTCGTGACCGATGTGCCTTGCGGCGGCTCGGCGGATCTCAAGCGCTGCCTCTCGTGCACGTCGACCGCCCCGCAGAGCCAGGGGGCGACCCAGCAGCAGTGCCGCTGAGGCCGCCGACCGCGATCCGCGCCGTTCCCGCTTCCGGGGGCGGCGCGGTCGTGTTTTCCGTTGCGCCCCGCGCCGCTTGCAGTCAGGTTGAGTCGGCCGTGAGATTCAGCCCGGTCCTGTGCATCGTGACGGCGGCCTGCGCGCCCCTGCCCTCGCCCAAACAGGCAAGGCCCGGCGTGATCGAGCACATCGTCGCCGTCCAGCCCGATCCCGGTCAGCGCGCGGGGGTCGTGCTGTTACAGTTTCACGGCGAGGTGCACCGCATGGGCGATCTCTTCGCGGTGCTCGACGAGAACGGCTACCGCGGCCTGGTGCGCACGCGGCGGCAGGCGAGCATCGACTGCGATCACTGCCCGGGGCCGCTGATCGAGGCCGAGCTCGAGGCGGGGCAAGGGCCAGCGACAGTGGGCGCCGTGGCGGTGGGCCCGGTGCAGGGGCCTTCGCCCAAGGCTAGGCTCGGTCGGGGCGCCCGCAGGCGCTCGCCGACCGCGGCCTGGCAACCCACGCTGCAGGTGGATCTCGACGGCGACGGTCGGTGGGACTGGGTCGAGGCCGAGCGCTGCGGCCACTCGGTGCAGTCGGGCTGCGCCGGCTCGGCCGAGGTCTGCGACATGTTCTGCACCGGCGTCGCCCGGGCAGGGAAAGAGCCAGACGCCGCGAGCATGCGTTGCCGCTCGGTCGTTCCCGATCTGACCGATTGTAGTCCTTGACGGCGCTGGGTCGCGACGCCAGAACTTGGCGCATGATTCAAGTTGGCGACCGCGCCCCCGACTTCAAGCTGGCCGACCACCTGGGCCGCCAGGTGAGCCTGGCTCAGTTCCGCGGCACGCGGCACGTGATGTTGCTGTTCTACCCCCTCGACTTCACCCCGACTTGAAGCCGCGAAGTACCAGCGCTGGAAGCGCTGGCAAGTCGCTTCGCCTCGGCCAACACCCAGCCGCTGGGCATCAGCGTGGACAGCGTGCACTGCCACGCCAACTGGGCCGCGGGCATGGGCGGGATCTCGTTTCCATTGCTCGCCGACTTCCACCCGAAGGGCGCCGTTGCCGGCGCCTACGGGCTGTACCTGGCCGAAAAGGGCATCACCGACCGCGCCACCGTGATCATCGACGCCGACGGCGTGGTGCGCCACGCCTCGTCGGTGACCCCGGCCGGCAGTCGTGACATCGCCGAGCTGGCAGCCCTGTGCGAGGCAGTGAACCGGAACCACTCGGGCACGCTGCCCGCCGCCGAAGCGCCCCCGGGGATCACGGGGGCCACGCTGTTCGTGAAGAATGGCTGCGGGTTTTCCCGCACCGCCCTCCTGGCGCGGACCAACCTGCACCTCGAGGCCGCGGTCCAGGTGAAGAACGTGAGCGACGATCCGGCCGCGCTGGCCGAGCTCGAGCAGCTCGCGGGCAAGGCGCAGGCGCCGGCCTTGGCGCTGGGCGGAAGCGTCCAGCTCGAGTCGGTCGATATCGTGCGCACCCTGGTCTCGAAGACCACCGGCTTCTGACCGGCCGCGCGCGGCGCCGAGCCGTGCTAGCGTCCGACCATGGGCAAGACGGGGCTTATCGGGTTGGGGCTGGTGTGTTCTCTGGGGGTCGGGCTTCTGGTCGCATGCGGTGGCGACAGCAGCGCGGGGGGCTTCCCGGGAACGGGCGGCGCCAGCACCGGCGGCAGCGGCGGCGCCGGGGGCGGCTCGGGCGGAAGCGCGGGCAGCGCCGTCGGCGGCGCGACCAGCGGCGGTGCGGCGGGCGCCAGCGGCGGGGGCGGAAGCGGTGCGGTG
>JAKLKA010000223.1 GCA_023150915.1 Polyangiaceae bacterium
CGGCGCGGCCGAGGGTGCGGGCTTCGGCGGCGCGCCCGACGGAGCGGCCTTGGGCAGCGCGCTGGGTGCAGCCGACGGCGCGGGCTTCGGCGCGGCCGCGCTCCCCGACGCGGGCGGCGCGGGCGCGGCGGGCTCGGCCCCCTCACCTGCCGCTTCCGCCCACGAGACGGCGTCCGGATCGAGCGCGATGAACAGCTTGCCCCCGCGCGAGCCGTAGCGCTCGAGGGCGGCCAGCTCTTCGCGGGCGAATGGCTCGGTCGGGCCCAGCACCAAGACCACGTCGGCGTCGTCCGGGACGTCGCTGGCCAGGCCCTGCGAGAGCCCCAGATCTTTGATCAGATAGTTCTGCTTCTGCAAGATGGTCCGCGCGATCTTGACCGCACGCTCGCTGCCCTCGCCGTGCGACGGATCGTTCAGCTCGCCGTGGCCCACCGTGAGGTAGGCCACGCGGCGGGCGCGCACCATCTTCAGCAGCTTCTCCTGAAAATCGCGATCCAGGGTCTTGAGCTTGGGCCGGGCGTTCTTCTCTTCCGCGCCGATGGTCAGGCTCTCGGTCACGCTGCCCTTGGCGAGCACGATCACGCCATCTTGGGTGGCCTTCAGCTCTTTGGCGCGCTTCGGCACCAGCAGGCGATCTTGGATCTCGATCTTCAGGTTCGGCGTGCCGCGGCCGAGCTCGTCGAGGTAGGCCTTGACCTCGCTCTTGACCTCGCTGACCTGCGGAAAGAACGCGACCACTTCCAGCGGCTCGTTCAAGCTCTCGGCGATCTTGCGGGTCGAGTCGCTGGGCCGCGACGTTTTGAAGTAGCTGTAGTCGGCGCGCCAGCCGACCTTGTCGGCGGAATAGGCGAACAGCGCGCCGTAGGTGGCGGCGATCACCAGGGTGAGCCCGCTGACCGCCGCCGCGCGCACCCGACGTGCCTCGGGGCGTTCGGCGTGGCGCATGGGCAAGAGGGCCGCCTCGGCGAACAGCATGGGCAACGTGGCGAGCAGCACCAGCACCACCCAGACGATCGAGAGCACCCCGCGGACCCGCTCGGCGGTGTCGGGGGCCAGGGCCGAGAGACCGGTCTTGTCCCAGCCGAAGTCGGAGGTGACGAAGTAGATCGCCAGTGCCGCGACGCCCAGCACGCTGAGCGCGCCCAGCAGCTTCTCGATGTCGCTGCGCTCACCGCCCACACGGAACTTGGGCAGGAAGCGCACCAGCGTCGCGCCGCTCACCGCGCCGAGACCCAGGGCCGTGACCACGACGTGCGCCGTGGGCATGGGCTCGAGCACGCGCTCGCCCAGGTAGACCAGCAGAAGACCCGCCACGTACGCCGGGACCACCCACAGCGGAGCAGGGCGCGCGCCCGAGGCCACGGGGGGCGCGGGCGGCGGGGGTTGGCTCTCGGCTTTCGCCTTGGCTTCGGGGGCGGGCGGAGAGCTGTCGGGCGCCTCGTCGCGCTCGTCGTCGGTCAGCGCCATCGGCGGGCCTCCAGGGTCTTGGTGGCCGCGAGCAAGAAGAAGTACGTCACGGCGGCGTAGTAGACGACGCCGTCCAGCTCGAGGATGCCGTTCATGAACGGCCGGAAGTTTTCGTGGTGGATGGCGAGCGAGGTCAAGACGCGGTTCAGCGGTGGGTCGACGGCCTTGGCCACCGCCCAGAGCAGCACCAGGGGTGCCAAGATCAGCGTGCCGATCAGCGCTGCCACCACCTGCGACTTGGCCACCGCCGAGGCGAACAACCCGATGGCCAGCGACGCCGCGCCGAGCAGCAGCAGGCCAGAATAGCCGACCACGATGTGGCCCACGCTGACCTTGCCGTTCACGAAGATCAGCAAGGGCATGTAGAGCGTGAGCAGGGTCATCAGCGCCAGCACACCGAAGGCCGACACGAACTTGCCGAGCACGATCTCGCTGTCTTTGATGGGCGAGGTGTTGAGCAGGGTGAGCGTGCCGGTCTGGCGCTCTTCGGCCAAGAGCCGCATCGCCAGCACGATGCCGGCGATCATGGTCGTGCCGCTGGCCCCGTAGAAGAACTCGCTGAGCACCTGGGCCGAGACCAGTTTGTCGGTCAGGCCCTTCCAGTAGAAGTAGATGCCGTCGATCAAGAGCGCGCCGGCGATCACGATGGCGCCCAGCGGCGAGCGGCGATAGGCGGCGAGCTCGCGCCGCGCGATCAGCAAGGCCTGGCTCATGACGCCTCCTCGGCCGAGGGCTCTGCGGCGGGCTTCTTGCGCTTCTTCTTCTTGCGCGCTGGCTCGTCGCTGCTCTTCGAGAGC
This sequence comes from Polyangiaceae bacterium, assembly GCA_023150915.1. Taxonomy (GTDB): domain Bacteria; phylum Myxococcota_A; class Polyangia; order Polyangiales; family Polyangiaceae; genus JADJKB01. The sequence continues at coordinate 2,265 of JAKLKA010000223.1, forward strand.
TCGAGGAACACGCTCTCGAGCTCGCGCTCGCCGCGGGTCAGCTCGAGCAAGCCGAACCCGGCCCCGACCACCGCCCGCGTCAGCTCGTCGCGGGTGTCGCGCGCGAGCGCCACGCGATAGCTGGCCACGCCCGGGCCTTCGGTCTCGGCCGCGAGCTCGACCTGGGTCACCCCCTCGACGCTCGCGATCAGCTGGCTGGCCCGGGCCGCCCCCGCCTGCCCCACCCGCAGCGACAGCGTCACCCGCATGCCCGAGAGCAGCGCCTCGGACAGCTCTTTCTCGGTACCCGAAGCGACGATCTGCCCGTCGCGGATCACGAAGATGCGGTCGCAGGTCTCGTGGATTTCGCTCAAGATGTGGCTCGAGACCACCACCGTGTGCTCGCCGCCCAGGCTGCGCACCAGGTCGCGCATCTCGACGATCTGCACCGGATCCAGGCCGCTGATCGGTTCGTCGAGCACGACGAATTCGGGCTTGTGCACGATGGCCTGCGCGATCCCGACCCGCTGGCGATAGCCGTGGGACAGGGCGCCGATGGGGCGGTCGCGCTCCGAGCCGACCTCGGTCAGCTCCAGCGCCTCGTCCACGCGCTTCTCGACGTCGGCCCCCGTCACCCCCCGCAGCTTGGCGGCGAAGGTCAGGTACTCGTCGACGGTCATCTCCAGATAGACCGGCGGCGTGTCGGGCAGGTAGCCGATGCGACGCCGCACCTCGTGCGGCACTTCGACCACGTCCAGGCCACCGACCCGCACCGTGCCGCTGGTGGGCAACAGGTCGCAGGCCAAGATCCGCAGCGTGGTGGTCTTGCCCGCGCCGTTCAGGCCCAGCAGGCCGACGATCTCGCCTTTCTCGATGGTGGCCGACAGCGGGCCGACGGCTCGCCGATCGCCGTAGTATTTGTAGAGGTCTCGGATCTCGATCACGGCTTTGGATTGCTCTCCCGGTCCCCGAGGGGGGGCCCCGCGTTACCACAAGAACCGCCCGCCCGGGACCCGGAAGCCGCCGGGACTATTCCCGCGGGGTAAATTTTCCGGGGCAGTTATGCTTCCCGCGTGGAAGACCCGGCCATCAGCCGCCACCTCCCCACCGAGCAGAGCCCCGGGCTCGCGGGGGAGCCGTTGCTGGCCCGACTGCGGACCGAAGCCCTGCGGCTGGGCTTCGCGGCCGTTGGTGTGGCACCCATCGACCGCCTGGCCGACGGTGCCGCGCGTCTCGCGGCGTGGAGCGCCCAGGGTTTCGACGCCGGGCTCGATTACATGCGCGGCGCGGATCGTGCCGATCCCGCGGCGCTGCTGCCGGCCGCGCGTTCGGTGATCGTCGCCGCCCTGGCCCACCCCACGCCGACCCCGCTCGGTCGCTCGGCGCGCGGAAGCGTCGCGGCCTATGCCCGAGGCACCGACTACCACCTGGTGATGAAGGACAAGCTGCGCAAACTGGCGGACGCACTGGCGAGCGCTGCGGGCACCCCCTTCCGCGCGCGCATTGCGGTCGACACGGCGCCGCTGCTCGAGCGCGAGCTCGCCGCCCGCGCGGGCCTGGGGTTCGTCGGCAAGAGCACGATGTTGATCGTGCCGGGCGTGGGCACCAACGTGATGCTCGGCGAGATCGTCACCGATCTGGAGCTGGCCGCCGGCGCGCCGATCCCCGCGGGCTGCGGCGCTTGCACGGCCTGCATCGACGCCTGCCCCACCGGCGCCATCGTCGCGCCCTTCGTGGTCGACGCGCGGCGGTGCATCTCTTACCTGACCATCGAGCACCACGGCACCATCCCCATCGAGCTGCGACCGCTGATCGGCACGCGGGTGTTCGGTTGCGACGAGTGCCAGGCGGTGTGTCCGTTCGACGCCTCGGCCACTCCGCGCCCGTTCGCGCCCGAGCTGGTGGGCAGAATCGACCCCGACGGGCTCGAGCTCGAGGCCCTGCTTTCCGCCGGGAACGCCCCGTATCGCCGGCTGGTGCGGCGCACCGCGCTCCGTCGCGTGAGCCGCGACGTGCTCGCGCGGAACGCGGCCGTGGCGCTGGGCAACGCGGGCGATCCAGCGGCCGGGCCGGCCCTGGCCCGCGCCCTCGGCGCCCACCCCAGCGCGCGGGTGCGCGCGCATGCCGCCTGGGCCCTGGGGCGCCTGGGCGGCCCGGCTGCAGCGGCCGCGCTGAAGGCCGCGCTCGACGATCCGGACGCGGAGGTGCGGCACGAGGCGGCGGTGGCGCTCGGCAGCCTTGACGGCCCGGGCGCCCGCGAATACCCGTGACAGTCATGGGACAGCGGTGGTTCTGGGGGGCCGGCTTGGCACTGTCGCTCGCGCTGGGCTCCGCGCCTGCCTCCGCCGACGTCACGCCGGAAAAGCCGAAGGTCGCAGCCAAGCCCGCTGCCAACCGGCGCCCCATCGCCAGCCGCCCGGTGGTGGTGGGCTTGCTGGCAGCGCTGTTCCTGATCGTGGCCGGCGCCGCCGGCGCGAACGACAAGCACAAGAAGAGTTGAGCTAGACTCCGCCGGATGCTGGCCCGCGTCCTCTCGCTCGCCCTGGTCGTCTTCACAGCTGCCTGCTCGTCCGACGAAGACAGCGGGCCGAGCAGCACCGGGGGGAGCGGCGGCAGCGCCACCGGCGGTGCGAGCGGCAACGGTGGGAGCGGCGGCAGCGCCACCGGCGGCAGCGCGGGCAGCGCGGGCAGCGGGGGAACGGCGGGCAGCGGGGGCGGCACCGACGGGGGCACCACCGACAAGCTTTCTGCCACCGGGCTGTATTCGGACACGGCGAAGGGCACCCTCGCCCCGGGCGTCGAGGAGTACCGACCCAAGTATCAACTGTGGACCGACGGCGCAGCGAAGAAGCGCTGGGTGTACCTGCCCGCGGGCAGCACGATCGACACCACGGACATGAACTTCTGGGTCTACCCCGTGGGGACCAAGCTGTGGAAAGAGTTCGCACGCGACGGCGTGCGCGTCGAGACGCGCTTGCTGCACAAGAAGGCCGACAGCGTGTGGGAGATGATGGCCTACCAGTGGAACAGCGCGCAGACCGACGCCATCGCAGTCCCCGAGGGCGTGCAGAACGCCTCGGGAACCCAGCACGACATTCCGTCGGTCACCGATTGCGGCGCCTGCCACAGCAAGCTGCCGGATCGCGCCGCCTCGTTCAGCGCCATTCAGCTCTCACACAGCGAGCCCGGCGTGACGCTGAGCAAGCTGATCAGCGCCGGCCGGCTCAGCAAACCGCCGAGCGGCCCCTTCACCCTGCCGGGCAGCGCCCAAGAACAGCTGGCGCTCGGCACGCTGCACGCCAACTGCGGCATCTGCCACAACCAGAAGAGCTTCGTGTTCGCGATGGTCGACATGCGACTCTGGCTCGAGGTCGAAAACCTGGGCTCGGTGAAGGGCACAGGCACCTATCTGTCCACCGCGAACAAGCCGCTCACCGCCTCCAACCCGAGCACCGGCCAGGCCCGCGTGGTGCCCGGCGACCCGGCCAAGAGCGACCTTCACATCCGGATGAATCAGCGCGGCGTGGTCACGCAGATGCCGCCGCTGGGCACCGAGCTGGTCGACACCGCCGGCCTCGCCGCGGTGGACGCCTGGATCCAGGGTTTGTGACCCGTCAGTCGGCGCAGCAGCGGAAGCCGCGGGATTGATCCGGGCTCATGCGCGGGAACTTGGCCTGCGCCGCGCAGGCGAGATCGGCGGGCTTCGACAGATAGTGGCCGCCGCGGGCGAAGCACTCGTTGCTGCCGTTGCACGAGTCCTCCCACTCCGAAGCGTTGCCGCTCATGTCGTAGAGGCCGATGTAGCCGCCCTGGCAGGTGGAGACGGTGCCGACGCTCTGCTGGTTCAGGTAGTTGCTGTTGTCCAGGCCCACGCAGGCGAAGTTGTCGGACACGGGACCGTACGGGTACGGGCGCGACCCGTTCTTGGTGCAGGCGAAGTGCCACTCGCTCTGCGCCGGATCGGTATTCGCAGTGGGCGCCACCGGCCCGCCGCCGATCTTGCCGCACAGGCGCTTGCCCATGCCCTTGCAGTAGGCGTAGGCGTCGCACCAGTCGATGCACACCACCGGGCGGTTCGCGTAGTTGGTGGGGTTGTACCCGCAGGTGGGCGTGAAGCTCGCGTTGCCGCTGCACGCCGCCGGCTGTCCCGTCTTGGGCGGGTTGGTGCCCAGCCAGGCGTCGTACTGCTTCTGCGAGACCTCGGTCGTGTCGATGCACGTGGTCTTGGTCGGGCCCGGGACGAGCAGCATCGCCGCGGTCCCCGGCACCGTCGGGCAGGTCGGCGGCGAGCCGCCGGTCCCCCCACCCGTGCCGCCGCCGCCGCTCGGTGCGCCGCCACCGCTCGGTGCGCCGCCACCGCTCGGTGCGCCGCCACCGCTCGGTGCGCCGCCACCGCTCGGTGCGCCGCCACCACTCGGTG
>JAKLKA010000029.1 GCA_023150915.1 Polyangiaceae bacterium
GGGGCGCCCGGCGGGGGCGGAGCGAGCGGCGGGGGCGGCGCAAGCGGCGGCGGGGGTGGCTGGGGGGGCGGCGGTGGCTGGGGCGGCGGGTCCTTCGGTCCGGTCGGCGACTACGCGGGCAACGTCGCCATCCAAGAAATCGCGCTGTATCAGGCGGTGAAGATCCCGCTGATGAAGGGTGGGCAAGAGGTCACGCAGAAGAACGCCCCGGTGGTCGCCGGTCGGCCCGCGTTCGTGCGCGTGTTCGTGGCGCCGGCCAGCGGCTTCTCGAGCCGCAAGCTGACGGCGAAGCTCGAGCTCAGCTCGTCGGATCCCAAGGTCAAGCCCCAGACCGTCAGCCTCGACGTGAGCGCCGCGTCCACCGATGCCAACCTGGGCAGCACCTTCAACTTCCTGGTTCCGCCCGAGCAGGTCACCACCGATCTGAAGCTCACCGCTTCGGTCCACGAGCCATCCGGCAGCAGCGTGGGCGCGGTGCAGTCCCTGGTGAAGTGGCCCGCCCAGAACGGGATGAACGTCGGCGCGGACACCTCTGGTGTCTTGCAGGTGAAATTCGTGCCCTTCCGCTACCTGGGGGACGGCTCGGGGCGGCTGCCGGACACGTCCACCGAGCAGATGCAGCGCTATCACGACGCGCTGTTCGCCATGTACCCCGCCACCAAGGTCGAGGTGTCGCTGCGCGACCCGGTCGACTACAAGTCGTACGTCAGCGCGGGCTCGGGCTGGTCGACCTGGCTCGACACGCTGTGCGACGTGCGCAAGAACGACGGGGCGGACTCCAAGACTTTCTACTTCGGCATCATGGCGCCGTCGGCCAGCTGGAGCGCCTACGGCGGCGGCATCGCCGGCCTCGGCTACGTGCCGGATGCCACCGACAAGTACTCGCGCTGCGCCGTGGGCCTGGGCTTCAAGGGCGCCGATCCCGACGGCTTCATCATGGCGCACGAGGTGGGACACAACCACGGCCGCCCCCACGCGCCGTGCGGCGTCTCGGGCGAGGCCTTCCCCTACTCGGGCGCCACCATCGGCGCCTGGGGCTACAGCCTGGTCAGCCAGAAGCTCAAGGAGCCGAGCGGCTTCCGGGACGTGATGAGCTACTGCGACCCGCAGTGGATCAGCGACGTCAACTACGGCAAGTTGTTCAAGCGCATCAAGTGGGTGAACGCCAACTACTACGAGGTGGAGGGCACGCCCACCAAGTGGCGGAAGCTGCTGGTCGATCCGAGCGGCGCGCTGTCGTGGGGTCGCAGCCTCACCTTCACGCGCACCCCCAGCGGGCAGAAGCGGCGGATTCTGGCGCTGGATGCGAACGGAAACCGGCTGGACGAGATGGATGGCTGGTTCGTGCCGATGAGTGAAGCTCCGGCCGGCACCCTGTTCGTTCCGGAGCCCCGGCCCGGCGCCGTGGCCATCGCGGCCGACGGCCTGCCCGCGGTGGTGCTCGATCCCTCGGGCTGAGCTATTCTCCGGAGCGTGAAGCGGGTCTTGGCAGGTGTCGGTGTGCTCTGTGCTCTCGGTTGTTCCAGCGCCAGCGGTGGCGGCGGTGGTCCTGGCATCGGCGGCGGCGGCAGCTCTGGCTCGGGCGGCGGCTCCGGTGGAGTGAACATCGGCGGCAACTCCGGCTCCGGCGGAATGAACCTCGGCGGCGGCGGCAACGGCGGCGGCGGCGGTGGCAGTGCCTGCTCGGTCGAGTCGCAGTTCGTGTACGTGCTCGACTCGGATGCCAAGCTCTACAAGTTCGACCCACCGGCGCTGACGTTCACGCCGATTGGCACCCTCAACTGCGCCGCGGGCTTCCTCGACACGCCATTTTCGATGGCGGTGGACCGCAACGCCAACGCCTGGGTGGTCTACACCAACGGCGCGTTGTTCAAGGTCGACACCAAGACGGCGGCCTGCTCGCCGACCGCGTTCCAGCCGGGCCAGGCCGGGTTCGTCACCTTCGGCATGGGCTTCTCGACCGAGGGCGCGGGCAGCACCAAAGACACGCTCTTCGTCAGCGACTCGGCGATGAGCGGCACCACCAAGGGCCTGGCAACCATCGATCCGCAGTCGCTGGTGCTGACGCCCATTGGCATGTACGACCAGATGAACGCCCGGGCCGAGCTCACGGGCACGGGCGACGGCAAGCTGTTCGGCGCGTTCGAAGGCTCGCCGTACGTGGTGGCCCAGATCGACAAGAGCCAAGCCAAGATCCTGTCGCAGGCGCCCCAAACACCGGTGCAGTACCCGCCCGGCGGCTCGAACTTCGCGTTCGCGTTCTGGGGCGGAAGTTTCTGGTTGTTCGTCGGGCCGGGCACGTCGACCGACGTCTTCCAGTACGACCCGCAGGCGGGCACCACCACCAAGCAGAAGTCCGAGTCGTTCGCCATCGTGGGTGCCGGCGTCAGCACCTGCGCGCCGATCAAGCCCCCGAAATGAAGACCACCATGCGCCCCTCCATCGCTTTCGCCGCGCTTCTCGCCCTGCTCACCGTGGCCGTGCCCAGCCGGGCCGACAGCCACAAGCTCAGGGTGGCCACGCTGGCGCCGAAGCGCTCGGCCTGGGGCAAGGTGTTCAACGTCTGGCAGAAGGCCCTCTCGCAGAAGAGCGGCGGGCAGCTCGAGCTCGAGGTCTACTACAACGCCTCGCAGGGCAACGAAGACACCATGGTCTCGAAGATGAAGACCGGGTCCCTCGACGGCGCTGCGCTCACCTCGGTAGGCATGTCGCGGATCACGAAAGACGTGATGGTGCTGCAGCTTCCGGGCGTGGTCGACTCGTGGGACGTGCTCGACAAGGTTCGCGCCGATCTCGCCCCCGATCTCGAGAAGCGCTTCGAGAAAGAGGGTTTCATGGTGGTGGGCTGGGGCGATCTGGGCCTGGTGCGCCAATGGACCCGCGGGTTCGAGCTGCGCCGCCCCACGGACCTCAAGGGCCGGCGCCCGCTGGTCTGGCGCAACGAGCCGATCGGCGCCGCGATCTACACCGCCATCGGCGGGGTCGTGCCCACGCCGCTCTCACCACCCGAGGTTCTGCCCGCGCTTCGCTCGGGCAAGGTCGAGGCGCTGAACGCGCCGGCGCTGGCCGCCGAGCAGCTGCAATGGACACCCTTCCTGGACCACGTTTCTTCCACGGCAAGCGTGTGCGCCGTGGGCGGCACGGTGTTCCGCAAGAAGGCCCTCGACGACCTGCCCAAAGACGTGCAGACCATCTTCTGGGATTTGCAGAAGCGCGCCGCCGAGGTGAACAAAGACCGCGTGCGCAAGCTCGATGCCCAGGCCTACGCGCGCATCTCGAAGAAGATGACGGTGGTCGACCTGAGCGCGGCGGACCGCGAAGAGTGGCGCAAGGTGATCGTGCCGGCGGTGAAGCAGCTGGGCCAGGGCACGCTCTCGAACGAGCTCTTGACCCGGGTGCTGAAGCTCACCGGCAAGGGTTGATTCTGGGGCGCATCTGCGTCCCAGCGAACTTCGTCACGCACTGCTCAGGCGAGTACCGTTCCGCCGGTGATCACCCGCTTCGGCCGCCGAGTGCTCGAGATCGGGGTGGGAATGTTCGCGCTGCTGGGCTTCGCCTTCGTGCCGCTCGGGAAGAAGACCGCGCTCGAGCACGTGAAAGCCATCGTCGCCACCGGCCCGGCGAAAGAGGCCGGCGCCGAGCTGCTCGAGGCGGGCGTCCGGCTGCGAGCGCGGGTGTTCGAGACCGCCACGCGGGACGCCGGCGCCGACGCGCCTCGGCCCGAGTCGTTGATGTGCGTCGAGCCGGTGGCTCAGGCCGAGCCCGACCCCGACGCCGGCGTGGCGCCGCTGGTCCCCCACTGAATCAGCGGGGGCGCGGCTCCCCCGGGTGCTCGTTGTAGTAGGCGTCCAGGCTCTCGTTGCTGATCCGAACCTCGACCACGCCCTCTCGCACGATCTTCGACTGGCAGCCCAGGCGCGACGTCATGCGCACGTCGAAGGCCTTGTCCAAGATGTCCTCCTCGTCTTCGTCGGCGTTGCTCAAGAGCTCGGCGCCTTTCTCGACATACACGTGGCACGTCGAGCACGCGCACACGCCGCCACAGGCCGAGCCCTCGGGGGCGCCGATCTTCTGCGCCGCCGCCAGCACGCTGGTGCCCAGCGGCACCTCGACCTCGAGGTTCTGATCGATGAAGCGAATCGTGGCCATCAGCTCTCTTTCACGGGGAGCGCGCCGTGTTCGAGCAGGTGCGCCTCCACGCCGCGTGCGTGCGCCACCGACTCACCGATGGCCTCGACGCTCCGGCCGCCGATCGCGCTCTGGATGGCGCGGTTCATGCGCCTGCCCGCCCACTCGTGGGTGGCATCGTCCAGGGCGTCGATAGAGCGCTGCACCGAGCCCACGTGCGTGGCACCCTGGACGGCGCGGCGAAGCTCGGAGAGCGCAGCTTCTACTCGCACGCGCTCGTCGGCCGTGAGCAGATCGGCGTCCGCCGCAAGCGCCTTCTGGGTGGCCAGGGCCATGCGAGAGCCCTCGACCTTGGCGTCGGCCAGGCGCCGCGCCTCGAAGTCCTCTTCGCCGTGATCCAGGGCGTCCAGCAACATGGCTTCGACCTGATCGTCCGTCAGGCCGTAGCTCGGCTTGACCTCGATCTCCTGGCAGACACCGGTGGTCAGCTCTTTGGCCTCGATCTTGAGCAGGTTGTTCTCGTCCACGTGGAAGGTGATCTCGAGCCGCGCCATGCCGGCCGGCATGGGTGGAATGCCCTTCAGCGTGAACCGCGCCAGCGAGCGACAGTCCTTGGCCAGCTCGCGCTCGCCCTGGACGACGTGGATCTCGAATCCGGTCTGGTTGTCGGCATAGGTCGTGAAGGTCGAGCGCGCGCCGGCGGGAATGGTGGTGTTGCGGGGCAAGACCTTGTCCACACCGCCCCCCATGGTCTCGACGCCCAGCGAGAGCGGCAGCACGTCGAGCAGTAGCACCTCGTCGCTCGAGTCGGCCAGCAGCTGGGCCTGAACCGCAGCGCCATAGGCCACCACCAGGTCAGGGTCGATGTCGACCAGCGGCACCTTGCCGAAGGTCTCTTCGACGAAGCTCCGCACGCGGGGCACTCGCGTCGAGCCACCTACCAAGATCACGCCATCGAGCTCGGACGGCTCCATGCCCGCGTCGCGGAGCGCACGCCGGCAGGCGCGACCGGTACGCTCGAGCAGCGGCTCGATCAGCTCGTCGAAATGCGGGCGGCGAATGCCGTACACGATCGTGCCGCCACCGCGCTTCGGCAGCTCCACCGTCACCTCGAGGGCGTCGGTGAGCCCGTGCTTCGCACTGCGCGCGGCGCCCAGCACCAGCGCGACGATCTCGGGGGTGCGGGCCGCGGCCTCGCTCGCGCCCATGGCGTCGAGCATCTCTTCGGCGATGCGCCGGTCCATGTCATCGCCGCCCAGCGCGCTGTCGCCCCCCGTGCTCTTGACCTGAAACACGCCCTCTTCCAGCCGCAGCAGCGTGATGTCGAAGGTGCCGCCGCCCAGGTCGTAGACGGCAAACAGGCCGTCTTGCCGCTTGTCCAGGCCATAGGCCAGCGCCGCGGCCGTGGGCTCGTTCAGCAACCTGAGCACCTCGAGCCCTGCCAAGCGGCCCGCGTCCTTCGTGGCCTGGCGTTGAGCGTCGTCGAAGTACGCCGGCACGGTGATCACCGCACCGCCCACGGTGCCCAGCTGGTCGAGCGCACTCTGCTTCAGGCTCTTGAGGATCTCGGCGCTGACCTCCACCGGCGTGACCGTTCGCCCGCCCACGTCGAAGCGCACGACCTTCGCCTCGTCGGGCGTGGTGGCCGGGGCCAGGCGATGCGCCGCCAGGCGGGTGGTCTCGAGATCGTCGGCACCACGCCCCATGAATCGCTTCACGCTGGCCAGGGTCCGCTCGGGATGCAGCGACGCGTACGACTTGGCCGACGCGCCCACGATCACGCTGCCGTGATCGCCATAGTAGACGACGCTGGGCAAGAGCGCCGTCCCGTCGCACGTGGTCAGCGCCACCGGGCGCTCGTCGCGCATGTGCGCCACGATGCTGTTGGTGGTTCCCAGGTCGATGCCAATCGGCCTGGGCGGCGCCTTGGGGTCGAAGATGTCCAGCAGCACCATGGTCAGAACAGCTCGTCTTGCAGCGCCTCGGCTTCTTCCAAGAAACGGCGACAGTAGCGCAGCTCGCCCAGCCCCGAGAGCAGGACCGGGGCGTGGGCGCGTGCCCCACCGTTGGCAGCGGCGCGGCGAAACTCGACCGTCAGCGCGGTGATCGCTCGGGCCTGCCGCGCCTTCATCGCCGTCACCAGCGCGTCGACCTGGGCCGCGTCGCGCTGCCGCGCCGCCAGCGACAGCGCCTCGCGCTGCTCCATCATGTCCATCAAGAGCGCCGGATCGGGCTTTGGCTCGCGCCCCTCTTCCACCTCGACCCCCAGCTGTCGAAGCAGCGCCTCGCCCCGCCGGATCGGGTCTTTCAAGATGCGCCAGGCCTCGTTCACCTCGATGGCCTTGCCCAGCGCGGTCCGGCGATCGGATGGCGTGCTCTGAGCGTAGCGGTCGGGGTGGAGCGCCCGGCTCAGATCGCGGTGACGCCGCTCGGCCTCGCCAAGGTCGAGATCGAACGCGGGCGGCAGGCCCAAGGTCGCGAACGGATTCAGCATCATGGGCGGCCCGAGCCCAGCTCGGTGGCCCCTCACTTCACGGTGAACGAATGGCCGCAGCCGCAGCTGGTGGCTTCGTTCGGGTTTCTGAACTTGAAGCCCTGGAACATCAGGGTCTTCTCGAAATCCAGCGCCGAGCCCGCCAGATAGATCAGGCTCTTCTTGTCGACCACGAAGCGCACGCCGTCGACCTCGAACACCCGGTCGCGCTCCCGCGGCGCCTCGTCTTCGAAGGCGATCACGTAGCTGAAGCCCGAGCAGCCGCCGCCTTTGATGCCCAAGCGGATGGCCGCGTCGGGGGTGCCGCGCTTCTCCAGCTTCTGGCGAGCGAACGCCACCGCCTTGTCGGTGATGGTCAGCGAAAGCTTCCGCTCTGCGGCTGGCGCTTCGGGCTTCGGGGTCTCGGTGCTCATCGTCAACATGGCAATCGTCACTTGGCAGCAGTGGACGGGGCTTCGCCTTCCAGCGCCCGCCGGGCGGCGCGCTTCTGGCGGAAGTCCTCGATCGCGCTCTTGATGGCGTCCTCGGCCAACACCGAGCAGTGGATTTTCACCGGCGGCAGGTTCAGCTCTTCGGCGATCTGGCTGTTCTGGATGCCCGCCGCCTCGTCGATGTGCTTGCCCTTGATCCATTCGGTCGCCAGCGAGCTCGAAGCAATCGCCGAGCCGCAGCCAAAGGTCTTGAACTTGGCGTCTTCGATCACGCCCGAGTCGTTGACCTTGATTTGCAGCCGCATCACGTCCCCACAGGCGGGCGCGCCGACCAGACCCGTGCCGACGTTGGGGTCCTCTTTGTCGAGGACGCCGACGTTCTTCGGGTTCTCGTAGTGCTGGATGACTTTTTCGCTGTACGTCATGCTGACCCCTTGGCGCTCAGTGGGGAACCCACTGAATGCTCTTCAAATCGATGCCGTCCTTGAACATCTCGTAGAGCGGCGACATGTCCCGGAGCTTCTGGACCTTGCCGACCACCAGCTCGATCACGAAGTCGACCTCTTCTTCGGTGTTGAAGCGCCCCAGGCCGAAACGAATGCTCGAGTGCGCCAGCTCTTCGTCCAGCCCCATCGAGCGCAGCACGTAGCTCGGCTCCAGGCTGGCGCTGGTGCAGGCCGACCCGCTCGAGACGGCCACGTCTTTGATGGCCATCATCAGCCCCTCACCCTCGACGAACGAAAACGAGAGGTTCAGATTGCCGGGCAAGCGCTGCTCGGGGTGACCGTTCAGCACTACCTCGTCCAGCGCCGCCGCAATGCCGCGGTGCAGCCGGTCGCGCAGCCCACGGATCCGCTCGTTCTCGGCCTTGCCCTCTTGCTTCAAGATCTCGCAAGCCTTGGCGAAGCCGACGATGCCCGGCACGTTCAGGGTGCCCGAGCGATTGCCGCGCTCGTGCCCGCCGCCGTCCATCTGAGCCACCAGCCGCACCCGGGGCTTGCTGCGCCGCACGTAGAGCGCGCCCACGCCCTTGGGGCCGTAGATCTTGTGCGCGGTGAGCGACGCCAGGTCCACGTTCATGGCGCGCACGTCGAACTCGGTCTTGCCGATCCCCTGCACCGCGTCACAGTGGAGCAGCACCCCCTTCTCGCGGGTGATCGCGCCAATCTCGGCAATCGGTTGGATCGTGCCCACCTCGTTGTTGGCCAGCATCACGCTGACCAAGATGGTCTTGTCGGTCAGCGCGCGGCGGATGTCGTCCGGGTCGACCCGGCCGTCTTTGCCCACGGGCACGTAGCTCACCTGGAAGCCCTGCTTTTCGAGGCGCTTGCACGAATCGAGCACGGCCTTGTGCTCGATCACGGTGGTGACGATGTGGTTGCCCTTGGCCTTGTAATATTCGGCGACGCCCTTGATGGCCAGGTTGTCACTCTCGGTGGCGCCCGAGGTGAACACGATCTCTTTGCCGCTCTCGGCGTTGATCAGACCAGCCACGGTGTCGCGTGCGTCTTCGACCGCCGCCTCGGCCTGCCAGCCGAAGGCATGCGTGCGGCTGGCAGCGTTGCCGAACGTCTGGTCGAAATACGGCAGCATGGCCTGAACCACGCGCGGGTCGACCCGAGTCGTCGCGTGGTTGTCCATGTAGATGGGAAGCTTCAGGGTCATGGTCAGTGCGTCTGGGCGCCCGCGACGAGGTCGGGGGTGTGGCTTTCACTGTGGCGTTCGCAGCTGGGGCACGCGTGCACCGGCACGAGCGGTTCGCAGGCAGAGCCACAGGCGTTGAGGTAGCTCAGGCTCTCGACCAGCTCGCGTTCGAGCTGACGAAGCTCGTCCAGCTTCGCGCGCGTCTCGGCCAGCTTGGTCAGGTACACCTCGGACAGCCGGCTGGCTGCCAGCTTCGCGCTCTCGGAGTCACCCTGCGCTCGGACCAGCTCTTGGATGTCCGAGAGCGAGAAGCCCAGCGACTGCAGCTTGGTGATCCAGCGTACGCGGACCAGGGCGTCGGGGCCGAACAGGCGATACCGACCCTTGCTGCGATCGTGGGGGCGAAGCAGACCCAGATCTTCGTAGAGGTGGATGGCGCGGACCGTCTTGCCGGTGGCCTTGGCCAGGTCGCCGACCAACAGCACCGTGTCGGGGCTGACCCCCAGCTCTTCGATGGGCGGCTCTGCCAGAGACGAACGCTCGTTCGTCGGGCCGGGCGTGGTGAGGTGAAGGCGGACTTTGCGGGCCATCGTGGGCTCTGAACGCTGTCGTGCACGGCATAACCCTTACGTACGCGTGAGGGTTTGCCTTCGACTTTATTAGCTGCGCCCCCGGGCCTCGTCAAGCGCCGGTTTTCGCGAGGCTTCTCGACAGCCCGCCGGGCCCATGTCAAACGCGGCGCCCCATGCTCCGTCTCGACTCGGTCGCCAAGCAGCACGGCAAGCAGATCCTGTTCGCCGACGCTTCGTTCGCGGTGTTCCGCGGTGACCGGGTCGGCCTGGTAGGCCCGAACGGCGCGGGCAAGTCGACCATCTTTCGCATGTTCGTGCGGGAAGAGGACCCCGATGCGGGTCAGGTGATGGTCGACAAGGGCACGACCGTCGGCCACTTCAGCCAAGACGTCGGCGACATGCAGGGCCAGAGCGTCGTGGCGGCCACCCTCGATGGCGCCGGCCCGGTCTCGGTGGCCGCGGCCCGCCTCGCCGAGCTCGAGAAGCAGCTGGCCGATCCCGACCTGGCCGATCAGATGGAGAAGCTGATCGAGGATTTCGGTGACGCTCAAGCGCGATTCGAGGAGCTGGGCGGCTACGCGCTGGACGCCCGCGCCCGCGAGATCCTCGCGGGCCTGGGCTTCGCCCAAGAGGTGATGGAAGGCGACGTCGGCGCCCTGTCGGGCGGGTGGAAGATGCGAGTGGCCCTTGCCCGCATCTTGCTCATGAAGCCCGACGCGCTGCTGCTCGACGAGCCGACCAACCACCTGGACCTCGAATCGATTCTCTGGCTCGAGCAGTTCCTGAAGGGCTTCGACGGCGCGCTGATCATGACCTCGCACGATCACGAGTTCATGAATCGCCTGGTCAACCGCATCATCGAGATCGACGGTGGCGAGCTGACCAGCTTCACGGGCAACTACGAGAGCTACCTGGCCCAGCGGGCCGTGCTGGACGCGCAGCGCGAGAGCGAGTTCGAGCGCCAGCAGGCCATGCTGGCCAAAGAAGAGGCGTTCATCGCGCGTTTCAAGGCCCGCGCCAGCCACGCCGCCCAGGTGCAGTCGCGGGTGAAGAAGCTGGAGAAGATCGAGCGCGTCGAGCCGCCCAAGCGCCGCAAGAAGCTGCGCTTCGACTTCCCCGAGTCCCCGCGCTCGGGCGACGACGTGGTCAAGCTGCAGGGCGTGAAGAAGGCCTACGGCTCGAAGGTCATCTACGACGGGCTCGACCTCTTGATTCGCCGCAAAGAGCGCTGGTGCGTGATGGGGGTGAACGGCGCCGGCAAGAGCACGTTGCTCAAGCTGGTGGCGCACGCCTCGCAGCCCGACGCCGGCACGGTCACCGTGGGCGCCAGCGTGAAGCTCGGCTACTTCGCCCAGCACTCGATGGAGCTGCTCGACCCGGGCTCGAGCGTCTGGGACATGCTGATCGGCAAGTTCCCGAAGGCCTCGGTGGGCTCACTCAAGACCCTGGCGGGCGTGTTCGGCTTCCCCGGCGACGACGTCGAGAAGCCCTGCAAGATCCTGTCGGGTGGCGAGAAGGCGCGACTGGTGCTCGCCCTGATGCTCTACGACCCGCCGAACTTCCTGGTGCTCGACGAGCCGACCAACCACCTGGACATCGCCACCAAGGAGATGTTGGTCGAGGCCCTGGCCGGCTACGACGGAACGATGTTGTTCGTGTCCCACGACCGGCACTTCCTGCGCCTGCTCTCGAACCGGGTGCTCGAGGTCTCCCCCACGGGCGTCCGCGCCTTCGGCGGCGGCTACGCCGAGTACGTGGACGAGGTCGGTTACGAAGCCCCGGGAATGCGCATCTGATCGCGAAGAACCCAGGGCTTGACAGCCGAGCGCGCGCGGGTAGAGTGCGCCCGCGCGGTGGAGCAGCCTGGTAGCTCGTCGGGCTCATAACCCGAAGGTCGTAGGTTCAAATCCTACCCGCGCAACCGAGAGGAACTGCGGAGTCAGCCCCTGAGGCCGACTCCGCTTCTTCGTTTCTTGGGCCAGGCGCGGGCCAGTGCCCAGCGTGCCGACGGCGAGCGGCCCACTCGGGCGCTACCGCCGACACGGCTCCTTGAACGCGATCCGCACGCGCTCGATGTTCACCGGCGTGACCGGGCGGTCGCCGGCAGCGGTGGGCACGCGGGCGATCCGGGCGATCACCTCGTCAGGGCCGCACTCGCCGAAGGCCGTATAGCGCGCGTCGAGGTGGGGCGCGGCGCCGTCCAAGATGAAGAACTGCATGCCGTTGGTGTCTGGCCCGCGATTGGCCATGAAGAGCAGGCCGCGGCGGTCCGCGCGCACCGACTCGTCGATCTCGTCGGGCAAGAGAAACCCGGGCTCTCCCGTGCCGTTCCCGAGGGGATCGCCGCCTTGGATCATGAAACCCGAGATGATGCGGTGGAAGGTGGAGCCGTCGTAGGCCGGGCGCGCGCGCCAGGCACCGCTCTTCGCGTCGCGCCACGGGCGCAGCCCCCGGGCCAGGCCCACGAAGCTCGCCACCGTGCGCGGGGCAACCTCGTCCCAGAGCGTGCACTCGAGGGTGCCTTCGCTGGTCTCGATGTTCGCGCGAAGCGGCCAGTCGCCGACCAGATCGCGAATCGCGTCGGCCATGCCGAACTGACCGGCGAGCGGGTCATCGGGGCTGGGCAAGAGCTCGCGGACCGCGCGAATGGCCTTCGGCACGCGGAGCGGCGGCGTGCACGCGGGGGTGGCCTCGGCGCCGAGGGGCTCCGGCGAAGCAGCTGGCGCGCCGACCACCACGGTGCGCGCGACCGGGGTCGGGTTCTGTGCCGCGCAGGCCCAGACCAGCGCCGAGCCGACGAGAATCGCCCGGCTACGCATGGGCGCGGGCAGCAGAGTACCGAAGGACGCGCACCTTCTCGAGCGTCACCATTCCGCCGGCCATCATCTCGTCCAGGAGCGACAAGAGCCGGTCGACGTGCGCCGCGTCGTCGATCAGCTCGATGATCACCGGCAGGTCGCCAGAGAGGTCGATCAAGCTGGCGGTGTGGATGACGCTGCGGGCACCGAAGCCGGCGACCCCGTGAATGACGGTGGCGCCCGCGAAGCCCTCGGCCCGCAGGCGCTCGAGCAGCGCGCGGGCCAGCGGCTGGTGGTGCCACTTGTCACCTTCGCCGATGAAGATCCGAACCAGGGTCTGTTCGCCGTCGAGAGCTCGCATCGCGTCCTCCTTCAAGCCTTGGTCATGGCGTTCGCCAAGAAGAGTCCCAGCACCACGGCGGCAAAGCAGCCCACGGTGGTGATCGTCACGTTCCACAGCGCTGCGCCGCGTGCACCGGCCTGAACCAGCTTGGTGGTCTCGTAGGCGAAGCTCGAATAGGTGGTGAGGCCGCCCAGGAACCCGGTGGTCAGGGCCAAGCGCAGGGTGGGCGAAAAAGTGGTGACGTTGAGCGCGACCTGCATGATGAGCGCGATCAAGAAGCACCCGGCAACGTTGACGATCAGCGTGGCATACGGGAACGCGGTCCCGAAGCGCTCGCCCGCCCACAGCCCGACCAGGTAGCGCGTACCGACGCCGGCGGCCCCGGCCAGGCTGATCCAGAACAGGCGCTCCACGGCGCCAGCGTGCTTCGGGCGCGACACGGGGGCAAGGGGTGCACACCCGGTGTTCTCGTGCGAATCTGGGGCCGTGATGGTTGCACGAGGACTGCTCGCAGCGGCGCTGGCCGCGGCCTGCTCGACCAGACCGCCGGAGGCGCCCGCGCCACCCCAGGACCCGTTCCCGGGGCTCGAGGCTCGGCTCGGGGGGCGCGTGGGAGTCTTCGCGCTCGACACCGAGACTGGCCGAGAGGTCGCGCATCGCGAGGACGAACGCTTCGCGCTGTGCTCGACCTTCAAGTGGGCGCTCGCAGCGGCTGTGCTGGCGCGGGTCGACCGCGGCGAAGAGAAGCTCGACCGGAACATCAGCTACGATTCGAGTGCGCTGCTCGAGCATGCTCCGATCACTCGGGTCCACGCAGCGCGCGGCTTCATGACCACCGCCGAGCTGGCGGCGGCCAGCGTGACCGTGAGCGACAACACCGCCACCAACCTGCTGCTGTCCCAGCTGGGGGGGCCCGGCGCCGTCACCGCCTTCCTGCGGGCGCAAGGCGACACGGTGACTCGGCTCGACCGCGACGAGCCGGCGCTGAATGAGAATCTCGCCGGCGACCCGCGGGACACGACCTCACCCCGCGCCATGGCGACCGCACTCAGGACCGTATTTTCGGGCGGCCAGCTGGCGGCGGCGAACCGAGATCGCCTGCTGGGCTGGATGCGGAGCTCGCCGACCGGGCGCGAGCGGCTGCGCGCGGGGTTGCCGGCGACGTGGGTCGTTGCGGACAAGACCGGCACCTGCAACCGAGGCGCCGTGAACGACGTCGCGATCGCCTGGCCCCCGGGGCGACGCCCGATCGTGATCGCGGCCTACCTGAGCGACTCACGACGGACACTGCCAGAGCTGAACCGGGCTCACGCGGAAATCGGCCGTGTGATCGCCGCGGAATTCAGCCGCCGCTGAGCGCCTGCACCAGCGTGACTTCGTCGCCGGAGGCAAGGGCCCGGCCCAGATCGAACACCTGCTCGCCGTTGACGAAGAATCGCATGTGAGGCCGCATCCGCTCTTGCTCGTCGATCACCCGGAAGCGAATGCCGGGGAACTGCCGGTCGAGATCGACGAGCAGCGCGGCCAGGGTTGGCCCGGCGGCATCGACTTCGCTGACCCTCGTGTACGAGAGCAACGGGCTCGGGATCAGCACCTTCACCGAAGCTCGGCTGCCTCCACCGCGTAGATCTCGGGCAAGTGACGCGCGATGCACTCCCAGCCCTGACCCTCGTCGCGGCTCATCCACAGCTCGCCGCTGGTGGTCCCGAAATAGAGCCCGACCGGATCGTGGCGGTCGGCGCTCATCGCTTGGCGCTTCACGGTCCACCAGGCCTGGCTGCGGGGCATGCCTGCGTCCAGCCGCTGCCAGCTCTTGCCCGCATTCTTGGTGACGAAGACCGCCGGGCGACCGCCCGGGCTGGTGCGCGGCCAGACCGTCTGACCGTCCATCGGCAGCACCCAGGCGGTGTCCGCGTCGCGCGGGTGCACCACCATGGTGAAGCCGACGTCGCCCACCGCCTTCGGCATGCGCTTGCCGATGCGATGCCAGGTGCCTTCAGGCCGATCGATGCGGTAGATGCCGCAGTGGTTCTGCTGATACAGCCGGTCGGGATTGGTCGCGCACATCCGCAAGCAGTGTGGATCGTGGAAAGCGATGTTGGCGGGGTCGAAACCTCCGACCACCTCCATGCCCGCGATCAGCGGGCGCCAGTGCTTGCCACCGTCGGTCGACTCGTGCACGCCACCACCCGACATGCCGAAGTAGAGATGCTTGGGGTCGCGCGGGTCGACCAGGATCGAGTGGAGCTTCGGGCCGTCGGGGGTCCCGTCTTGCACGCTGCCCATCCACTGCCGAAACTGCGCGTCGTCGTTCACACTCGGAAGTGGGCGCCAGGTGTCCCCGCAGTCGTCCGAGCGGAACAGCCCCTGCGGCGAAGTGCCGGCGTACCACGCGCCCGGCTCGCTGGCGTGGCACGGGGTGAGCCAGAAGGTGTGGTCCACGCTGCGCCCGGGTTCCCCCTTCTTGGCCTTGGTGAACGCCGGCGGCTTCTTCGCTTCGGTCCAGGTGCGGCCGAGGTTCGTCGAGCGAAACACGGTCGGCCCCAGGTGCCCCGTCTTCGCCGCCGCCAAGAGGGTGCGCCCGTCACGGGGGTCGAGCACCAGGTGATGGATGATGTGACCCAGGAAGTGCGGGCCGTCGAGCTGCCAGCGCTTGCGCTTCGCGTCGCCGTGGACGATGAACGCGCCCTTGCGCGTGGCAACCAGCACCCCCACGTACGGCCGCTCGCCCGGCTTCTTTCGGCTCTTCCCCATCGACCTCGCCTCCGACCTCGCGGCTCGTACCTGGGGCTCTGGACCGGGCTCGTCAAGCGCGGGTCAGAGCAGCCGTGGAAGCGCCGCGCACAGCAGCACCGCCAGCGCTGCGCCGACCGCCGCCAGCACCCAGAGCCACCGCCGCGGGGCAACGGGCAGCTCTATCGGATCGTCCACGGTGGCCGCCAAGGGGGGCTGCCAACGCTGGGTCGGTGGCTCGGGTTCGGGCTCGGGTTCGGGCTCGAGTGCACGCTCGGGCGGCGGATCGACAGCAGCCCGCGTGAGCCCCAGCTTCGGTCGCAGCTGCACGGCGTCGTCTTCTTCGGGCTCGTCGCAGGGCACGATCGGCTCGAGGCCGATGGCGGGAGGGTTGCTCCAGCGCTCGGGATGGAACGCATCGGAGCACGGGGCGTCGTCTCGCTGTTCCGGTCGATACACGCTGCGCAGCGTGGTGGAGCACAGCGGTCCGAGCCGAGCGGGCTCGCGCACCACCGGCGGCATGCCGACGATCGTGCCCTGCGCGGTGCGGCGCGGCCGAAAGCTGTCGGGGCTGGAAGCAGGAGCGCTCATCGCCAGCCCCAAGTACGCCGGGCCCGGACCGGCTCTTCCCGTGTGGGGGAAACCCCTGAACCCCGATCGGCTAATGCTCGCAGCTCGAATTCCAGGCGGGCGCCACGGATTTGAAGGCTGAATACGCAGCCTTCTGGCCGCCAGAGCTGTCGAGCACGCCGAACGGCGGGACCATTCCGTCGCTCCAGCAGAACCAGAACACGACCGGGACCTGCGTGCCGTAGCCAGCGGCCAGCGCGTAAACGTTCTTCAGGTACTGGGCCTGATTGTCGGAATCGACGGTGCCGATCTCGGTGACCCAGACTGGCTTCCCGAAGGCCAGGTACGCGCTGAACAGCGCGCTCATGTTTCCGAAGCCCCACGTCGAATTGGGCCAGTTGTCAGGCGCGCGCTGCCCATAGGGATGAATGCCGACACCGTCCGCGAACAAGCCCCCGGCGGCGTTCTTGGCCTGGGTCAGATAGCTCGGGTTGCCCGACGCGAGCCCGCCCACGATCACCGGCGCCGAGGTGCTGGCCTTCAGCTTGGTGTACGCGTCTTTGAGCAGCGCACCGTAGGTTGCCGGGGGCACGTAGGGGTCGTACCCGGCAGAGGGCGCCAGATCCGGTTCGTTCCAGACCTCCCACGCGTCGATGCCCGTGCCGACGGACGCGACGAGATTGCCGAGCTCCTGGACGTATTGCGCGCGGTAGCTGGTCCACGAGCTGCTGCTCCCCGACGAACCCGGCGAGGGGATCGACACGCTCGCGTAGTCGAAGATCAGCAGCACGCGCACGCCGCCGCTGCGGAGCGCGGCGATCTGGCTCTTCTGCGTCGCCGCGCTCACGCCGACTTTCCACTCGATGCGCGCCCAGCGCGCGCCGAGTGTCCGGAGGTCGCTCGCGCTGGGGTTGCCCTTGGGGTTCGCGGGGTCGATGTTCATCGCGAAGCGATTGCGCACGGCCTGATCGGCGCAAGTGCCCACGGGGTTGCCTCCGCTGCCGCCGCCCGTGCCCCCGCTGCCGCCGCCCCCGCTGCCGCCGCCGCTGCCCCCGCTCCCGCCGCCGCCCGAGCTGGGGTTCGAGCCGATCTGGCAGCTGGCGACGGCCGTGCCGTTGTCTTTCGTGAACGTGAGCTTCAGCGTGCCGGCGCCGTGCCCCGAGACCTTCCAGCTCCAGCTGTAAGGCCCCGCGCCACTGATCTTCAGATCGCTGGCGACCGGCGACCCGGGCCCGGTCACGTCCATCCCGATATAGACGTAGCCCGGAGTGTCCTTGAACGTGACCGTGAAGTCCGAGCCGGCGGTGACCGGGACCTGCGAGAAGCTGAAGCGCGAGTCGCAGGGCAACGGCGCCCCGCCGCTGCCGCCGGAACCGCCGCCCGCGGGGGTGCCGCCCTGGCCCGCGCCGCCGCTGCTCGCGCCCCCCGCGCCGGCAGTGCCGCCGCTGGGCCACGCGCCCGAGCCGCCGACCGATTGCCCACCGCTGCCGCCGCCACCCTGACCCCCGGCTGAAACCCCGTCCGAGGGGGCGCTGTCTTGGGCCGAGCACGCGATCGAGAGCCCGGTGACGACCAGCAAGCACCAGCGGTTCACGACCAGCATGCCCGAGCTCATTTCTTGGGCTGACAGACCAGCTTGGCCAGACGGATGAGCGGAGGGTTGGACTGGCTCCAGACGACCACGTCGAACGCGCCGCTCGGCCCGAAAGGCACGGCGTCCGCGACGGACGTGTCGGAGAGGTTCTTCGGCTTGGTCAGCTGCTGGAAAACAATCGGGGTGCCCGAGCGGTCGAACTTCAGGAAGCGGACGTGCTGGTCGTCGACGGTGACGCCAGCGCTGACCAGCGAGACGGGACCGGCGGCCATGTGCTCGAGCCTGGGAAAGTTCTCGTAGCCGGAGATCTCGAGCACCTGGGCGTACTGCGTCTTGTCGTCGAGCTTTCCGTAGTCGCTGACCTCGAAGGTCCCCGCGTACACGGCGCCGACGAAGCTCTTCAGATCGACACGCGCGGGCATGATCAGCGTCCCGCCTTTCGGGTGCGGGAAGATCCCGAGCATCGACGCCATCTCGCCGCTGCCCGCGAGGTCCAGCTTCTTCAGCTTCCAGCTCTTGGGGCTTCCGTGGGCGAAGAGCCCGTCGTCGAGCGCGATCAGGAACTCGCCGTCGTGCCTCAGCCCGCGCACGCGATACGCGGGGGAATCGGGGCCCTGGATCGGCCCGCTGGTCACGGGATCGAACGAGCCGTTTCCACCCAGGTAGACGTAACGGTTCGTGCCGGCCGTGTTCTGGCACGTGAGAACGTAGTCGTCGGTGGTCCAGCCCTCTTCGAAGGCAAGCTGGCGCGGATACCCGACTGGGCCATGGCACTCGGTGGGGGTGGGCGTCGCAAAGTCCATGGGGGGGACGTTCGGGTTGACGCCGGTCGGGGTGAGCTCGAAGCGCAGCTTGACGATGTCGCCCTCGCGGAAACCCCACAGGTAGAGGAAGCTCTGGTCCGCGTAGCCGTCGGCGATGGTGAAATGCCCGGAGAAAACGACGGTCTGCATCGAGCCCGGCGAGCCCTCGCTGTCGCGATGGGTGCGCACCACCACGCCGAAGTTGCCACCGCCAGCGATGTAGCTGGCGGCGGCGAACACCATGTTGGGGTCGTGGCGCGACCGAATCACCCGCGCCGACTTGAGCTCGAGCTTCTTCCCATAGAGGTCGCCCTCCGAGATCATGTCCCTGTCGGCCAACTCGGCGCACACGAAAGGAACCGCCGCGTCGGGCCCGCCGTCGCTCGAACCGGCGGACCCGGCAGCGCCGGCAGCGCCGCCGGACCCCGCCTGGCCACCGCTCGACCCCGCCGGCGCATCTTCGAACTCGTCGAGCCCGAGCAGGCTGGAGCAGCCGGCCAGCGCAAGCACCAGGGGGAGAAGACGTGCTCTCACGCTGGCCCTTCGGCTAGAAGCCACCCGAAACGAACAGACCGGCGTTTTTCCGATCGACGAACGGCGCCACGCGCACCGCGCTTTGCTGCCGACGCGCCAACGCGGCTGCCTCGCGATTCGAGGGGGCCGTGGCCAGAAGCACGATGCCCGCCCCCAAGGCCGCCACCCCCACGCCGATCCCGATGGTGGAGATCAGCGCCTTGCCTTTCGCCGAGTCGATCTCGTCCCGGCCGGCAGACGTGCACTTCTTGTCGGGGCAGAGCGTGTCGTCGTTCTCGGCGTCGCTGGCCTGCTTGCTGGCGGCGTAGCCGAAGTATCCGCCGGCGATCAGCCCGACGGCGCCGATGCCGGTCAGCACGTAGCCGAACGTCTTGGCCGAGCTGCCGCCCTTGCTGGTGTCGGCGGTGACGCCGGCGCCGGCGGCCGCGCCGGCGCCCGGGTCGGCAGAGGGCTCGCCGGGGGCCGCCGGCGGGGGGGCGGCCACGGGGGTCGCCTCGGCGCCCTTCTCGAGCTCGGGGATCTGGACCGAGGCGTTGTCCTTCTGCTTGCCGACCGTGACCTTGCTCTTCCACGTCTTGTGGCCGGGCGCGCTGGCTTCTATCTCGTGCTCGCCGGGGTCGACCGGAGACGCCGTGCCGAGCGCGTCGACGCTGATTGCGACGCCGTTGCGCTTGACCACCAGGCCTTCGATCGCCGTGGCCGGGGGCTTGATCTCGAGCCGCGAGAGCAGCGGCTCGATAGCGGTGGCGCGAGCGGCAGCGGCCGACTCTTGTTCGGTGCGAGACATGTTCCGCGCCAGTGACTCTGCCTCTTTGTAGTTGGCCCAGGCGGTCGCCGTCTTGCCGCGGGCCTCGTTGCACTTGCCCAGGTTGATCAGCGTGCCGGGCGACGGATCTTGCCGCTGGCTGGCGTCGAACTTCGAGCACGCTGCGTCCAGCTTGCCGGCATCGAACAGCTTGCGCCCTTCTTGGAACAGGGTCTCGGCCAGCGCCTTGTCGCCAGCGTGGGCCACCCCCGACCCGGCAACGACAGCGAAGCAGAGCGCGGCGGAAGCGAGAGCGGGGCGCACGGTGTCAACGAACGTCTTCGGCATTGGGCTTCTTCACGGGGTTGGAGGGCGGAGGCTCTGGCTTCGCAGGCTCTGGCTTCGCAGGCTCTGGCTTCTTCGGCTCCGCCTTGGTGCTCGGCTTGGGCTGGTTCTTGGTGGCAGCCGCGGCAGGTGCAGCGCTCTGAGCGGGAGGGGCCTCGGCCGATGCCGTGACGCTGGGCTCGACCTTGGGCGGCTCGGCCGCGGTGGCGCTGGGGGTCGGGTCGGGCGGCTTCGGCGCCTCGGCGGCGCTGGCCGCGCTGGCCTCGGGCTCGGGCGCGCCCTTCGACCTCATGAAGGCGAAGGCGCCCGCGCCACCGACCGCGAGCACCACCAGCACGCCGCCCACGGCCAACAGCGCGGGCAGTGGCGACCTGGTCGTGGGGGGCACGGTCTTGCTGCCAGTCAGGTTGGTGCCCGCGGGCGTCACACCCGGCGACGACCCGGCCAGGCCGCGAGCGGCGCTCTCGCTGAGCGCAATGTGAGCGTAGCTACCGCGTGCCGGATCGGCGGGCGGCGGGTTCGAGCTGAAGCGGGGCACGAGGCCAGCCGCGCGCGCGATGCGTTCGATGATCGGTTGTGTGCGCGGCGGAGCCCACGGAGAGAGGGCCACGACCAGCTCGCCGATGGACTGAAAGCGGGTGTTCAGATCCCGTGCGTATGCCCGCTCGAGCGTCGCCGCGAACTCGGGCGGAATGTCGGGGCGCAGCTCGCGCAGCGGC
Organism: Polyangiaceae bacterium; assembly: GCA_023150915.1. GTDB lineage: Bacteria > Myxococcota_A > Polyangia > Polyangiales > Polyangiaceae > JADJKB01. The sequence continues at coordinate 20,454 of JAKLKA010000029.1, forward strand.
GTCGGAGTGCCGGTCGCTATCTCGACGCAGAGCGCGGCGAAGTTCTCGGCAATGAAGGGCTGGCGCCCGGTGAGCAGCTCGTAGAGCGAGACGCCCAGCGCGTAGATGTCCGTCCGGTGATCCACCGATTTGGACTGCCGGATCTGCTCGGGCGACATGTACAGCGCCGAACCCATCGTGGCCGTGGTCCGGGTGAGGCCGTCGGCCCCGCCCACATCGCTGTCGACCTTCGAGATGCCGAAGTCGAGCAGCTTCACGAAGGGGCTGCCGTCTTGGTGCCGGGTGACGAACAGGTTGGCGGGCTTGATGTCGCGGTGGACGATGCCCAGCGAGTGCGCTTCGGCCAGCGCGTCGCAGGCCTGCACGATGTAGTCGACGGCCTCGTGCAACGGCAGCACCTGCCCGTGGGACAGGCCGTGAGAGGCGTCGGCGCCCTCCAGGAACTCCATCACCATGTACGGCGCGCCGCTGTCCAGCGTCCCGACGTCCGACACGCGAGCCACGTGGGCGCTCTTGATGCGCACCGCGGCGCGCGCCTCCCTCAAGAAACGTTGCGACGCTTCGGGGTGCGCCGCGTACTCGGGCAGCAGGAACTTGAGCGCCACGCGGTCGTCGAGCGTGGTGTGCCGGGCCTCGACCACCACGCCCATGCCGCCCTGGCCGATCATGCGCTCGACCCGGTACTTGCCGGCCAGGACGGACCCGGCAGTGATCTCGGACTGGGAAACAGCGGTACTCACGACTCGACCCCACGAGATAATGGACGCGGCACGCCAGCGCGGCAAGAACCACGCGCCGCCCCCGGGCATTTGCCAGCGTTTTTTCAGTCGCGCGAGCGGACGAAACCCCAGCCGAATCGGCCCTTGATGCACAAGTGCCCACCGGTCACCTCGCTGTCGTGCGGCGAGGTGGCCTTCACGATGCGGCCGCCTTGGGCATGCAGGGTGATCACGCACCCGACTCCGCAGTACGAGCAGACGGTGTCGGTCTGGCTCTGTTGCGCCTCGTCCCACTGGCCGGCAGCGCGCAGCTGGTGCTCGCTCTGGAACATCAACGCGCCGGTGGGACACACGCCGATGCAGTTGCCACAGAACACGCAGGCCGAGTCGGGCAGCGGCACGTCGAGCTCGGTGGAGATGCGCGCGTCGAAACCCCGCCCGGCGACCGCGATGGCGAAGGTGTTCTGCGCGTCGGCGCCGCACGCCTCGACGCACTTGTAGCAGAGCATGCACTTGCCCAGGTCGCGCACGAACAGCGGGTTGTCGAGCTTGACGGGCTGAGCCACGGTTTCTGCGGCGCCCGGCCGAGGCGCCGCGTGATGCCCGGGCTGACGGCGCTCGCGCTCGCCCCGTTCGGCGGCGGGCGCCGGGGGCCCGAAGCGATCGGGCCGCGCGCCGAAGCGCTCCACGAACGAGCTCGCCTCGGGGGCCGTCGACAGGTCGACGCTGGACGCCAAAAGCTCCATCACCAGGCGCCGAGCCAGGCGCACGCGCTCGCTGTCGGTCTTGACCACCATGCCGGCCTCGGCCCGGCGCGAGCACGAGGGGACCAGCGTGCGCGCGCCCTCGACCTCGACCACGCACACGCGACACACGTTCACCGGCGTGAGGTTCGGTGCATGGCACAGGGTGGGCACGTCGATGCCGAGCTGCCGGCATGCATCGAGCAGCGAGGCGCCCTCGGGCACGCTGACCGTTCGGCCGTCGATGCTGAGCTCGAGGGCCCGGGCCGGCGCCAGCGGCAGGCGCACCGTCACGGCTCCCCCTCTCGGAACGCGCCCAGGCGCTCCACGGCAGACTCGATGGCGCTCGACGCCGTCTGCCCGAGCCCACAGATCGACGCGTCGCGCATGACCTGACCCAGCTCGCGCAGCAGGCCGAGCTCGCCGGCAAGACTGCCCGCGGGCTGCCGCTTCGCGAGCCGGGTGATCAGCTCTTCTTGCCGCACGGTGCCCACCCGGCAAGGAACGCACTGACCGCACGACTCGTCCCGGAAAAACGCGGCGATGCGCGCAAGGATCGGCTCGAGTGGCACGCTGTCGTCCAGCACCAGCACGACCCCCGAGCCCAGGGTGACGCCCTGGCGCTTCGTGTCCTCGAAGCTGAGACGCAGATCGAGGGACGCCTTTCCCACGAACGAGCCCGCCGCGCCGCCGAGCAGCACCGCTGCCGGTGCCCCACCCCCGATCACACCGCCCGCGCGCGCGATCAGCTCGCCGAGCGTGACCCCCATGGCCAGCTCGTAGACGCCCGGCTGTTCGACCCGGCCCGAGACGCAGAACAGGCGCGTGCCGGGCGACCCGGCGGTGCCCACCGAGCGATACGCCGAGGCGCCGTGCTCGACGATGAACGGGACGTTGCACAGCGTCTCGACGTTGTTGATCACGGTGGGCTTGCCGAACAAGCCCACCTCGACCGGAAACGGCGGCTTGCTCCGGGGCTCGCCGCGGTGGCCCTCGATCGAGGCCAAGAGCGCCGTCTCTTCACCGCAGACGTACGCCCCGGCGCCCCGCCGGATCTCGATCTCGAAGCGGGCGCCGCGCCCCAGGACGTCGTCGCCAAGCAGCCCGCGGAGCCGCGCCTGAGCGACGGCGTGGGTCAGGCGCTCGGCGGCCAGTGGATACTCGGCGCGCAAGTAGATGAAGCCTCGCTCGGCGCCCACGGTCACGCCCGCGATGGTCATGGCCTCGACCAGCGCGTATGGATCCTGCTCCATCAGCACGCGGTCTTTGAAGGTGCCGGGCTCGGACTCGTCGGCGTTGCACACCACGTAGCGCGGGCGGGTCGTGGCCCGTGCGACGGCCTCCCACTTGCGCCCGGTGGGGAAGAGCGCTCCGCCGCGCCCCAAAAGCCCCGAGTCGGCGAGCTCGCGGAGCACGCCCGCGGGCCCGATCTCGAGCGCCCGCCTGAGGGCGCGGTAGCCGCCGTGGGCGCGATAGTCGTCGAGGCTGCTCGGATCGACGTGCCCGACGCGGACCAAGAGCCGCAGCCCCGACTCGCCCCGCTGCGGCAGCGCAGGCGCTGGCTCGACAGCGATGGGTCCGGTGCGAAGCGCGGCAATGGCCCGCTCGAGGGTGAGGCGGCCCAGGCCGCGCTCGACCGGCGGGTCGCCCGCGCGGGTGTACAGCGCGGCCGGCGCCTGCTCGCACAGGCCCAGGCACGGGCTGCGGTGCCAGGCGTGCTCGGCGCTGGCGCTCACTTCGCGCGTCAGGCCGTCGATCAGGTGATCGACGCCGGCAGCCTTGCAGGCGATGTCGTCGCACACGTGCAGCGCCACCGGCGGGCGCACACCGAGGGCGAACAGCGCATAGAAGCTGGCAACGCCGAAGCCCTCGGCCGGCGCCACTTCGAGCCGCTGGCAGATGTACCCGAGCGCCCCCGGGCTGACGAAGCCCACCCGCGCCTGAGCCGCGTGCAGCGCAGGCAGCAGCAGGTGGCGCCGGCCTTGCGCCGACGACCACGAGGCCGAGGGCACAGCGGGCTCGGGCCCCAGCACCGCGTCGATGGCCACGCGCTCGACGTCGCTGGGCAGAGACTCCAGGGCACGCAGATCCACGGCTCGACGATACTCCGAGTCAGACCCGTTCGATACACACTGCGGCGGCCTTGAACTCGGCCGTTCCGCTCTTGGGGTCGGTGGCGTCGATGGTCAGCGTGTTGGTGTCGACCTGGTCCGGGAAGTGGAAGGTCATGAACACCAGGCCTGGCTGCAGGCCACCGTCGATCCGGACGGGGGCCACCACCGAGCCGCGCCGCGAGCGGACGCGCACGGCCTCGCCCGCGGCCACGCCGAGGCGGCGGGCGTCGTCCGGGTGCAGGTCGATGGTCTCGCCCTGACGTCGGGGTGAGGCCATGGCGCCGCTTTGCACGCCGGTGTTGTACGAGTCGAGGCGGCGCCCCGTGGTCAAGCGCAGCGGGAACTCGTCGCTCAGCACGTCGACCGGCGGCGCTGGGGCGACCACGGTGAACGGCGCCCGCGGGCCGCGCACGGGTTCTTCCCACAGGCGGCCGTGCAAGAAGCTCTCGCCCGGGTGGCCTTCGTCCGGGCACGGCCACTGGATGCCGCCCAGCTCCTCGAGCCGGCGATAGCTCATTCCTGCGTGCATCGGGCTGAGCGCGCGGACTTCGTCCCAGATCTGTTCGGCGGTGGGGTTGCCCAGGTCGCGGCCCATGCGCCTTGCCAGCTCGCAGAGGATCTCGACGTCGTCCCGCGCGCCCGCCGGCGGCGCCACGGCGCGGCGCACCCGCTGCACCCGACGCTCGCTGTTGGTCACCGTTCCTTCCGCCTCGCACCACGCAGCGGTAGCCGGCAGCACCACGTCGGCCAGCTGAGCCGTCTTGGTCAGGAAGATGTCTTGCGCGACGATGAACTCGAGGCCGGAGAGCAGGCGCGTCGCGCGCTGCGAATCCGCCTCGGACTGCGCGGGGTTCTCACCCAGCACGTACAGGCAGTGCAGCTCGCCCCGCTCCATGGCCTCGAACATCTGGGTCAGGTGCCAGCCCTTCTTGGGGGGGATGGTGCAGCTCCACGCGCGCTCGAACTTCGCGCGCACCGCGTCGTCCTCGACGTCCTGAAAGCCCGCCAGCTTGTGGGGCAGCGCGCCCATGTCTCCCCCGCCCTGCACGTTGTTCTGTCCGCGCAGCGGGTTCAGCCCCGAACCCGGGCGACCCACGTGACCGGTGAGCAGGGCCAGGTTGATCAACGCGAACACGTTGTCGACGGCGTTGTGGTGTTCGGTGATCCCCAGCGTCCAGCACAGCTGCGCCCGATCGGCGCGCGCATAGTCGCGGGCCAGATCGACGATCAGCTGGGCGGGCACGCCGGTCTCGCGCTCGGCGCGCTCGAGGGTGAAGCCCGCCAGGTGCTCGGCGAAGGCGTCGAAGCCCGCCGTGGCCCGGCGGACGAACGTCTGATTCACCAGACCCTCTTCGACGATCACCCGCGCCACGGCGTTGGCCAACGTGATGTCGGTCCCCACTTGCAGCGGCAGGTGTCCGTCGGCCCATCGCGCCGAGGCGGTCCGGCGCGGATCGACCACATACAGCTTGGCGCCGCGGTGGATGGCGGCCAGAACGTGGTGAAAGAAGATGGGGTGCGTGTCGCGGGCGTTCGAGCCCCAGAGCACGATCACGTCCGCCTGCTCGACCTCGCGATACGAGCCCGTGCCGCCACCCGCTCCGAAGACCGTCGCCAGACCGACGACGCTGGGGGCGTGTCACGTTCGATTGCAGCTGTCGATGTTGTTGCTGCCGATGACCGCGCGCGCCAGCTTCTGCGCGATGAAGTTGACCTCGTTGGTCGCCTTCGAGCAGCTGAACATCCCGAAGCTCTGGGGCCCGTGGCGCTGAACCGAAGCGCCAAGCCCCGCGGCCGCGGCCTCGAGCGCTTCGTCCCAGCCGGCAGCACGGAGCGATCCGCCCTGCTTGATCAGCGGCTCAGTCAGGCGTTCTAAGGAGCGCGACAAAATTCACCTCTCGCTTCAAAATCATACGGGCGGGTGGCTGCGATCGCCAAGCCAGCGCTTGCGAGCGCTGGCAGACCGGCGGAAAATCCCGGCATGTCACCCTCACCCGCCTGGTCTTCGTCCTCGACGGCAACTCTCCGAGGCTCGCTGGCGGCGCTCGCAGCCAGCTTGGGCTTGGTGGTCGCGTGCGGCTCGGACGACGGGGACGCTTCGGGGTCGGGCGGCGGCGGCGGGAAGGGCGGCAGCGGTGGCGGGGGCGGCTCGCTCAACCTGGGCGGCAGTGCCGGGTCGGGGGCGAACGGCGGCGGGGGCAGCGGCGGCAGCGCCGCGGATGCCGGGCTGGGCTGCGGACAGGTCGTGGGAGTGGTGCGCGACTTCCGGGCGTCGCACCCGGACTTCGAGTGCAGCAAGGACAGCCCCGTGAAGGTGGTCGACCCCGACGCCAAGGACTGCGGGCCGTGGGATCCGGCCATCGTCGGGCCGCTGGGCAGCGCCATCGGGCCGAAGGGCAAACCGGTCTACGCCGGCGGTACGAAGACCCCGAGCACGACCGGGGCGACCCACTTCGACCAATGGTTCAACGACGTCTCGGGCGTGAACGCCTCGAAGCAGGTGGTGTTTCAGCTGACTTCGTCGGGCAAGGGCACCTTCGTCTACGAGACCGACTTCTTCTTCCCGATCGACGGACTGCTGTTCGACGCCGAGCCGGGCAACCCCGACAGCAACTTCTTCCCGTCGGATGACGGCAAGAAGCGGAACTTCCACTTCACCTACGAGCTGCACACCACCTTCCGCTACAAGGCCGGAAGCACCTTCTTGTTCCGGGGTGACGACGACGTGTTCGTGTACGTCGACGGCAAGCTGGCGGTGAACATCGGAGGCATCCACGTCCCGATGGAGGGCAAGATCGACCTCGACAAGGGCCGGGTCGAGATCACCTCGCCCATGGGGTTCCCCAGCTTGAGCGTGAATGCCGGGCTGGGCTTCACCGAGTCGATCCCCGGGGGGGTCGCCGGCTCGGTCAATCTGGGGCTCACGGCCGGCCAGATCTATCCGATGGACTTCTTCTTCGCGGAGCGCAACTGCTGCGCTTCGAACTTCCGGCTCGAGACGAACTTCGAGTTCGTGGACTGCGGGATCGTGAAATAGGGCTCGCGACCCGGAGCGCAGATCCACTAGCTTTCCACCGTGGACTGGGGAACTCGCATCTTCTGGAGCCTGGTCGCCGTCTTGCTCGGCGCTTCGGTGTTCTTCGCGCAGGGCGCAGAGGCGCAGCGATCGCTGGCGAAGGCCGCCGAGGCCACGCTCGAGACCGGTGATCTGGTCAAGGTGATCCAGGTCGTCGACGGCGACTCGCTGGTCGCCGAGAACGAGGGTGGCGCCAAGGTGGGCATCCGCATCTTGGGAATCAAGGCGCTGGCTCGAACGCCCGAGCGGGACCCGGCGGCGCGATTCGGCCGCGACGCGGTGGCGGCCCTCGAGAAGCTGGTGAAAGAAGAGCCGGTGCGCGTGCTGGTGCACTCGCAGGGTAAGGACCGACACGGCCGCACGCTCGCGACCTTGTTCGTCGGCGACGAAGACGTCGGGCTCGCGCTCGTCAAGCAGGGCCTGGCCCTGGCCTACACCGTGTACCCGGTGCCCACCATGCAGCTCTATCTGGACGCCCAAGACGACGCGCAGGCGGCCGAGCGCGGGCTGTGGGCAGACGCAGAGATGGCGACCCGGGCGCGGCAGATGTCTCGGGAGTGGAGCAGGGCAGCGAAATGAAGCCGGTCGCACGCCTGGCCAAGCAGCGCATGCTCCGCCACCCGCCCGCGGCGCTTCGCGTGGCGGTCTTGATGCTCAGCATCCTCGCCTATGGCACCACCGGGTTCTTGTACTTCGAGCTGCCCGAGAACCCGAGCCTGACCTGGCTCGATGGTGCCTGGTACTCGATCGTCACCATGAGCACGGTCGGCTACGGGGACTTCTTCCCGAAGACCCCGGGGGGCCGCCTGATCGTGGCGCTGCCGCTCATGGGTTTCGGCGTCAGCCTGCTCGGATACGTGCTTTCACTGGTGGCCAGCGCCCTGGTCCAAGCCAAGAACAAGGAGCTGCACGGTATGGCCTCGCTCTCTCTCGAAGGGCAATTGGTGATCATCAACTTCCCCGGCCTGAGCAAGGTCGAACGGGTGCTCGACGAGCTCGCCGCCGACCCGGCCTTCGGGGGGCGCGACGTGGTGCTGATCGACGAGGACCTGGCCGAAATCCCTCCGGAGCTGGCGTCGCGCGGGGTGCGCTTCGTGCGCGGCAACCCCACGCGCGACGAGACCCTCTCGCGCGCCGCCATCGATCATGCCGAGTACGTGGTGGTGCTGGCCAAACACCCCGGGAACCCCCACTCGGACGACCAGAACGTGGCCATCACGCTGGCCATCGAGGCCCGCAAGCACAAGGTGCACTCGGTGGTCGAGTGCGTGGACTATTCCGCGCAGGAGCTGCTGAAGAAGGCCGGCTGCGACGCCATCGTGTGCACGTCGCGTTTCGACGCGCACTTCTTGTCGAACGAGCTGCTCAATCCCGGCGTGCAAGAGGTCGTGGACGAGCTGACCACCAACCTGCGCGGCCAGCAGATCTACATCTCTACCATCGAGCGCAGCGACGGCATCAGCTATACGAAGGTGGCCGAGCACTGCAAGAAGCACGGTCACATCGCCATCGGGGCGCGGATCGGCGGCACGAAAGAGCTGAACATCAGCGATGACCGAAAGCTCGCCAAGGGCGACGCGGTGATCAGCATCGGCGCCGAGCGCATTCCACCCTTGTGAGGGCCAGGTCGTCGTGACGCTTCGCATCGCCTACGCACGCATCATGCAAGAGAGCCACCCGCTCTCGCCCGTGCACACCACCCTCGACGACTTCCGCTCGACCCACTTCCTCGACGGCGCCGCGCTGGCCCAGGCCACCACGCCGCGGGGCCACGAGGTGCCCGGGTTCTTGCGCAACGCCGAGCTCAGCGGCTTCATCCGGGCCAGCCAGCAGCTGGGGGGCGTCGAGCCGGTGCCCACGTTCAGCGCGTGGACCGCGTCGGGCGGGCCGCTGGCCCGGGAATGCTTCGACCAGCTTCGCGAACGGCTGGTCGATGCGCTCAGGGGCGCGGGTCGCATCGACGGGCTCTATCTGTGCCTGCACGGCGCGATGTGCGCCGAAGGCATCGTGGACGCCGACTCGCGGCTGATCGAGGCCGCGCGCAGCGTGCTGGGCGATCGCCCGATCGGCGTGTCCCACGACCTGCACGCCAACCTGACTCGCGATCGCGTGCGGCTGTCGGACGTGCTCTGTGCGTATCAGACCAACCCGCACCGCGATCACGTGAGCACCGGTTTTCGAACCGGCAGCCTGCTCATCCGGACGCTGAAGCGCGAAGTGAGCCCGCGCATGGCCTGGCGCAGCCTGCCAATGTTCTTGGGGGGCGGGCCCAACCTCGATTTCTGGCCGCCGCTTCGCAGCGTGATGCGACGCATGAAGCAGATCGCGAAGGCGCCCAGCATGCTCGACGCCTCGGTCTTGACGGTGCACCCGTTCAACGATCACCCTGAGCTGGGGTGGAGCACCTTGACCATTGCCGACGGTCGCAGCGACCTGGCCGAGGCGTACGCCGACGAGCTGGCCGAAGCGTGCTGGCGAGTCAGAAGGCAGCTGCCGCCCGAGTTCCTGAGCGCCAGCGAGGCCATCGAGCGTGCGCGGCGCTCGCGGCTGGCCCGACGCCTGGGCTGCGTGATGTTCGCCGACACCTCGGACGTGACCACCGCCGGTGCGACCGGCGAGAACACGGCGCTCTTGCGCGCGCTGATCGAGCAGGGCTCGGACCTGCGCGCTTACGTTCCGCTGCGCGATCCGGCGGCGGTCGCCACCCTGTGGGAACACCCTGCCGGCAGCCACGTCGAGATCACGGTCGGGGGCAAGCTCGACCCGGCGCGCAACGCGCCGCTGCTGCTGCGGGGCAAGCTGCGTGTACGGCGCGAGGTGCACGGCTACAAGCGGGTGGCGGTGGTGGACGTGGGCAAGACCAGCGTGATCTTGACCGAAGGCCCCGCGCTGGCGTTCCAGCCGGCGCTGTACAAAGACGTCGGCCTCGATCCGCTCTCGGCCGACGTGGTCGTCGTGAAGAACTACTTCCCCTTCTTGCTCTACTTCTTGCCGTACTACCGCAAGGTGTACTTCGTGAAGACCAAGGGCATCACCGACTGGGACGCCGTGCACGGGCTGCCCTTCGACGGCCCGATGTGGCCGCGGGACGACGTGTCCGACTGGCGCGAGCGCGATGCCAAGCGCCGCGCCCGCGTGGTACAAACCGCCGAATGAGGCTCACCCTTCCACGGGTCGTCGTGCTGGCGGCGCTGCTCGCCTGCAAGGGCGGCAGCAAGGGCACGGCCGGCACCGCCACGGCGGCCCCGCCGCCGCCACCGCCACCGAAACTGCCCTATCGCCCGAGCCTGGGCCAGCTCGAGCGCGTGTGCGCGGGGGAGGGCGTACCCAGCATCGAGCCAAAGCCCCGCGACCGGGCCAGCGCGGCGCTGTTCGTGAAGCGTGACCCCGCGGGCAAGCTCGAGCACCTGGCGTACCAAGATCTGGTCGCCAACAAAGACGGCCTGGCGGTCTCGCTCGAAGACGCGACGCTGGTGGCCTGTGTCGAGGTGACCAAGAAGAAGAAGACCAAGAGCTGCGTGATGCAGCCGCTCGACCCGACCAAGATCGGCGGCACCCTCACCCTGTATGCCTGGGAATACGAGGTGACCTTGCGCGAGACCAAGTCGGGCAAGGTGCTGTCGGAGAAGAAGGTGAAGCGCACCGACGACAAGTGCCCACCGCTTCACTCTTTCAAGCAGATGGAAGAGGACCTGTTTCCCCCGTTCGAGGCCAGCGCGTCGCTGGCGGTCTCGAACCACCGCGAAGGAAAGTGACTACTCGCGCCCGCGGGCGTAAAGCTCGAAGGCTTCGCGGGACGTCTTCTGGGGCGTGTAGCCGAACTGCTCCTTGAGCGCGCGGTTCGACAGCACCGGGCGGTACCGCAAGAACTTCACCTGCTCGGGGCCGTAGGGCGACTTGCCCAGGCGGTGCAAGAGGGCCAGCGCCCCGGCGATCAGCCCGGCGGGCAGCGGAAGGTAGCGCTTCCCCAGGCGGGCGGCGATCTCTTGGGGGCTCAGCGCGCCGTCGCCGGCCAGGTTGTAGATCCCGGTCTCGGGCCCGAACACGCCGCGCACGATGCACCGCACCACGTCTTGGTCCCAGATGAAGACGAACGGCGAGTCGGAGCCCAGCACGCCGATCATGGCCTTCTTCTCGAAGAGCTCGGTCACCGGAGTCGAGACGCCGGCGCCGATCACCGTTCCGGGCCGGAAGATCAGCTGGGCCAGCTCGGGGTGCTTCTCGCGGTACGACTCCAGGTCGTTCTCGATCAGGCGCTTGTGGCGGCTGTACGCGATCTCTTCGTTGCCCCGGATTGGATCGGTCTCGCTGAGCCAAGCGGGGCTGTCGGCGTGATAGCCATAGGCTGCGCCGCTGGTGGTGACCACCAGCTTCTTCACGTGGTGGTGGGCGCATGCCTGAAGGACGTTGCGCGTGCCCTCGACGTCGACCTGGTACGCGAAGTCCTCGCTCTTGCCCGGCGGCGGCTTCAAGATCGAAGCCAGATGAACCACGGTGTCGACCCGGTGCTCGGCGATCACCGCCGCGAGCGCGGCGTCGCACACGCTCATGTTCACGTAGGCCACGCCCGCCAGCCGTGCGGCGGGGGGCGGCTCGCGCACGTCGAGCGCGACCAGGCCCGCCAGCTCGGGCCGGCGCTCTGCCAGCGCGCGCACCACGAGCCCGCCGATGTACCCCGCCGCGCCCGTGACCAGGACCGAGCGGCGCTCGCTCATCCGCCGGCCGGCTCCTGGTGCATGTCCTTGAACAGCTGCAGGCCCGGGGCCCAAAGGTGCAGCATGGGATCGACGTCGACGTGCACCACCGCCGGACCGCCGCAGTCGAGGGCACGGCGGAGGACCGCCGGCAGCTCGTCGGGCGACGCCACGCGCTCCCCGTGAGCACCCATGCTGCGCGCCAGGTCGTCGAAGCGGATCTCGGCAAAGTCGGTGTTGATCGTGCCCTGCGCTTCGCTGCCCAGAACCTCGCGCATGCCGCCGAGCCCCACCTGCTGCGTCAGCTTGACCATGCCCCACTGCCGATCGCAGAGCACGATGAAGGTCACCGGCAGCTTCTGGCGCACTGCCGTCTCCAGCTCTTGAGCGTGGAAGCCCATGGCCCCATCGCCGATCACGCACACCACCCGGCGCTTCGGCTGCGCCACCTGAGCGCCCAGCGCCTGGGCCACGCCGGCGCCCAGCATGCCCAGCTTGAAGGTGCCGAGGAAGGTGTTCGGCACCCGCACCTCGTGGAAGAACTGCGCCCAGACGGCGGTGTTGCCTCCGTCGACCACGACGATGGCGTCGTCCTCGATCAGCTTCCGCAGCGTGTGCGGGACGTGCGCCGGTGGCATCGGAGCCGACCGGTTCTCGAGCGCTGCCCCGAGCTCGCTGACCGCGCTGGCCCGCAGCTGCCCCAGCTCCGCCGCGCGAGCGTCCCGACGCTTCACTGCATCCTGAGCCAGCGGGCGCTTGCCCAGCACGTCCGCCAGCGCGGCCAGGAACTGCCGGCAGTCGGCCAGCACGCACTGCTCGACCGGCCGGTTCAACCCCAGGATCTCCTCGTCGTTGTCCACCTGGACGAAGCGCTGCTCGCCGCGCTTGCCCCAGTATGGCGCCTTGCCCCAGAAGTCGGTCTCGCCCATGCGAGAGCCGAGCACCAGCACCCAGTCCGAGCTGGCCCGAGCGGCTTGAACCGCTTCGAGCGCGTTGGTCGGCAGTGCCAGCGCATGGTTCTCGGGGATCGCTCCCCGTGCGCCCCAGCTGGTGCTGACCGGCGCGCGGAGCAACTCGGCGACGCTGAGCAGCTCCTCGAATGCCCGCGCGTGGACCACGCCACTGCCGGCGTGGATCAAGGGCCGTTCGGCCGCGAGCATCAGCTCGGCGATCTTCTCGACGTCGGCCCGGGCCGGGGCCAGGGGCGTGATGGAGCGGTACGACCGAGGCTCGGTGGCAAAGGCCTCGCTGGTGGTGAAGGTGCCGTTGAAGACGTTCTCTGGAATGTCCACGTGCACCACACCGGGGCGACCCCGGTAAGAGATGCGGAACGCGCGCCGCATCATCTCGGGGATGCGCTCGAAGGTCGGGGCCGCGCCGCTCCACTTGGTCATCGGGCGGGTGACGCCCACCTGGTCGAAGTACTGGAACGTCCCGCCGCGATCTGGGTAGGCGATCCCCTGCCGGCGGCAGCTGGTGACGAGCAGCACGCGGTTGCCCTCACCGTTCTCCACCGCCACCCCGGGCAAGATGTTCGCGACCCCCGGCCCGTTGCTGGCCATGCACACGCCCAGCTTGCCGGTGAGCCGGGCATAGGCCCCGGCCATGTGCGCCGCGCAGGTCTCGTGGCGGGGAGAGACCAGCTCGATGCCGTACTTCTCGAAGCTCGCGTACAGCCCCAGGTACGTCCCGTCCACGATGCCGAAGACCTTCTCGACACCTTCTTGAGCCAACATCGCCGCGACGACTTCGCCGCCGACCACCGTCTTCATGGGGGCTTCCTAACCCGAAACTGGCCGGCTTGGGACGATCGCTTGGTCCGAACCCGCGCCGTTGGCTAAAATCCCGTCACCGATGGCTCGTTTCCGCGCGGTGTGCTGTCTGTGCTTGGCGTCGGCCTGCGCCGAACCGCCGGCGCCGCGCCCCGCCCTCGCGCCGCCACCCGCCCCAGTGCCCCCAGCGCGGCGGCCCGCCGAGCCGGCGCCGCTGCCACCCTCCGTCGAGGCCCCCTCCCCTGCGTGGCCGCCACGAACCCCCTCGGACGTCGCGACCGACTGGTGCACCGAGTCCGTCCGGGGGCTCCGCACCGACGCCTGCTACTTCCTGCCCGACGCGCCGACCACCACCCTGCTGATCTACCTTCACGGCGTCGTTCCCCCCGACAAGAGCAGCGTTCAGAAGACCAACTATCAGGCAGTGGTCGCCAATGCGTCGCGCCGCGCCAACGCTGCAGCGCTGATGCCTCGGGGCAACCAGGGGCTTGCGCCCAAAGAGGTCGCGAAATGGTGGGGGTGGCCGACGTCGCCCGACACCTATCGCCGGCATGGGCCCGAGCTGGTCGAACGCATCGTCGGCGCCCGGCGCGAGCTCGAGGCGGCCACCGGCGTGCGCTTCGAGCGGGTGTATCTGGCCGGGTCGTCGTCGGGTGCGTACTTCGTGGCCACGTTGGCTCAGCGTGGCGCCATCGACGTCGATGGCTATGGCGCCATGTCGGGAGGGACCCGGGTGCTCGAGCCCGCGCTGCACCAGCTCGCGCCGCGGCCGATGTACATCGGGTATGGCCTGTACGACACCGTGGGGCAGAGCGCCCGCGAGCTGGGCAAGCTGCTGGAGGGCGCCCGGTGGCCGGTGCGCATCGCAGAGCACCGCACGGGCCACGGCGCACGCGAGATCTATCTGGACGAAGCGTTCCCCTTCTGGAACGAGCAAGCGAAGAGCCGCCGCCAGTGAGGGCGCGCCGCCGCGGCGTCGCCGCCGGCCTCACCAGATGCCGTCGATCGTGGTCTTCCGCGTCTTGTCCGGCGGGTCGCTCGACGCCGGGGCCTTCCCGCTTCCGGCCGAGACGCAGGCCCCGTCCTTGAACAGGCAGCGTTTGACCTGGGCGCACACCGACGAGCGCGCGCAGTCGGCGCTCGAGGCCGCCACGCATGCACCCGCCTTCATCGAGCAAGCGCCCTCCAGCTTGCAGCGCGCCGACTTCTGGCAGTCCGCGGCGCCACCGGCAACGCACACCCCGCCCTTCTCGGCGCATTTGCCGTCGTTCTCGCACGCCTTCGAGCCCTTGCAGGCCTCGGCGTTCGCCACGCACCGCCCGTCGGCGGCGGTGCACTGAGCGTCTTTCTTGCAGACTGCGGACTCGGCACAATCCTTGTCGGAAGCCGCCTGGCAAGCCCCGCCCTTCGCCGTGCAGTGCCCAAGCCGAAGACAGGGGCTCTCCTTCTCGGGCTTGTCGCTGCTGCCCCCGGCGCAGTGCAGCGCCGAAAGCGCCACGCAGCGCCCGTCGCGTGACACGCACAGCCCGTCCACCGCGCAGGTCTTCGCGCACTGGGGGTCGACCATGGTCTCGAGGTTCACGCAGCTGCCCTGCTGCGCGCTGCACAGCTTCCGGCCCTTGCAGTCGGCGCTGGCCTGGCAGTCGGCGTCCGCGGCCACCACGCAGCTGCCAGCCTTGGCGCTGCACTGCCCGCTGGCCTTGCAGCCGTCCGAGCCCTTGCAGTCCTGGTCCGAACCGGCGGCGCAGGCTCCGCGCTCGTTCGGCGTGCACTTGCCGTGCTTCACGCACTCGGGCGCGGCCTTGCACCGCCCCGGGTCGTCACAACCGCTTGCCGAGAGCAGCAACCCGAGAACCAGCGGGGGGATTCGCATCCCCCTGACGCTACCACGTCGTCAGCGCGCCGCGGTGACCCGCCGGGCCTCGCGCCCGCCGAGCGCAGCGGCGATCTGGACCGAAGCACAACCGTACTTGCGCTGCACGGCGGCTTCGATCGGCACCACGCGCACGTTCGGATCGGCAGCCATGCCGGCCAGCGCCGCCGACAAGGCGTCGGTCCGAACATAGTCGTGGATCAGGATCACTCCGCCCTTCTTGGAGAAGTGCGCGAGGTTGGCGGTCAAGTAGGCGTAGTCGTACTTGCGCGCCGCGTTCGTGTCGCCGGACTCGCCGTGCCACATCACGTTGAGCAGGCCGAGCCGCGCCAGCGCGGCGTCGTACAGCTTCTTCTGCGCCGGGGTCGAGAGCCCCACGTAGGGTGTGCCTGCGGGGGGGCGCGAATGAACCACGGCGTACGGCCGGCGACCGTCGGCGAAGCCCCGCTCGGTCAGCACCTCTGCGCGCCGCGCGGCGAAGCCCGGCCAGCCGGTCCGAAGCGACCCCCCGGGCAGGTACTGCCCTGCCTTCTGCTCGAAGACGCGGACGAAGAGCGCATCGAAGTCGTCCTTCGACTGCGCCACCAGCGCCAGGTCGATCAGGATCTGCGTCACCTCGTGCTGACCACGGATGTACTCGACGCTGCGCTCGCCGTGATTGCGCACCGCCATGCCGACGTCGTGGTTGTAGCTGTGCGACGCCAGCGTGTGGCCCTCGGCGACCATGCGCTGCACCAAGGGGTAGGTGTCGCGGTTGATGGCGCGGCCCACCAAGAAGAAGGTGGCCGGCATGCCGTGCTTCTTCAAGAGGTCCAGCACCTTCGGCGTCTTGCCCGGATGCGGCCCGTCGTCGAAGGTGAGCACCACCTCGCCTTTGGGCCAAGCGTCCGACGGATAGAAGCCCGGGGGGTTCTTCTCGGCGTCGTCGAACGAGCAGGCCCGCGGTTCGGCGGGCGTCTTGGCTTGCACCTCTGGCGGCATGGGCAGCTTCGGCGCCGTCACCTTCGCGAGCCGCACGCGCGGCGTGGCGACCACCGACGGCGCGGTGCTCGACATCACGCGCAACTCGGGCCCGCGCGCGCTGCAGCCGGCGACCAGAGCAAGCACCCACGCAAGAACGAGCGCCTTCGGATCTTCCATCGTGCAGCAGATACCGGGATCCGTGACAGCGCCCGCCGGGCCCGCGCCGCGGCCCCCCCGCGGCAGATCTGGCATGATCTTCGCTGGTTTTCGGGTCTGTCACGGTTCGCCGTAAGGCGGTGTTAGTCCTGTCCACGCTCATGACCGCCCTGCCCGAGCCAAGCGACGCCGAGCTGCTCGAGGCAGTCGGCTCGAGCTCGGTCGACCCGAGCGAGAAGAGCCGCGCGCAGGCGATGTTCTACGCCCGCCACGTCCGCTATCTATACGGCGTGCTGCACAAGCAGCAGTCGAAGCTCTTGGCGCTGGCCGGCATCGGCGCCGAAGATCTGGTGCAAGAGACCTTTCACCGTGCCTTCGAGCGGGCGCACACTTTTCGAGCCGCCGACGTCGACGACCCCGAGCACCTTCGACGGCGCACACGCGCGTGGCTGGGCCGCGTGGCGCAGCACCTGCTCGCCGATCACCTCGAGCGGTTTCGAGAGGTGTCCGCGTCGCCGTATTTGGAGCGGCTCTCGTGCGAAGCCATCGACGACGCGCCTCGACCGTCCCGCGAGCTCGATCTGATCACGGCAGGGCTCGACACGCTGTCGGAGCGCGAGCAAGACGTGCTGCGCATCACCGCGCTCTACCACCGTGCGGGGGACGCCCAGCGACTGCCGAACGCCGTCTCGGCAGAGCTGGCCGCCCGGTGGGGGACCACCAACGAGAACATCCGCGCCATCCGCAGCCGCGCGATCAAGAAGCTCACGGACTTCGTCACCCGAGGCCTGGGACAGGAGAGCGTGCCATGACCCGCAAGAACGACGACGAGGCGCTGGTCGAGGAGCTCTTGGCAGACGCCTTCGCCAAGCGAGGCGAGCTCTTGCCGACCTCGGACGCGGAAGTGGAGCGCGCCGAGGCAGAAGGCGACGAATTCGAGGGCGAGCTGCCGGAGAGCCTGCGGCAGCTCCGCGCCCAGGCGCCCGCGCCGGCGCCGAAGGTGGTCGCGCTGGCCGACCAGCGCCGGCGCCGACACCCCTGGCTCTCTCACACGCTGGCCGCGGCGGTGGGCGCGGCGGCAGCCGCCGCGCTGCTCTGGAGCCGCAAAGAGCCGCCGGTGCCCGGTGGACAGGTCCCGACCAGCGAGCCGGCGGTGTCGCGGGCCGATGCGGCCCCGCCGGCCGAGACGCTCACTTTGCCCTCGGTGCTGACCTGCGCCAAGAGCTGCTGCGGCGGCGAGCAGTGCGGCGCCGCCAAGAGCGAGCTGTCGAGCTGCAGCTCGGGCCGGAAATGCATCACCTGCTCCAACGAGGAGCTCGGCACGAGCCGCTATCGGCTGCGGCTGAGCTCGTTCGCCCCCACCGCGGCGGGCGCGAAGGTGGTGACGGCAGCCGGCGCCGGCGGCCTCGAGCTGTGCGTGCGCGTGGGCAGCTCGGAGCGCGCGTGCGCTGCGGCGCAAGCCAACTCCGATGGCGCCGAGCAGTGGACGGTGCTGCCGTTGGTCGCGAGCGCGCAAGACTTCGTGGCGGGCTTCGTGCTCGAGGTGCGACCCAAGGCCGCCGGGGCTTCGCCGGTGGGCGAGTGGCGAAGCCCGGTGCTGATCAACCCGACGCTCTTGTGCAAGGGCCTGTCGCTCCGCCCGAAGAGCGCCCAGGGTGACGAGCTGGGCGTGGTGTCGGTCTTCCTGGACGACGCGCACTTCGTCGAGCTCCGTCGCGACGCTTCGCCGGCGGCTCTGTCCGCGCACCGACGGCGATTCGTGCTGACCGACGTTCCGGCCAAGCTGTTCGAGACCCGTTCGTCGGGCGACCGGCGCTTCGCGCTGGCGCTTGGGCCGGTGGACAAGCCGACCGCCGAGCGGCTGCGGTGGGCCGTGCTCGAGCGGGGCGAAGACGCGAAGCTGTCCGTCGGCGAAGACTACGCGGGCGAGCCCAAGCCCCTGCCGTGAGCTACTTGCCAGCGTCGGGAGCCGCCTGGAGCCGGAGCAAGGTCGCGCGTGAGAGGTCGTCCAGGGCCCCGCCCAGATCCCCGGCGTCGGCCCGGCTGTCACGTCGCGCTTCGATCGCCTGCGAGAGCAGCTTGCGGACCTCTTCCGAGTCTTCGAGCTCTTGGGCCTGCTCCAGCGCCGAGACGGCCTGAGCCGACTCGCCCAGCTCGAGCAGCGCAAGCCCCAGGTTGTAGTGCGTGCGCCACTCGGTGGGGTCGAACGAGATCGCTTCGCGGTAGCGGACGACGGCCTCCGCGTGCTTCTTGTCGCGCGCCATCTGGATGGCGTCTTTGACCAAGATCGATGCCAGCGCGCCCTTCATCTCGGCGGTCGGGGCCAGCTCGGCACAGCGCCGCAGCGCGGCGATGGCGCCAGCCCGGTCGCCCGCGTCGTCGAGCGCAAGGCCCAAGTTGCGGTGCGCGTTCGCGTTGGTGTCGTCGATGGCGAGCGCACGGCGATAGGCAGCGATGGCCGCGGCGCCGTCGCCGCGCTCGGCCAGCGCGACGCCATGATTGACGTGGGCGCCGACCAACCCCCGGCGGTGCTGGTCGTTCGGATCCAGCTCGTGGGCGCGCGTGAAGTGGACCAGGGCCGCGTCGAACTGCCCGAGCCGCTCCAGCGCCAGGCCCAGGTCATAGTGAGCGATGGCGTCCTTCGGCTCGAGCTCGATCGCGCGGCGATAGGCCACCACCGCCTGCTCCAGATCGCCGCCCTGAGCCAGATCGACCCCGCGGTTCACGGCGGCGGCAGCCGTGTCCGAGGCCCGCCGGGTGAGCACCGAACCGGCGAAAGCCAGCACCACCACGCCCAGCACCATCAGAGCAGGCGTCTGCGCCTGGCTGACCCGGGGGGCGCGCTTCCGGGCAGAAAGCCCGAGAAGCACGCCGGCAATCAGACCGCCGACGTGTGCCGCATTGTCGGCGCCAGCCAGCGCGCCGAACGCCAGCGTGGCCGCCGCCCACGCGAGCAGCATGCGCACTTCGGCCGGGCGCCGAGCGTGGTGGGCGTACACGGCGCCCGCGGCAATGGCGCCACACAGCGCGCCCGAAGCGCCCGCAGAGACCACCGGGCTGGCGAGATGCCAGAGCACCGACGCGACCGAGCCGGCGAGACCAGAGGCGAGATAGATCGCGACGAAGGTGAAGCGCCCGTAGTCGCGCTCCAGGGTCGGGCCGATGGAGACCAGCGCCGCCGCATTGAGACACAAGTGCAAGAGACCGATGTGCAAGAACATCGACGCGATCAGGCGGTGCAGCTGGCCTTCTCGCACCAGCGGCGCGTAGTTGGCGCCGAAGCGCATCAAGGTCTCGCTCGAGGCCGAAGCGATCTCTGCGCGGCCAGCAGAGAGCACCATGGCCACATGTGCGATGACGTAGGCACCGAGCAGCAGCGCGGTCGGGCTCGAGGCCCACTCACTCGCCGGCGGCGGCCGGCTCGACGAAGACACGACGGGGTGTTTGACACGAGAGGCGCCGTCCCGGAAAGCCCCGGTGTCGCAAACCCACCACACCCGAAGCCCGCCGTTCACGCGGCGAACCCCCGGAAAACACGCGGGCTTTCGCCCTGAGCGGGCGCGAAGGAAGCGGCTGGTTCGGCCCGCCGTAGCACCGATTGAAAGCCCCTTGCTTCACCCGGGAGATCGCCATGCTTCGACACCTCACCCACCTCGCCTGCTCGGCACTGCTGCTCATGGGCGCCTGCAACATGCCCCAGGGTCCCCAAGACCCCGAGAACACCGCGCCCCCCATCAGCGCGCTCGACGACCCCGCGCACCCCGGTATCGAGGCGTGCGTGAAGGGCGACGTCGAAGCCGAGCTGCAGATCGCCCGCGACTTCAAGGACAGCTGTCACGAGATGGTGATCTGCGGTGGCCTGTCTGCTGCCTTCACCATCACGTTGGTCGAGGTCCTGGTCAACGCCGCGAGCGGCAACTCGACCGAGCCCAGCGGCTTCGTCTATGTCGGCAAGGGCCGGTATGCCGCCGGCACGCAGATGGAGATCACGCTGAAGCTGGCCAAGGACACCAGCTTCGGAAAGGCCGGTGACGTGATCGACTTCGACCTGTTCAACGTGGCCAACTACTTCACCAGCGCCGAGCTCGAGGCCAAGGCGAGCATCAACACCAACGGAGAAGCAAAGACCAGTCTGTCGATCGCCTTCCAGGGCACGGCCAAGGGCTTCGAGCTCTTGGGGCTCGAGCCGGGTGCCGACGGCACGATCCAGACCGACCTTGCCACGATCTCGAAGAACCTGGGCGCCAGCATCTTGCTCGAGACCAAGATCCTGATGAGCGACGAGCGCGAGACCAGCACCATCGTCTACGAGCTCGAAAGCCCGGCCACGCTGCTCTCGAGCTACCTCGCGTCAGGGCCAATGGACATGCAGCTGGTCAAGGTGGCTGGCAGCGCGAGCGCCACGGGGCAAACGATTTCCATCAAGAACTGGGCGATGCAGTTCAAGGCCTCGAATTCCTCCGGAACCTTGGACGGCAGCATCGAGTTCGAGATCCGGGGCGGCGCCTTCGACTACGTCGCGACCTTCACCTATCCGCACCGGAAAGAGCCGGACGTGGCGCTCGGCTGCGCGCCCTGACCTGCCGCCTACTGGAAGTTCTGGATGGCCCACACCGAGCCGCCCGCCGTCTTGTAGAAACCGCAAGACACCTTGCCGTAGCTCTTGCTCGACATGTTGATGTAGTGCCCGTGCTGCTGGAAGTCCGCGCCCGGCCCCTCGGCCCACATCTGCGCCAGACAGGTGGTCACCGTCGAATCGAGCGACGGATAGCCCGGGCACTCGTTCTGCGCAGACTCACCGCACGAGGGAAACGCGCCGTGGGCCTTCCCGGTCTCGCTGTCGCTCTTGGCCTCGCCGTCGGTGCAAGTCTCGGCGCTCGTCCAGCGCTGGTACGGAGGCAGGCCGAGCGTGGCACGATAGGAGTTGATCTGATCGACGCACTTCACGCGGTACGCCTCGAGCGGGTCCCCGCTCGCGCCGCCCCCGCCCGGTGACCCGCCCCCGCCCGGTGACCCGCCCCCGCCGGCTGACCCGCCCCCGCCCGGTGACCCGCCCCCCGAGGTCGAACCGCTGCCCGCGCCGGCCGCGCCGCCCGAGCTGACGCCACCGCTGGCCGCACTGCCGCCGGCACCCGCGCCCGAATCCGCGTCGCCGAACGAGACGTCGTCATAGCCGAGCACGCTGCTGCACCCGGTCAGCAGCACCCAGATGGCAACGAGGCACGCGCGCATGGCTGATCCAAATATGAGCCAACCGTCCGGAGAGCACAAGCGTTGCACGTGCTCGATGGTGAGGAAGCGCTTCTCCGAACAGCGCCGCCCTTCGGCGTCGGTGAAGGTGCACTGGTCGCCGTCTCGCTCTCGCACCACCCGCTGGACTTCGACCGGCACGTGTCGCGACCCCGGCTTGGTCTCGCCGCGCTTGCGCGGCTTGCCCGTGCCGGCGACGCTTCGCTAGATGCCGAGCTTGCGCAGCCGATCGTAGAGCTTGTGGCGAGAGATCCCGAGGGACATCGCAGCGCGCACCTTGTTTCCGTTGAAGTGCCCCAGCGTGGTCCGAATCAACTGAATCTCTGCCTCGGCCAGGCTGGGCAGATCGCTGGCGTTGGCGTCGCGCGCCGCCCGCGGCTCGACCCCCCGCGTCAGCACCGGCGGAAGATCGCCGAGCTCGATCAGGCCACCCTCACCGGTGGTGACGGCATGCTCGATGGCGTTGCGCAGCTCGCGCACGTTCCCGGGCCACGGTGCCGCGAGCAACACGTCCAGCGCCGACTGCGACACGCCCCAGATGCAACCGCAGCGCCGATGGCAAAAGGTCGACAAGAAATGCTCGACCAACGGCTCGATGTCGTCGGTTCGCTCGCGCAGCGGCGCAAGGCCGATGGTCGAGCTGCGGAACTTCGCCAACAGGTCGGGCCGAAGCTCGCCGCGACTGAGCACGCCATCGATGTCTCGGCTGGTGGAGGCGACCACCCGCACGTCCACGGCCACGTCGGCCGAGCCCGCCACGGGCCGCACGCGGCGGTCGTCGAGCACGCGCACGAGCTGGGCCTGCACCTCGGGCGAAAGCGCGGTCAGCTCGCGGAGGAACAGCGTCCCGCCCTGCGCGGCACGGAACAGACCCGGGTAGTCGGCCGCCGCCGAGCCACGGCTGTGACCGAAGAGCTCGCTCTGCGCCAGGTTGGTGGGCACCGCCGCGCAATTCACCGGCACGAACGCCGCCCGGTCCTCGCCGGCAAGATCGTGGATCAGACGGGCCAGCGTCTCTTTGCCCACGCCGTCTTCGCCGGTGATCAGCACGTCGCGGCGGCTCTTTGCCGAGAGCTCGGCGGCCTCGCGGGCGGCCTCGATTGCCGCGCTGCGTCCCACCAGCCCGGCCCGCGCGCGCCCGGCCTCGGCGCCATCCCGGCGCAGCGGAATCAGTGGCTGCGCGCAGCGAGCGCGCTCGGGATCACCGTGGTCGCGGTAGACGCGAACGTACGCCCGCGCGCGGAGCGCTGCCAGGTTGCTCAGCGCGCTGAGGGTGTCTGGCGTGATGGCGCTGCCGAGCACCCGCTCGGCAGCGGCGGTTCCGCACGCCGAGATCGCCAGGAGCTGTGAGAGCGGAACGCCGCGGCGCGCCAGACACGTGGCCGTCGCTTGCAGCGCCGCGTCCACTCGCCCGGAAGAACGGACCACCTCGGGGTCGGCCAGGCGCTCGAGCTCGCTCTCGAACGCGCCGTCGAAATCTTTCTGCTCGATCTCCAGCGCGTCGCCCAGCTCGGCAGCGCACACGCCACGCCAGACTTCGAGATACTCACCCCTCCGCGCAACCAGAGGAGACAGGCCCGACAGCTCTCCGAGGTTCATTCTGCGCCCCAGCGTGCCGCGGGGGCCTGGTCAACGCACTGATGATTGTCATGATCGGGCACACTTCTACGAGTTTCTACGGGATCGCCGGCCCGCCCCACGGCGCGCGGGGCTCACTTCCGCCCGACCAAGAGGGGCCGAACGGCAACGTTGTCGTACTCGTCGGTCTCGGCCACGGCGTCGCCGTCGTCCACGGCCATCAGCAGGTAGCGGTAGCCCTGCGCGGCGGCGGCCGGCACCCGGGTTGCGATGACGTGCTCGCCGGTCTCGGCGCCCTTCCCGAGCTTCTTGTACTGATACTCGCCCAGCCGCTCGTCCTTCGAATCCAGGCGCGGGTCCGCCGAGAAGTAGAAGGCCACCTTGAACGACCCACTGGCGTCCGCCCCGGTGTTTCGCAGCGCAAAGCGGAGCTCGAGGGGGTCGCCGGGCTGCGCGGAAGACTTGTCGAGGAAGAAGTAGCGATCGGTGAGGTCGACCTTCCGCACGGCGAACGGGATCGCCTTGAGGTTGTTGCGCTCTTTGAGCTCGCCGTTCTTGTCGTCTACGTCCACGATCACGCCGACCCAGTAGTTTCCACTGGGCAGCTCGGGCACGGTGAGCTCTTGGTGCAGGGTGCCGCTGGTGGTCTGCGCCGCCAGGCTCCCGATCTCGAAGGTGTCGGCCAGCTTGTCAGTCGCGTCGATCTTCGCGTCTTTCGACAGATAGGCGCCCACCTTGAAGGGCACCGCGGCGGTCTTGCCCTCGTTCTGCACGCGGTAAGAGAGCACCAGTCGAGCGCCGGGCGGCGCAGCGTCGCGGCTCGCCGCCAGCTGACCCGGCACCAGATCGGGCGAGCGGAACACCCAATAGGCGGCGGATTCGGCGTTGTCGCTCTCGTTCGACTCGCCGACGACGTCGTCGATGTCGGCGACCACGCCCAGCTCGACGTGCTGCCCACGGATCGGGCAGCGAGTGTCCACGTCGACCTTGCGGCTCACGGCCACCTGCCCGCCCCCGGGAACCGCCTCGACCCGCCACGAGCTCAGCACCAGGTCGCTCTTGCTCATCTCGGAGTCGTCCGAGCAGTACACCCCGAGCTTGAGGGGCCCGTGGGCGGCGAACGCGCTCTCGTTCTTGACCACGGCCGTGAGCTGGACGCTGCGGGCCGCAGGGCCGCGATCGGGGCTCACCTTCACGCCCTCGACCCGCAGGTTCGGCTTGTAGTCGGGAGCGATCTCGATGGGCGTGGCCTTGAAGTTGTTGTCCTCCGAGCTTTCGAGCACCGTGCCCCACGCGTCGGCAAAGGCGTACACGCTGCCCGGGCGGCACTTCTCACACGGGGGCAGCGTCACGCGCGTCGAGAACGTGGCAGACTTGCCGGCGGCAAGGCCCTTGTCGACGACCACGGCACCGATGCGGGTCACGTTGCCCCGCTTGGGAACCACCACGCCGTCACTGTGGTAGATGGCGATGCGGAAGGCGCCCGCCGCCTGCGCGCCGCGGTTCTCCACCGTGAAGTCGACGCGCACGACGCTGTCGGGTGCCGCCTTGTCGTGGCTGAGCGAGAGCGTGCCGACGATCAGATCCGGGCGCGCCTCTTGGGCCTCGGCCGGCGGTGCCAGCCCGAGGGGCAAGAGAGCCGTGAGCATCCCGAGCGTGACGAGCGTGTTCGTGCGGGCCATGCCCCCCGTGACGCAACCCGTGTGCCACGCCGCCATCCGCCGCCAGCCGGTGCTCGGGCAGGGCGCCCCCGCGGCAACGATTGCGCAAGCCCGACGCGGGGCCGAGAGTTTTGCGCCGTCAGCTGGCGCGCGCGACGGTGCTTTGGGCCCACCAAGCGTCCAGCTCGGGCAAGAAGTAGCGGAGGCGGCACTTCTTGTACTCGTGCGAGCTGAACAAGATCAGATAGTCGGCGATGCCGAGGCGCTCTGCGAGCCCGCCGGCGATGCCCCGACAGGCCTCGTCGCTGGGCCCGTGCAGCATGCTGTACAGCGTGAAGTCGAACCCGGGGATCGAGTTGCGCGCGTAGCAGTGACTCACCTCGGGCGCCTGTGCCAGCAGCGGTCCAAGCCGCGGCAGCTCTTCGTTCGGAGCGCGCCAGACCACCATCCCGTTGCCTCGCACCCCCAGCCGGCGATGGTGGAAAGTCCCGACATAGCGCCGCATGGCGTTGCCCAGGTGACCGCGAGCGAAGTCCAAGAGCGCGGCCTCGCTCACGCCGGCGCGAGCGCCGAGAACGGCGAAGGGGCGCTGCGTGAGCGGCAGCGGCGTCTGAAGCGTACGGAACAAGAGGGCGTCACGCTCGCTGGGCGACAGCGCCACCGGCGCCTCGAGCGCCACCACGGCGGTGGTGCTGGTCTTCGACACCAAGTCGAAGTTCACGCCCACCTTGAAGGTGTGCGTGCGGCGAAGCGGAAAGAACTCGGGCACACCGGCCTGGGCAGCCAGCACCGCAAGCGTGCGCTCGAGCCCCATCTCGTGTGGCACGGCGATGGTGAACCACAGGTTGTAGTCGTGGTTGCGCAGGTAGTTGTGCGTCACCGTGGGGTGGGCGTTCACGATGGCGGCCACCTCGTCGAGCCGATCCACGGGCACCCGGCCCGCAACCAGCGCGCTGTCGTAGCCCAGGGCGCTGCCCTCGAGTATGGCCGAGACCTCTCGCAGCTTGCCCTCGGACTGCCAGCGCGACAGCTGCCCGAGCACGGCCTCTTCGCTGACGCCCAACGCTTCGCCGATGGCGGCGAACGGTCGGCTCACGAAGGGGACGTTCGATTGAATCGCGTGGGCGAGGGCGTTCTGCCGCTCGAGGGGAAGGGCGAGGTCACTCTGCGGGTGGGATTGCATCATCACAGACCGATCTTGAAGGCACGCCAGACGCCGAAGACGCCCGACGGGGAGTTGACGGTTTCTCGATCGACGACGGTGTACGTCGTGGCGTCGACCAGGGCGAGTCGATTGGCCTTGTTGGCACTGACCACCACGTGGCTGCCACGCGGCGTGAAATCCAGGTGATAGATCCGGCCGCCGACCTCGATGCTCTTCTTCACCTCGAGGGTTGCGGCATCGATCACCTCGACGAACGCATCGTGAGGCTCACCCGAGAAGCTCACCCAGACCTCGCGGCCGGTGGGCGAAGCCACCGAATAGACCGGGTGCCCTCGCACCGGCACGCTCCGCTTGAACGCCCAGGTGGCCCGGTCGAGAACCACCATGCGGGGCTCGCCGACCAGCGGGACGAAGACGCTGTCCCCCGCCACCGCCCACGACGCCATGTGCGGCAGCTTGACCGGCGCGCCCTTGTCGAACTTCTTCTTCGGGTCGCGCAGGCTGATCTCTTTCACGCCGCGATCGGGGTTCTGGAGGTCGACCACCGACACGTGCTCGCTGCCCATGTGCCCCACCACGTACCAGCGCCCGTCCGGGGTGATCATCGCGTCGTAGGGTTCGTCGGTGCTGGTCTTCAGCTTGCGCTCGACCTTCGGCTCGCCCTGGCTGGCGTCGATGATCCAGATCTCTGCCCCCTCGATCAGCACGCATACGAAGCGATTGCCTGGCGCGTCCACCACGCCCGTTGCCCGCGACGTGGTCTTCTGCCCGTTCTTCTCGATCTCGGCCGGCAGCCGCGTGACCACCGCCAGCGACTGCGCATCCAGGATGGTGATGCCGCCGGGTTGATACTCTGCCGTGGCCACGTAGCGGCCGTCTTGGCTGATGGCGATGTCGATGCTGTTCTTCGAGACCTCGACGTCGCCCGCTCGCTCGACCTTTCCGAGATCGATTCGGCTCAGCTTGCCGCTTCGGGTGGCCACGTAACCCCAGCGCAGGTCTGGCGAGAACGCCATGGTGGCGTGGCGCATGTTGCCCAGACCCGTGATGCGCGACGCCTGGTAGGTCTTGGTCGAGAGATCGTACACGCCGAGGCTCTCGGTCTCGCGCTCGACCACGAACACCCGAGAGCCCACGCCGCCCGGCAGCGGGCTGGGCGCGGCCGCAGCCGAGGCCGACGCGGCCGGCTCTGCGGTGGCGCTGGCGGCGACCGCCGGCGACGGGGTCGGCGCCTGACACGCCGCGACGCTGAGCCCCAGGGCGAGCGCCCACGCCCTCATGCGGTCCTCGCCTGGGGCAGCGCGATCTCGGCGTCAGTCATCACGCAGGCCGGATCAGCCGCCCACATGTCACGGTGACCCGCCAGGGCCCGCTCGCGGTGCGAGCCACGGCAGTGCTCGATGAACCGACAGCTGCCGCACCGCCCGGTCAGGTGCCGCGTCCGCTCGGCCAGCTGGGCCCGAAGCGGGTGCTGCAGGATCTCGGAGAACGGCTGCTGCCGGACGTCGCCCAGCACGGCGGCTTGCCAGAATTGGTCGGGGTGGACGCGTCCCATGGAGTCGATGTTCACGATCTTCTCGCCGGCCGAGTTGCCCCTCCGCAGCAGCAAGAGCCGTTCCACCCGAGCGGCGGCCTCGCGGTCGAAGCGGCGCCCGATGAACTGCAGCAGCGCGGGGCCGTCCGAGTCGTTGCCGCCGGTGACGATGTCCGGCCCCGTCTGGGTCTCGAGCTGGACGAGGGCGCGTTCGAAGAGCCGCTCGAGCAGCGCGCGCGACTCGTCGGGCCGAAGGTCGTCCTGCCCCATGCGGTATGCCCGCCCCGCGTACAAGAGGTGCGAGACGTAGAAGCGATCGACGCCGATCTCGGTCGCGTGCTCGAGCAGCGGTTCGAGCTCGGCCTGGTTGATCTTGGACAGGGTGATGCGCAGACCGGTCTTGAGGCCTGCGCGCTTGCACGCCACGATGCCGGCGGTGGCGCGCGAGAAGCCTCCGACCAGGCCGCGATAGCGGTCGTTGAAGTCGCGCATGCCGTCGATGCTGATGCCCACGTAGGCCACGCCCGCCTGCTTCAACCGGGCCGCAACGGCCGAGTCGATGAACACCCCATTGGTCGAGAGCTGGGGCACCATCCCCAGGGATTTCGCCCGCGTGATCAGCTCGAACAGGTCGCGGCGCAAGAGCGGTTCGCCGCCGCTGAAGATGACCACCTTGGTGCCGGCATCCGCCAGCGCGGTCAGCAGGGTCAGGCCCTCTTCCGGGCTCGAGTCGCGGGGCGACGGCTCGCGCGACGCCGACGCGTAGCAGTGCGGGCACGAGAGGTTGCAGTGCCCGACCACGTTCCAGACCACGACGGGCACGCCCCGGGCGGGGGCCGCATAGCGGTCCGGCGAGCGCTGCTCGAGGGCCGCCGACAAGGCCGGCTCGCGCGCGGTCCGAAGCAGGTCACTGACCATCAGCATGGCGTCGTCGCAGGGTTCAAGATGCGTGCCGTGAGTGCGCTGGGGGGTCCAAATGACGACGGGGCCAGCCCTGTGCTGACCCCGTTCGTCGTCTCATGCGAATGCCGCGTCAGTAGACGTCATGCGCGGTGTTGTAGACGTTGAACTTGCCGGTCGGGGTCACCAGCCAGTCCTCCTCGATGCGCTTGACCTCTTTCAGATCCTTGTCGTTGTAGATGATCATCGCGCCCTTCTTGTCCCAGCCCGACACCCAGACCTCCGAGCCTTCCTTGTTGAACTCGAAGTGCACCACCCGGCCGCGCTCGAACGGCGTCCAGCACTTTTCGACCTTCGCGTCCTTCTTGCTGTAGACGCAGATCTGGCGGGTCTCTTCCGCCTTGTTGGCGAGCGGCGAGTCCATCCACACCCACTGGCTCTTGGGGTGCGTCTTGACGAACAGGCTTCCAGGACCGCCGACCTTCAGCTCGCGCACCGGCTTCCAGGCGTGCTCGGGCTTCTTTGCCGGGTCGGTACCGTAGACCACGAACTTGGGCTCGCCGATGTGGGTGGTCGCGTTGACCCAGCCGAACTCTGGATCCTTCCAGTTCGCGCCGCGGCCCGGGTGGGGCTTGATCCCGGTCTCGAACTTGGTGACGAACTTCTTCTCTTTGACGTCCACCACCACCATTTCGTTCTTCATGTTGGCGGCCATCATCACGTAGCGCTTGGACCAGTCCCAGCCGCCGTCGTGCAAGAAGCGCTGCGCGTTGAACTTCTCGACCATCGGGTAGTCGGGCTTGCTGTAGTCGATCAGCGCGACGATGCCCGCCTCTTTCAGGTTCATCACCCAGAGGGGGTCGTGGTGACTGGCCACGATGGCGGCGACGCGGTTCTCTTTCAGCTCTTCACCGTCGATGGCCTTCATCAGCACGTTCTGCACGGCCTTGGGCTCGAGCGTCAGCCCGTCGAAGACCACGTATTGCGGCGGCCAGTAGCAGCCCTGGATGACCAGCTTGTCTTCCCAGCCCTTGGCCTTGCTTCCGTCCACGCTGCGCGCGTCGAAGCAGCCCTGCACCTGAGCCACCAGCGTGGGCGTCTCGGTCCAGAGGTCGATCAGGCTGACGCGCCCATCGCGACCCACCGCGTAGAAGTATCGACCGGTGGACGACGAGCGCAGAATGTGAACGGCGTAACCGGTCTCGATGATCGCCAGCTTCTCTTTGGTGTCGCCGTCGATGATCGCAACCTGCCCGGCGTCACGCAGGATCACGCCGAAGAAGTTCTCCCACTTGCGCTTGGTCTCGGGCTTCTTCACCCGCTGGTCCACGGGGACCAAGACCTTGTGCGACGCCTTGATCTTCTCGAGCGGCATCTGCGGAGGCTCGGGCGGCGTCATCTGGATGTAGCTGGCCATCAAGGTCATCTCGTCGTCGCTCAAGACGCCGATCTTGCCCCACGGCGGCATGCCACCAGGCAGGCCGTTCATCAGCGTGTTCTTGATGACCGTGGTGCCGAGCTTCTTGGTGCGCTCGGGCTGAATGTTCGGGCCGGTGGCACCGGCGCGCAGCGTGCCGTGGCAGCCCGCGCAGCGCTGGAAGTAGATGCCCTTGGCCTTCTCGAAGTCGGCCCCGGTGAGCTCCTTGACCGGCTCTTGCTTCTCTTGCACGCCGCCGGCCGCGCTGGCGGCGTCGATGTACGCCAGCACCTGCTCGATCTGATCGTCCTTCAGGTTCAAGGGCGGCATCTGCGCCTTGTATTTGGCCAGCAGCTCTTTGCCGACCGGGTCGTCCTTGGTCATCGCAATCGGGTCTTTGACGAACTTGACGACCCAGTCTTTCTGTCGGCGCTTGGACAGGTCTTTGAGGTCGGGGCCGGTCCGATCGCCGGCACCGATGCTGTGGCACGCCTGGCACTGGCCATCGAAGATGGTCTTGCCTGCGGCCGCTGCGCCGCTGAGCGCGGGCCCACCCGCGGTGGGTGTGGCGCTGCCGCTGGCGGTTGCCGTGGGTTGAGCTCCCCCTTCGGGTTTCTTGTCGCAGGCAACCAGGCTTGCCGCCAGGGCAGCCGCCGCCACGAAGCCGAAAACTGATCGATCTCGCATCTTGATCTCCCTCGGCGCTCGCGCCGCATTGTCTCGGAGTGACTCGCGCATAGAGCAAAAGTCGGTCCGGCGCCGATGACGGACGTCAGTCTCAGCGGACATATTGGTCGATTGATTGTCCGCAGAAAACACGCGGTTTCCGATTCGCGAATTCCTTGCGCGTCGCCGTCGGCCCGACGCTTGGTTTTCGCGAAACGATGGCTGTGCTCCGCGTCGCCGTCGTCGAGCCCGTCACCGCCGAGCGCGGGCCTCGAGCACGCCCCCATGGAATGAGAAGAGCCCGCGGCAGTTCACCGCGGGCTCTCTTCTCGCCAGGGTCGGGTTCGGTTTCAGGGATTGGCCAGACAGGCCTTCAGCTCGGGCGTCTGCGTCCAGCCGCAGCTGCCGTTGGCTTGCGGCTCGCACTTGCCCACCTGCTTGTAGCAGGCGTACGCCGGCTTCCACTCGCAGGTCGACATCATGTCTTGGTCGGCGCAGATCTGACCCGAGCAGCCCGTGGCGAAGCAGGGGTTGGGCTTGGTGGGGACGATCTTCGAGTAGAACTGCGACGCGCTCAGTCCGTTCATCGAACCGGCCGGTCCGGTGACCGTCTCGAGCGTTGCGGCGACGATCAGTCCGCTGCCCGAGAGCGCCTTCCAACCTTCGTCCAGCTGGTCTTGGGTCGCACCGCTGGGCGTCAGATCGACCCCGGCATAGGTCTTCGCGCCGAGCGTGCTGTTGAGCTTGGACGCCTCGAGCACCGGGCAGGGGAACGTGATGCACTGGATGCCGCTGCTCTCGGCTCGGTAGAACGTGCCCGTGGGCGCGTTCTCGGTCGCCGCCCGCCAGCCTTCGCTGACATTGAACACGCCCCACTGAGAGCCGTTGATCTTCTTGCTTCCGATCCAGCCACGGAGCACCACCCGCCCGCTGCGCGCTTCCGCGTCGGCGAGGTTCTCGTCGTCGGGGGACAGTCCGACCTTCTTCCACTCCAGGTCAGCGACGTAGCATTCCTCCGCCCAGCTCCCGTCGCGACACTTGGTCGTGCTGCGATTCACCCGCTTGACCCAGGTGCCTCCGCACATCGGGTACATGCACTTCCGGTAGTCCGGACGGGCCGAGTAGAAGGTGAAGTTGTCGCTCGACAGCTCGTCGGCCTTGCCGTCCCCGGCCTCGCCCTCTTCGCTCGGCAGGCCGGTGTCAGGGGCCGTCTCGGCGGCGCAGGCGGGCAACACGAACACGGCGGCGAGGGCCGCGACCGAAAAAATCTTGGTCTTCATCACGAAATCCTCCAGAAAACTCGCTCCCCCAGTGGGAGTAGGAAGCCGTAAGCAAAGGTGCGCAGGCGTCCTACCAAAGCGCACCCTGGTACGCAAGGGGCCGTACAGAGCTTCCCGCCGTTGCTGCGCGGCCGGTTCGAGACGATGGTCCGGGCCCATGTCGCTTGCCGGGAAGTGCGCCGTCATCACCGGGGCCGGGCGCGGCATCGGCGCTGCGGTCGCTGGCAGCCTCGCCGCCCAGGGCGCACGTGTGCTCTTGGCCGCGCGTTCCCTGGGCCAGGTGGAGGCGGTGGCTCGCGCGCTGAGCGAGCAGGGGCTCGAGGCACACGCCGTGGCCTGCGACGTCACCCTGGAAGCCAGCGTGAGCGGGCTGGCCGACCGAGCAGAGGCCGCGCTGGGTCGGGTCGACATCTTGGTGAACAACGCCGGCACCGCGAGCTCTGCCCCCATCGAGAGCACCACGCTCGACGAGTGGAACCGGATCCTGGCGGTGAATGCCACCGGGCCGTTCCTGTGCACGCGGGCGTTCATCGGAAAGATGGCGACCCGGGGCTTTGGGCGCGTGGTCAACGTGGCCTCGGTCACGTCGCGCGTCGGCTCGCGCTACATCGCGGCGTACACCGCGTCGAAGCACGCTGTCCTCGGCTTCACGCGGGTCGCGGCCGCCGAGTACGCGCAGGCCGGCATCACCGTGAACGCCGTCTGCCCCGGCTACGTGGACACCGAGATGACCACCGAGTCGGTGGAGCGGGTGATGCAGCGAACCGGGCTCGACCGCGAGCGCGCACTCTCGGCAATTCTTCAGACCGTGAACCAGAAACGACTGATTTCCGTGGACGAGGTGGCGTTCGTGGTGACCTCGCTGTGCGCCGAGCACGCGGGCGGCATCAACGGTCAAGCCATCGTGATCGACGGTGGAGGGCTGCTTGCATGAGTCATGTGACGATCAACCCAGAGAGTCTCGGTGCGCCCAAGGGCTATTCGAACGGCGTGCTGACTGCCGCGGGCGGGCGCGTCCTATTCGTCGCCGGGCAGGTCGGCTGGGACGAAAAGCAGCAGGTGGTGTCCGACGACTTCGCCCGGCAGTTCGGCCAGGCGCTCAGCAACGTGGTGACGGTGGTGAAAGCTGCGGGCGGCTCGCCCGAGCACGTGGCACGCATGACGATCTTCGTCACCAGCAAAGACGAGTACGTCGCGGCGGCCAAGAGCGTGGGCGCCGAATACCGCGCGCTGATGGGGCGCCACTTCCCGGCAATGACGCTGGTGGAGATCAAGGCGCTGCTCGAAGAGGGCGCCAAGGTCGAAATCGAAGCGACGGCGGTCTTGCCGGCCTGAGCGCGGAGACGAACATGCCCATCAGCCCGAAGAGCTTCCGCTACGAGCTGGACTCCGAAACCCACGTCGCGACTCTCACCCTGAATCGTCCCGAGCGACTCAACGCCCTCACCTTCGAGGTCTACACCGAGCTGGGCGCGACCTTCCGCGCGCTGGACACGGAACCCGGGGTGCGCGCCATCGTCATCACCGGCAGCGGAAAGGGGTTCTGCTCGGGTGGGGACGTCGAAGACATCATCGGCCAGCTGTTCTCGCGCGACCAGCAGGGGCTGCTCGAGTTCACCCGCCTCACCGGTGCGCTGGTGGTTGCGATGCGTCGCTGTCGGCGGCCGATCGTGGCCGCCCTCAACGGCACGGTCGCCGGCGCCGGCGCGGTGATCGCCACCGCCGCGGACGTGCGCATTGCCGCCGAGAGCGCGCGCATCGCTTACCTGTTCACCAAGGTGGGCCTGAGCGGCGCGGACATGGGCATGTGCTGGCTCTTGCCCCGCATGGTCGGCTTCGGCCGTGCCACCGAGCTCTTGATGGGCGGCGACTTCATCAACGCCGAAGAAGCGCTGCGCATCGGGCTGTACAACCGGGTCGTCCCGAACGACGGCGTCCAGCTGGAAGCGCAGGCGTTTGCCGCGCGCCTGGCACGTGGGCCCGGTTACGGGCTCGAGGTCACCAAAGCGTTGCTCAATCGCGAGGCGTCGATGGACCTGTGGGCATCGGTGGATCTCGAGGCAGAGGCTCAGGCCGCGTGCATGCTGCACCCCGACTTCCGCGAGGCGTACGACGCGCTCCGCGCGAAACGCCCGCCGAGCTTCCGGTGAGCCGCATGCTGGATACCAGCGCCGTTGGCGCGTTCTTGGAGGCGCGCCACCACCAGCTTGCCACCACCGTGGCCGAGCTCGTGGCGCGCGAGGTTGCCCCGCTGCCCGTGGCCCACGACGACGCCACTGCGCGCGCGCAGGCCCGAGAGCTCTTGGGCGTTCTGGGCCGCGCGGGCCTGGCCGCTCACGCGCACCCGCTCGACCTGAGGGCGTGCTCCGTGATCCGCGAGCGGCTGGCCTGGGAGTCGCCGCTCGCCGACGAGGTGTTCGCGCTCCAGTGCCTGGGGTCCACACCCATCACCCTGGCGGGGGCCACCGAGCTCGCGGCAGCGCTGGTGCCCAAGGTGGTGAGCGGCGAGCTCATGGCGGCGTTCGCCATGACCGAGCCCGATGCAGGCAGCGACGTGGCTTCGCTCTGCACACAGGCCCGTCGCGACGGCGGCGACTACGTGCTCGACGGCAAGAAGACGCTGATCTCGAACGCGGGCCTGGCCGACTTCTACACCGTGTTCGCCAAGACCGACCCCGCGGCGGGGCACCGGGGGATCTCGTGCTTCGTGGTCGACGCGGACACGCCCGGGCTCCGGTTCGAGCGAGCGCTCGAGCTCTCGGCGCCCCACCCGCTGGGTGACCTCGCCTTCGAGGCCTGCCGGGTCCCGGCGTCGCGACGTCTGGGCAAAGAGGGCGACGGCTTCCGCCTGGGCATGAGCACGCTGGACGCGCTGCGGACCACGGTGGCAGCCGCAGCCTGCGGCATGGCGGCTCGGGCCCTGGACGAAGCCCTGACCCACGTCGAGCGCCGGCAGCAGTTCGGTGCGCGGCTCGCGACGCTGGCGCTGGTACAGCACAAGCTGGCCGCCATGGCGATCGAGCTCACGGCCGCTCGCCTCTTGGTCTATCGCGCGGCCGCCGCGCGGGACGCAGGTGCGCCGCGGGTTTCTCTGGAGTGCGCCATGGCCAAGGCCTACGCCACGGAAGCCGCGCAGCGCATCATCGATACGGCCGTTCAGCTCTGCGGCGGGCGCGGCGTGCTGCGCGAGAGCAAGGTCGATCAGCTCTACCGCGCGATCCGCCCCTTGCGCATCTACGAGGGGACTACGGACATTCAGCACCTGGTCATCGCCCGCGCGCTGCTCGAGGGCCGGCGGCAGCCCGGGGACTAATACTTGGGAACCGAAGTGCAGCGCTGCTACTCTGAACGTTCGTTGTCGCGCGGATCGGAGCCCCGGCACTCGCCCTCCCTGACTGCATGGTCGGGCTTGGGCCTCAGGGTGGGCCTGGGGGTGGGCGCGGTGGCGGGCGTCGGCGCGATCGTTGCCGGCGCGATGGCTTCTCACGGCGCGCGCGCTCCGGCGGCGTGCTCGCTGGTCGCGGCGGCCGCCAGCGCGGCGGGGGTGGGCCTGGTGTCGTTCCTGCTCGCGGCCCTGACCCACCCGCTGCTCGGCAGTCGGCTGGGGCGCGTCGTGGCGATCGCCCTGCAGGCGATCTTCGTCGCGGTGTTCTTCGGGGCCCACGTCACCAGCAGCGTGCTCCGCGCGCTCTCGGGCTCGTACCTCACCCTGGGTGCCGTCGAGTTCTTCCTCGCCGGCGGCTCCCACCTCGTGTCGACCATCGTGGTGGAGTACGCCCGCTGGGTTGCCTTGCTCGCGCTCGCGGTCTCTGCCGTGGCGTTGGTGTGCGTGCGTCAGGCTCGGCGCGCGCTCGAAAGCCCGCGGCCAGGGCGGCTGCTGCGCCTCGGGGCCTTGGCCGGCGTGGCAGCCGCGGGCCTGGTGCCGGCCACCATGATGCCGAACCTGGCGCTGGCCAGCCCCGAGCTGGCTTTTGCCGAGTCGATGTCGCCCGAAGAGCCCGCCGTCACCGAGAGCACGAGCCCACCGGCGGCCGCGGCACCGGCCGAGAAGCCTCGGCCCGAGCCGCCGACCGGCGCCCCCCTGGCCGAGGGCAAGGCGTGGTCCGTCGCGGTGAAGGCGCTCTCGCCGCGTCGCACCAACGTGCTGCTTCTGACCCTCGAGTCGATCTCGATCCGCCACCTTGGCTACATGGGTTACGAGCGCAACACGACGCCGAACCTCGATCGCATCGCGCGCCGCAGCGTGCGGGCACGGCGCGCCTGGAGCACGGCCACCCACTCGAACTATGCGCAGATGGCCGTGCTGTCGTCGCTGTTCCCGCGGCGGACCACCGGGCTCGACGTCTACAAGCGCCTCGACTATCCGCGCGTGCTCTTGCACGACGTGTTTCACACATTGGGGCACCAGACCGCCACGATCTCCAGCCAGGACGAGAGCTGGCAGGGGATGATCAAGTTCCAGACCACGGACACGCCCACCTACTTCCGCCATTCGCGCGACCACGCCGGGGTCTTGCAGAACATCGGCAGCGAGCTGGTCGTGCTCGACCACGTCACGGTCGATCTGGCCGCGGACTGGATCCAGAAACGCGCCGACACGCCGTGGTCGCTGTACGTGAATTTCCAGGCGACGCACTTCCCCTACAAGCTGCAGGCCGGCATCCCGGCGCCATTCCAGCCCACGGCGCTCACGCCCGGCCGCTTCAACTACCTCAGCTACCCCGAATCCGATCGCCAGGCCGTGGTCAATCGCTACGACAATGCACTGCGCTACGTCGACGAGCAGGTCGGCAAGCTGGAGCAGGCCCTGGCCCGGGCGGGCAAGCTCGAGGACACGATCTGGGTGATCACCGCCGACCACGGCGAGGCGTTCCACGATCACCACGAGGTGACCCACGGCAAGACGCTCTACGACACCGAGGCGCGAGTCCCGCTCTTGATCCACTGGCCCGCTGGGCTGAAGCCCGCAGACCTGCAAGAGCCGGTCAGCAACCTCGACATCTTGCCCACCGTCTTGGATCTGCTCCAGCTGCCACCGCACCCGGCGTTCCAGGGCAAGAGCATGCTCGCCGCCGACGCCTCACCCGAGCCGACCGGCGTGTACATGAACATCCAGGGCCTGAAGAGCGCCGAAGCGCTGGTCTGCTACCCGTGGAAGCTGATCGTCAACCGCAGCGACAAGACGACCGAGCTCTTCCAGCTGGAACAAGACCCGGGCGAGCTGGACGACCGCGCCGCGCGCGACGTGGAGGTGACCGAAGCGCTGAAGCTCACGCTCTCGTCCCAGATCGCGGCCCAGCTGGCGTATCACCGGAAAGACAGCCCCGCGCTCGGCGAGCGCTTCGCCCCGCGGCTGCTCACCTGCCCCAGCCTGCCGGGCATCGTCCGGGCCTCGGCACCCACGCCCCCGAAGCCGGCAGACGTGGCCGGGGGACCCGCGCCCCGCCCGGTGCGCGGCGCCGAAGCGGCCGAGCGCAAGAACTAATCAGCGCGTGCTGGGCGGGACCTCGAGGTACTGCACCAGCTCTTCGAGATGCGCCAGGTGCTCGTCCTTCACCGCGACGAAACCGGTCGCTTCGAGCAACTCGGTGGCGGCGCGCCGCACCACCGAGTGGCCCTCGCCGGTGAGCGCCTCGGCGATCTCACGGGCCACGTCTTCTGGCAGATGCACCGACGCTGCCAGCACGTCCGAAGGGATGGGGCCGGCGCACTTGATCACGTTGACCGGCGTCTTGCCCCAGCCCGCGTTGCGAATGCGCCCGGCGTCGTCGAAGTGGGCGTAGGTTGCCCCCACGTCTGCGCGGCCCTCGCGAACCGCCGCGACCACGGCGTCGTGAGTGCCGTAGAAGGCCTCGGACGCGAACGCCTGCGATAGCTCGAGCTCTGCGGCCCGCATCGAGGCGCGGATCACCAAGTAGCCGGCAGAGCTCATCGGGTCCACCCACGCGGCCCGGACACCCGAGAGCTGCGAGAGGTCCCGGACGTTCGAGCTGTGATGACTGAACAGCGCCGTCCAGTACCACGCCGAGCCGGACCGAACCGGCGCCGCCAGGGCCACCGCGCTGCCGCGCGCAATGGCGCGCACCGCGATCATCGGCGGCAGCCACGCAAAGTGGATCTCGCCCCAGTGCAACCCGGCCAAGAGGTCCGTGTACGAGTTCACGGCGTGGGGCACGACCGGGAACTCCAGGGCCACGCTCAGCGCATCGCACAGCGTGCCGAGCCGCCCCTGGGTGGGCCCCGCAGCGCGCACCGTCGGGCGCACCGTGACTCGCCCGGCGTCGGACAGCGTCGTCCCCAGGCGGATCTCCGAGGGGCTGTGAGCGGGCCTGCGCAGGCTCATGATCGTCGGGGTAGAGTAGCGGAAATTGTGAGCCTATTGTCCTGGCAGTGATGTGGCACCCGAAGAGCGCCTCGAGACACGCACGGCTCTCGGCAGTCTGGCCCAGCCGCGAGCAGGCGGCATGCGCCCGCTGGTTCAGCCCGATCGAGGTTGGACGCCTGAAACTGGGACGGCGCACGTGGATCCCCGCGATGGTCCCGTGGCGGGCCAGTGACGACGGCTGCGTGACCTCGGACGTGCTCGACTGGTACGAGCGCTTCGCCCACGGTCGCCCCGGCGGGCTGGTGATCGAGGCCACGGGCATCCGCGACGTGCCGAGCGGGCCGCTCTTGCGCATCGGCCACGATCGCTTCGTTCCCGGGCTTCGCGCGCTGACCGACACGGTCAGGCGTGCTTCGGATGGGCAGACTCGCGTGTTCTTGCAGCTGATCGACTTCCTGTCGATCCGCAAGCGCCCCGAGCCGCAGCGCTACTTCGCCGAGTTTTTGCAGATCACCGATCGGCATCGCCAGCTGCTCGCCACCCAAGCCACCAGCGACGCCGCGATCCGCCGCCTGCTCTGCCAGCTGCCCCGCGAAGAGCTGGTGCGGGTGCTCGAACCACGGGAGCTCGAGGCCCTGGACTTCGGCGCGCGTGAGCGCGTCACCGACATGCACCTGGCGCACGTGCGCGATCTGCCGCAGACCCTGCCGGGGCTGTTCGCCGACGCCGCAGCCCGGGCCGAGGCGGCCGGATTCGACGGCGTCGAGCTTCACTTCACCCACGCCTACACCCTGGCGTCGTTCCTCTCGGCGCTCAACGACCGCGGGGATGGCTACGGCCAGACCCTGGAGGGGCGCTTGCGGCTGCCGCGAGAGGTCCATCACCGGGTGCGCGGGCGCGTGGGAGGTGACTTCGTGGTGGGCTGCCGCCTGACGACCGAAGAGTGCGTCGCCCAGGGCAGCACGCTGGCCGACTCGACCCACTTTGCCGTCGAGCTGGCGAGCGCGGGGCTCGACTTCTTGTCGCTGTCACGCGGCGGGAAGTTCGAAGACGCCAAACAGCCGGCAATCGGCTCGGCCGCCTACCCCTATACCGGGCAAAGTGGATGGGAGTGCATGCCCACCACCCTGGCCGACGCGGCCGGCCCCTTCGGGCGCAACGTGGCCGCAGGCGCGGCGCTTCGCCGCGCCGTGCGCGACGCCGGCCACGAGACACCGGTGATCGTCTGCGGTGGAATCGCCACCTTCGCTCAGGCAGAGGGCATTCTCGAACGCGGTGACGCCGACGTCGTCGCCTCGGCTCGTCAGAGCCTGGCGGACCCAGATTGGTTCGAGAAGGTTCGCCTGGGCGCCGGCGAGAGCGTGCGGCGCTGCGAGTTCACCAACTACTGCGAGGGCTTGGACCAGAAGCACAAGCAGGTGACGTGCAAGCTGTGGGATCGATTGGAGCTCGACCGCCCCGACGTCAAGCGCACCCGCGACGGCCGTCGCCGCCTGGTGGCGCCCTACTAGAATTGTCCCGCCCGCCCACCCCCACCGTGGTCGTCCGCCGGGGGCAAGCCCCCCGGTTCCCCGACGCGGGCGAGGTGCTATTGTCCGTGCATGCGCCCCAGCACTCGGCCGAAGGTCATTCTGCGCCACTGCGACAGCTACGATCCGGAGCGCATTCGCCGCATCGTGCGCGAAGGGATGGAAGAGCTGGGTTTGAGGCCCCACGGGCGCACGCTCTTGAAGCCCAACTTGGTGGCTTCGGGCCCGTTGTTCGAGCACGCCTTCACCCGACCCGAGTTCACCGAGGGCGTGCTGATGGCGCTTCGCGATCGGGACGAAGGCAAGATGACCGAGCTTCGCGTGGGCGAGCGCTGCGGAATCACCGTTCCTTCGCGCTTCGCCTTCGAGGGGGCGGGGTACCCGGCCATGCTCGATCGGGTGGGAGTGAAGCCCTGCTACTTCGAAGAAGAGCAGCAGGTCGAGATCCGCTACGACCACCCCGAGCGGCTGCGAGACTACGTGTTCACGCCCGAGCCGGTGGCGCTCGCCGACTTCTTCGTCAACTGCCCCAAGTTCAAGGCGCACCCCTGGACGACCGTCACCTTCTCGATCAAGGCGTACATCGGCATCCAAGACGACCGCCATCGGCTGATCGACCACGACCACCGCTTGAACGAGAAGATCGCCGACCTGCAGTACATCTTGCAGCCCGAGCTGATCTGCATCGATGCCATCACCGCCGGTGAGGGGCGCATGCTCACGCCGATACCCCGAGACTTGAACCTGATCATCATCGGGAACAACCAGGTCGCCTTCGATTCGGTGTGCAGCGCCATCATCGGCGTCGACCCGAAGACGATCGATCACATTCGCATCACCAGCGAGCGCGGGTTCGGCCCCATGGAGCTCGATGCCATCGAGCTGAGCGGCGACGTCACCCTGGCCGAGGCCAAGCAGCGGGCAGTGGGCTTCAAGGTGGGCCTGATCCGAGTCGAGAAATACTTCGAAGGCACCCACATCACCGCCTATGCGGGCCCACCGCCCGAGCGCGAGCACACCGACTATTGCTGGGGCGGTTGCCCGGGTGCAATCGAAGAGGCCATCGAGATCCTTCGCCTGTACGACGCCGAGTGCGACCAGAAGATGCCGCGAATGCACATCGTGTTCGGCGCCTATGACGGGCCGATCGACGCGGCGCCGGGCGAAAAAGTGGTGTTCATCGGCGACTGCGCCCAGTTCGAGGGCGAGGTCGGCGGCCAGCTGGTGCAGATCCGCAGCAAGTACCAAGATCGCTCGCGGAAAGACCCGCACACCGCCAAGCACGATGACATCTACGTGAAGATGGCCAAGGTGACCCGCAAGCTTGCAGCGGCAAGCGACGATCAGGTCGTGCGCTTCGAGGGCTGCCCGGTCAGCGTGGCAGAGCAAGCGCTCGCACTGGTCCGCCTGGGCGGTCTCAAGAACCCCTATCTGAGCGCGGACAACGCGCTGGCGTTCACCAAGAACTACTTGATGTGGCGCTCTGCCTCGATGGCCAAGCGATTGACCGGCACCCCCTACCAGCGCCCGGGCACCGCTGCGCGCGGCGACGCCCGCCCCGATCTCGCTGCTTCCGAACCCGCCGAGTGATGCTGCCTCCGACCCACGTCATCTTCGACCTAGACGGCGTGCTGCTCGATACCGAGCCGCTGTACACGCGCGCCACCCAGGCCGTGGTCGACGAGTTCGGGGTGATCTTCGACTGGAAGGTGAAGGCCGGCATGATCGGCCGAAGTGACGCGGAAGGGGCACGTCACCTGGTCGAGTCGCTGGGCATCGCGCTCTCGCCGGACGAGTACCTGCGGCGGCGCGGCCCCATCTTGGACCGTCTGTTCGAGAGCGCGCCTGAAATGCCAGGCGCCCGCGCGCTGGTGGCGGGTCTGAAGGGCCGGCGGGTCCCGCTGGGCGTCGCCACCAGCAGCGCGCACCACCAGTTTCGAGCCAAGACCGCCCACCACGACTGGTTTGGCGCATTCGACGCCATCGTGTGCGGCGATGATCCGCGCGTGGCCGCACCGAAGCCGGCACCCGACATCTTCTTGGTGACGGCCCGCGAGCTTCGCGCCGAGCCTGCGCGCTGCGTGGTGTTCGAGGACTCGCTCTCGGGGGTGGCCGCCGCCCGGGCCGCAGGCATGCGGGTCGCCGCCCTGCCGGATCCGGCGGTGGACGCGGGGCGCTTCGCCCACGCCGACTGGGTGTTCGGCGGGCTCGCCGACGTGTCGCTCGAGGCCCTGGGCTTCTGACTCGGCTTTCGCCCTTTCGGGCGAAAGCCGAGGCTACAGACTTCAGGCTGCAGGCTTCAGGAGGTCCAGTCGCGCGGGCGGCTTCGGTGGAGGCAGAAGATGGCGACCTGGCGGGCGTAAAGGTTGTTGCA
>JAKLKA010000224.1 GCA_023150915.1 Polyangiaceae bacterium
TCCTGGATCGTGAAGTCCCCGCCCATCTCCACGAGCGTGAAGTTCGGCGACGCCCTGGGCACAAGCTGCACCGATGTATTCGCGAAGGTCCAGTTCCCCGACGAGGCCAACGCCATCGTCCGCATCCCCCTGAGCTCGCTCGGCCCCGCGATCCCGCCGGATTGAGTGAACTGACCCAGGACCCCATGCTTACCGACATGTCTCCGCTCATCCGTATCGCCGCCACCATCGCGGCCGCCGCGAGCGTGGCCTGCGGCAGCAGCGACGAAGCTGCACCCCGAGAGTTTCGGCACGTCGACGGCGAAGCGTACACTCCACCCGATGGACTCGTGCGCCTCCGGAAGGATGGACGCGGCCTGACGCTCGAAGTCCGACTGGTCGCCGCTCCGGTCCAGACGTGTCGCCGCTTGTCCCTCGGCGCGCACACGGTCACGACGTGTACCTGGCCCGCCGGGACCACCCCGAAAGTCGACAACGGCGGGCTGGTCCACATCGGCTGGGCATCCGCCAACCTCGACGTCGAGACGTTCAACGACGGGGGCGCCCACATCCTCGACCCCTCGCTCTCATGGAGCGCCGGGGAGAGCATCTCAATCGCCGCGGACTTCTCGCTCGGGCCTCCGATCGACGCAACGCTCGTGGGTCCCCCGCTGGTCGTGTTGCAGCACCCGCGGTTCGAGCCCAGCTTCAATGGCCCTCCCGACGCCGTCGGGATCACCCTGGACGCGAGCCGCGACCTGCATGTCGAGTGGGAGCCCGCCGCGATCGGGACGGTGCGGGCGACCCTGGCGTGCTCGAGCTTCGAGGCCGGACACGCCGCCGTCGTGGAGTCCACGGCTCCCGCCGACAGCGGCGGCATGGACCTGCCCGCCGAGATGTTGAGCTACCTGCCGACCACTGGCTGCACGTCCGGCTCGGGGATCCAGATCCTCGCGGGCGACTTCCGCGAAGTCGCCGCGCCGGCGTGGCGCTACCAGATAGAGGTCGTCCGCACGGCGCAGACCTCCGAAGGCGTCGACGCCAGCACCGCGCTCGCTCCCCGGTAGCTTTCGGCCCCGGGGGCCGACGAGCTAGAGTGGGCGGATGTCCGGCTCGAGGCTCTCGACGGCGAGCGCACCGCCACCTCTGCCCGCCCCCGCAGCTCGCGTCCGCTCTCTGGTCTCGGCGGCGCAGCGCCTGAAAGATCCGACCGACCCGCTGGGCCAGGCCGCGCGCGCCGAGCTGCCCGCGAGCACCGGGCTTTGTCCCGAGAACGTCGAGCTCGGGCTCAGCCAGATCCTGGAGGCGCCGTCCGACGCCGAGATCGCCGCCCTGACCCAGTCCGTTGCGCCCGCACCGCGCGCGTGGGTCCAGCTGGCCGCCAACGTGTTCACTGCGCCACTCCGCGCGGTGGCGCTGGCGCTCGCGCAGTCGGCGACCGTGCTCGTTCGAGCGTCGCGTCGCGAGCCGGTGTTCCCGCGGCTGCTCCACGAGGCTTCGGGGCAGTTCGCTCTGATCGACGAGCTCGCGCCGCTGCCCGGCGATCACCTCTGGGCCTATGGTTCGGACGAGACGCTGGCGCAGGTGCTGCCGGGCCTGCCCCACGGCGCAGTGCTTCACGCTCACGGCGCGGGGTTTGGGTTGGCCCTGATCGACGGCCGCGCGCCGGGGGCCGCAGCCGCCGTGGTGCGCGACATCGTGCCCTTCGATCAGCGCGGCTGCCTCAGCCCGCGCGTGGCGGTGGTGGTGGGAACGCGCGACGATGCGCGGGCCTTCGCCGAAAGCGCGGCAAGCGAGCTCTTGGCCGCCGCCGCGGCCATTCCCCTGGGCCGAATGGACGACGCAGAGCTGGCCGAAATCGTGCGGGTCCGCGACAGCATGAGCTACGCGGGCGAGCTGTCTCGGGCAGGGCCCGGGTGGGTCGCGCTGGACGACGCCGAGCAGCGCTTGGTCCCCGCGCCGGGCGGGCGCACCCTGGTGGTCGTCCGGTCGGATCCTGAGCTCGACTGGCTGGCGGCGTACGCGCACTCGATCACCTGCGTGGGAGCCTCGGAAGGCTTCGCGCGCGCGGCCGAGGGCCTGTTCCCGGGCGCGCGCCGCTGCCCCCTCGGCGCGATGCAGCGGCCGCCGTTCGACGGCCCGGTGGATCGCCGGCCCGCGACCGAGCCGCGAGTCGCGGGCGACGATCCAGGCTAGACTGCGTGACCGTGCCGAGCGCGAAGCACTGGGGATGTTTGTCGGGGCTCTTGGGCCTGGCAGCTTGCGGGAACCCGCTCTTGGGGGGTGGCAGCGGGGGCGCACTGAAGTCAAAAGCACCCGAGGCCTCGACCGGTCAGGCCAAGTGCAAGGTCGCGGCCAGCTCGGAGAACCCGCTGGTCACCGA
This sequence comes from Polyangiaceae bacterium, assembly GCA_023150915.1. Classification (GTDB taxonomy): domain Bacteria; phylum Myxococcota_A; class Polyangia; order Polyangiales; family Polyangiaceae; genus JADJKB01. The sequence continues at coordinate 2,363 of JAKLKA010000224.1, forward strand.
GTGGCCGGCTTCAGAGAAGGCCAACCTCGAGGCGCGGCTGCGCGAGGGCGGCGTGGTGGTCAGCTATTCGGGTTGCGAGATGAAGCTCTTGCCACAGTGCCGCGTGCGCGGGTCGTATGGCTGGCGCCGCACCACGACCACCACCGACGTGGTCGAGATCCACGACGCTGACGAGCTCTATGCCAAGCTGCCGCTCGGGGCGGTGTCACTCGAGGGCGAGCTCGAGCGCAGCGGCAGGCTGGCCGTGCAAACGACCATCGCAGGGCAGCTCGAGCTCCGAGGCTGGGACAAGTACGTCTCGGAGGACGCCACGTGTACCGGCGCGAGCCACGTGGTCGGCGCGCTCTCGGTGGGCGCCTTCAAGCTCCGAGCCGGCGGCAGCGTGAAGGCCAAGGGCGGGGTCGGCGTGACGGGCGTGGGCACCACCGGCGGCGGCACCCAGAGCTCCGAGTCGGTGCTGCGCGAGGCGGGCTCGCCCGACGCGTGCAAAGAGTCCTCGGACGCCGCGGCGCACGCGGAGTGCAGCTCGCCGATCCAGGTCTTTCTCTGGCCCTTGCCGAAAGAGCTGGCCGATCGCGGCCCGCAAGGCTCGGTCAAGGTGAACTTCCTCTCGGCGAACCCCGACCATCAATACGACATCGCGATCAGCGACCGGAAGGTGTGCAGCACCCCGTGCTCGCGCTGGGTGGACCCGGCGGTGCCCTTCACGTTCGTGCACGAAAAAGCCTGGTACGAGCGGAACGAGCGGATCGAGATGCCCGACTTGCGAGAGCACCAGGCCAAGGGTGAAAAGCTGGATGCCCGCGCGTATCCGACGCGTACCGGCAGGCTGGCGGGGGGCATCGTGATGACCAGCTTCGGCGGCATCGGCATCATGACCGGCTTGGCGCTGACGTTCATCGGGGCTGCGAAGGACCAGAGCGGAACGCTGACCGCCGGGCTGATCACGCTCCCGGTGGGGATCGGGCTCACGGTGCCGGGCATCTTGCTGATCGTGAACAGCGGCTCGTACGTCGAGATCGAGCCCGCGAACCCCAATGGGCCCAAGATGCCGGTCGAGGCGCGCCGCTCGACGCTGGGGGTGGGTGGGCAGTTCTGAGCGCTAGGCGCCGCCGGCCGCCAGCGCGTCGAGCACGGCGGGCTTGGGTCGCACGTGGAAGAGCAGGCTGCGCAGCGGCGCCTCGGCCATGATGCCTTCCCAGGTGCGGCGGCGCGGGCGCTTCATCTGATCGGCGAGCGCGTCTGGGAAGCCCGTCAGCGGGTCGGTGTCTTCGATCAAGATGGCGTGCTGGTGGATCAGCCCGTCGGCCTTCTTGCCCTGGATGGCCACCACGTCGCCGGGCTTGAAGCGGTCGGCCTGGTCGAGCAGGAAGCGGAAGAAGCGCTGCCGCTCGCCGAACGGGATGCGCTCTTCGGGCTTCAGGCGCTGGTGCTCGAACAGCTCGGGGTGCTCGCTGGCGAAGGTTTCGAAGGCCAGCACCGAGCGTCGGTTCTTGATGCCGTGCTGATCGAAGTCTAGCCCGCCCACCTTGCGGCCCAGATCGCCGCCGCGCGGTGAGAACCAGGTGCCCGAGGCGCGCTCGAAGCTGTCGAGCACGAAATCGACGCACATCTGCGGTGGCAGCGGGCGCCCGCGGGGGTCGAAGACCGGGTAGCTGACCTCTTCGTGGCTGAAGAACGGCTGCCCGCGCAGATACGCGAAGCGCCACACGGGCCGCAGCTGGCCGTCGCGCTCGGCGGTCTTCTCGTCTTTCGGGCGATCGAAGGGCACGGCCTCGGCGACCTGCTCGTCGATGGCTGCCCTGAGGCGCGCGAGCGCCGCGCGACGACGCGCTTCGCCCTGCCGAACGCCGGCGATGCGCTCGCGCTCTGCCCGCGGGGCGTCGTGGCAGACCAAGGTGAGCTGCGCGCCGTCGGACGCGAGCAGCGTCTTCACCCAGTGCTCACCGAAGCGCAGATCGGCGAGCACGCCACCAGCGCTGCGGCGAGCGATGCGCGCGCGGTCGAAGCCAGCGTCACGGCTGAGCGCGCGCAGATCACGATGCAGCGGCTGCGCGAGCTGATCGTTCGTCAGCGCGACACGATCGCCGAGCAGCAGCTCGGCCGGGCGCCCGTCAACGTGGCGATAGATCGGGAAGCGGCCCGTGGTGCGGCGGAGCTGGAACACCTTGGCCCCGCGTTGCAGCACGATCGCGGGCTCGTCGAAGAGCGCGGTCAGCTCGAGCAGCGTCACCAGCGCCAGCGCCTCGTGTGGGCCGTCGGCGTAGACGTAGCCCTCGCGCAACACCAAGCCGCGCAGGGTGGCGCGATCGCCGCGATGCCGGGTCAGCGCGGTCTTCACGCTCGAATACCCCGGCTTGTCACGCAACGCCTGGGCGGTGATCCGCGCGGCGGGCGGAAGCGCCTCGGGGTCGGCGCGGCGCGGGGCCCTTAGCCAGATCAGCGGCTCGCCGCGGGCGCGGCCGAAGACCTCTGCGCGGGCAGCGTCGAGCTCCGGCGTCCCGGGCAGCGCGGGCTCGGACTCGAAGCTCCGGATGCTGGCCTGGCAGCGTTCGAGCTCGGCATCTGCCGGGGGTGCGACGGCGGCCGCCACGGGCGGAAGCTCGTGGTTCGGCGGGCTGGGCGCCTTCCCACAACCGAACAGCAAGAGGCCCAGAGCCACGCCGACGCGCATGCTTTCCCAGCCTAACGCCAAAGCCGAAGAGCACATTCACTTCGCTCTCGGATCCGCGCTAGCTTCGCCCGGGGCCTTTCGATGAAAGCACATTGTCTACGTGGGTTGGCGGTGACGGGGGCCCTGGCCCTGGGCGTGGCGGGCGCGGCCGCCTGCAGTGACGGTGAAGAGGGTGGCGCGGGCGGCGCGGCCGCTTCGGGCGGCGGCAGCGGCGGCGCGGGCGGCGCTGCGGGGGCGGCAGGGGTCGCAGGGGCGGGCGGCACCACCGGGCCAGTGTGCGGCAACGGCAAGCTCGAGGGCGCGGAAGAGTGCGACGACGGCAACTTCGTGGGGGCCGACGGCTGCGAGAACACCTGCGACCACAGCTGCGAGGCAGCCAGCGACTGCGACGACGGCGACCCGTGCACCGGCAGCGAAACGTGCGGGGCAGATCACGCATGCAGCCCCGGCACCCCACTGGCCGAGGGCACCGACTGCGGAGGCGGGCAGGTCTGCGTGAACGGCAACTGCGTGTCCCCCCAGTGCGGTGACGGGCAGAAGCAGACCGGCGAAGAGTGCGACGACGGAAACGCGGTGAACGGTGACGGCTGCGACTTCTGCAAGTTCTCGTGCCTGTCTACGGATGCGACGCGCGATTGCACGAAGACCGGTGACGCCTGTTCGGGCACGAGCGCCTGCGACGACGCGAAGCACACCTGCACCGCGGGCGCCAAGCTGGCAGAGGGCGCGGCGTGCAACGCGGGCGCCGGGAAGTGCCTGAGCGGGGTGTGCACCCTGCTCACCTGCGGCAACTCGCAGATCGACAGCGGTGAAGAGTGCGACCCGCCCGCATCGGGCGCGTGCAGCGCGCAGTGCAAGAAGATCGTCACGGCTCAGTGCGGCAACGGCAGCATCGAGGCGCCCGAGCACTGCGACGACAAGGCCACGGCGAACCTGGACGGCTGCGATGCGAAGTGCGCGTACGAAACCGTGTTGCGGGTGATCGACATGGACATCAAAGGGGGCGCGGCGCCGAGCTTCTGCAGCGTCACCAAGAACCAGCTGGGGAACGTGGCGCTCACGCCCACCGCGCTCAGCACCCTGAACGGCGATCTGCAGAAGGGCATCGACGCCGGCAGCAACAACCTGATGCTGCTGCTCTTGGGGTTGGAAGAGCTGACCGGCACCGCGGACCCGAGCCTGGAGGTCGGCCTGCTCTCGGGGTTCGTGGACAAGGCCAAGGGCACCTGGCCGGCAAACGGAGAGAACCCCATCGACTGGTGGTTCACGGTGGACGAAAAGGGCCTGGACGCCGCCGGCCTGCCCACCGGAAGGATCGGCAGCGGCGCCTTGAAAGCCAAGGTGCTGCGCGCGGGCCCGAGCACCATCGATCTGGCGCTCAACCTGGGGGGTAGCCCCGCGGTGCTGGGCATGCGCGATGCCAAGCTGCGCGCCGCCGCCAGCGGCGTGCCCGACGTGCCCGCGCCGCCGCCGACCGCGCTGGCTTCCGGACTGAGCGTGTTCAA
>JAKLKA010000030.1 GCA_023150915.1 Polyangiaceae bacterium
GCGGCGGCGCGGGGGGCAGCGGCGGCGGCACCGGCGGCGTGGGGCCGGGCACCGCGCTCAAGGTCACCGAGTGCAAGACGCTGACGGCCGGCCCCGCGCTGTGCAGCGCCCAGGCCGGGCAGAAGGGCCTGCGCCTGGTCGGCACGGTGCTCGCACCACAAGAGGTGTTTCACGGCGGTGAAGTGCTGATCGACGACACGGGCACCATCACCTGCGTGGGTTGCGACTGCTCGACGGCCCCGGGGGCGGCGACCGCGCACACCGTGACCTGCGCCCAGGGTGTCATCTCACCGGGCCTGATCAACTCGCACGATCACATCACCTATGCGAACAACGCCCCCCACGACGGCGGCACGCTGCGGTACGACCATCGTCACGAGTGGCGCGTCGGCGCGGGCCCGACCAAGCCCGCCATCAAGTACGCGAGCGGCGCCGCCAAGAACGTGGTGCTCGCGGCCGAGCTGCGCTTCGTGATGAGCGGCGCCACCTCGGCGGTCAGCGCCGGTGGCACGCCTTACTTGCTCAGGAACCTGGACACCGCCAGCAAAGAAGGGCTGCCGGCGCCCACCGTGAACAGCGACACCTTCCCGCTCGACGACGCCAGCGGCAAGACTCAGACCACGGGCTGCAACTACGGCGCCAAGCCGACCACCGCGCAAGAGATCGCGAGCCTCGACGCCTATCAGCCGCACATCGCCGAGGGCGTGAACCAGGCGGCCAAGAACGAGCTGACGTGCACCAGCGCCGGCACCACCGACGTGATCGAGCCGCAAACCGCCATCGTGCACGCGGTGGCGGCCACCCCGGTCGAGGCGAAAGCGATTCATGACGAGCGCGCGTGGGTGGTGTGGTCGCCACGCTCGAACGTGGCGCTGTACGGCAACACCGCTCCGGTGACCCTGCTCGACACCATGGGCGTGGGGCTGGTGCTCGGGACCGATTGGCTGCTGAGCGGCTCGATGAACCTGGCGCGCGAGCTGCGCTGTGCCGACGATCTGAACCAGAAGCAATACGGCAAGCACTTCTCGGACTTCGAGCTGTGGCGCATGGTGACGACCAACGCCGCCTTCGCCGCCGGCATGGAGCGCGGGATCGGCATGCTGAAGAAGGGCTTCGTGGCCGACATCGCCATCTTCGACGGCAGCACCCACAAAGACCACCGCGCGGTGATCGCGGCCGAGCCCAAGGACGTGGCGCTGGTGCTACGCAGCGGCGCGCCGCTCTACGGTGACGACGCGCTCGTGAACAGCCCAGCCATCGGCGGTTCGAGCTGCGAAGCGCTGGACGTGTGCGGGGCGGCAAAGCGTGCGTGCGTGTCGAAAGACACGGCCGGCAGCGCCACCTTGGCGGCGGTGAAGACCGCGGGCGAGGCCTTCGCGCCGCTCTTCACCTGCGGCGCGCCCGTGAAAGAACCGACCTGCGTGCCGTCCCGGCCCACCGAATACGGGGGCCAGAGCACGGCCACCGACAAGGACGGCGACGGCGTGGCCGACGCCACGGACGTCTGCCCCAACGTGTTCGATCCGGCCCGCCCCCTCGACGCCGGCAAGCAGGCCGACGCCGACGGCGACAAGAAGGGCGACGCCTGTGACCCGTGCCCGTCGGATCCGAGCGACAAGTGCGCGGCACCCGACCCCGACGACCTGGACGGTGACGGCTGGGCCAACGGCGTGGACAACTGCCCCGACCTGGCCAACGGCGGCCAGCAAGACGGCGACGGCGACGGCAAGGGCGACGCCTGCGACAGCTGCCCCACCGCCAACCCCGGTTTCGGCGCGTGCCCCGTGGGCATCGAGGCGGTCCGCAATCCGGCCCACCCGCAGCACCCGAAGCCGGGCTCACCGGTGAAGCTCACCGGCCTGTACGTGACGGGTGTGCGGCCGAACACCGGCAACATGCGCGGCTTCTACGTGCAAGACGCCTCGCTCAAGCCCTTCACCGGGATCTTCGTGTTCACCGCCAGCGCCGCGCCGAACGTGGTGGTCGGCAACAAGATCGACGTGAGCGCCACCTACGACGAGTTCTTCAACCTGAGCGAGCTGACCGATCCGGTGATCACCGTCACCGACAGCGGCACCACGCTCCCGTTCGGCCCGATCGCCGTTGCCAACCCAGCAGAGCTCGCCACCGGCGGTGCCAAAGCCGAGGGCTTCGAATCCATGCTGGTGAGCCTGGGCAGCGTGCAGGTGACCAACGCGAACCCGGACGCGCCGAGCGACTTCGACGAGTTCGTGGTCACGGGGAACTTGCGGATCGACGACGAGCTCGACCCCACCATCGACAACACCTTCGCTGTGGGCGCGTCTTTCTCGAAGATCACCGGCATCATGACCTTCGGCTTCTCGAACACCAAGCTCGCCCCGCGCAGCGCCGCCGAGCTCGCCCCCTGACCGGTCATGAAGATCGCATGCATCGGCGGCGGACCGGCGGGGCTGTACTTCGGGATCTTGATGAAGCGGGTCGACCCCGCGCATCAGGTGACGATCTGGGAGCGGAATCGACCCGACGACACGTTCGGCTTCGGTGTGGTGTTCTCGGACGCCACCCTGGGCAACCTGGCCGCGGCCGATCCCGAGAGCCATGCAGCCATCACGGCGAGCTTCGCCCACTGGAACGACATCGTCATCCATTTCGGGGGCCGCGTGCAGCGCTCGACCGGCCACGGGTTCGCGGGCATGAGCCGGCAGAAGCTGCTCGACATCTTGCAGGCGCGCGCCCAGGCGCTGGGCGTGGTGATCCACTTCGAGCGTGAGGCGCCCGCGCTCGCCGAGCTCGCCGCGAGTCACGATCTGGTGGTGGCAGCCGACGGCGTGAACAGCGCCGTGCGCAGCGAGCTGGCTCCACACCTGACCCCAGAGGTCGACTTCCGCCCCAATCGCTTCGTGTGGCTGGGAACCACCTTCCCGTTCGAAGCCTTCACGTTCTACTTCCGCGAGAACGAGCACGGGCTATTTCGCGTCCACGCGTATCGCTATCAAGAGAGCGCTTCGACATTCATCCTGGAGTGCACGGAAGCGACCTGGCAGAAGGCTGGGCTCGACCAGGCGACGGAAGACGAGACCATCGCCTATGCCGAGCGTCTGTTCGCCGCCGAGCTGGCCGGCCACCGGCTGCAGAAGAACCGCAGCATCTGGCGCGCGTTTCCCACGGTGAAGAACCGCTCGTGGCACCACCAGAACGTCGTGTTGATGGGCGATGCCGCCCACACCGCGCACTTCTCCATCGGCTCGGGCACCAAGCTGGCGATGGAAGACTGCATTGCCCTCCGCGACGCGGTGCTGACCCACCCGAAGCTCGAGGACGCCCTGCAGGCCTACGAGACGGACCGGCGGCCCAGCGTCGAAGCCATCCAGCGATCGGCTCAGGTGAGCCTCGAATGGTTCGAGAACACCGAGCGCTACCTGAAGCTCGATCCGGTGCGGTTCGCCTTCAGCCTGCTGACGCGCAGCTTGCGGGTCACCCACGACAACCTCGCTCGCCGGGACCCGGAGTTCGTGCGCGAGGTCGACGCGCTGGTCGCCCAAGACGCCAGCCGGCAGGCCGGGGGCGCGGTGCGCCCGAGGACGCCACCGATGTTCACGCCCTTCCGGCTGCGCGATCTGGTGCTCGACAACCGCGTCGTGGTCTCGCCCATGTGTCAGTACTCGGCGACGGACGGCACCATCGACGACTGGCACCTGGTTCACCTGGGCAGTCGAGCAGTGGGCGGCGCGGGGCTGGTGATCACCGAGATGACGGACGTGAGCGCCGACGGCCGCATCACCCCGGGCTGCGCGGGCCTCTACCGCCCGGAGCATGCGGCGGCCTTTCGCCGCGTGGTGGACTTCGTGCACCGCCACAGCACGGCGAAGATCGGCGTTCAGCTGGCGCATGCCGGGCGCAAGGGCGCGACCCGGCGCCCGTGGGAGGGCCCAGACCAGCCGCTCGCGAGCGGCGCGTGGCCGCTGATCGCGGCCTCTGCGCTGCCCTACCTGCCGGCAAGCCAGGTCCCGCGCGCCATGACCCGCGCCGACATGAGCGCCGTCACGGCGGACTTCGTGCGGGCCACCGAGCTGGCGAACGAAGCGGGGTTCGACCTCGTCGAGCTGCATGCCGCCCACGGGTACCTGCTCGCGAGCTTCATCTCACCGCTCACCAACCACCGCGACGACGAGTACGGCGGCTCGATCGAACGGCGCATGCGCTTCCCGCTCGAGGTGTTCGACGCAGTCCGGCAGGCATGGCCGGCGCACAAGCCGATCAGCGTGCGCCTCTCGGCCTGCGACTGGGCCCCCGGCGGCATCCATCTGTCCGATGTCGTGACCGCGGCGGCGCTGCTCTCGTCCCGTGGGGCGGACATCATCGACGTCTCGGCGGGGCAGACCGTGCCCGACGCCAAGCCCGTCTACGGCCGGCTGTTCCAGACGCCGTTCTCCGAGCGCGTTCGGCTCGAGGCGAACGTCCCGACCATGACCGTGGGCAACATCGCCTCGTGGTCCGACGTGAACAGCATCGTCGCGGCCGGCCGAGCCGACCTGTGCGTGCTCGCTCGCGCCCACCTCTACGACCCCTACTGGACCCGCCACGCTGCCAGCGAGCAGGGCTACGAGCTCGAGTGGCCCGATCAGTACAAGAGCGTGTCGCGCTATGTCCCGCGCTTCCGCTAGGCCGCCCGCCGGGCAACGCTCGAGGTCAGCTGCCGGACTCTTCGCTCGAGGCGCGCTTCTTCGAGCGGGGGTACGGCTGCTCGACGACCAGGTTCCACGACTCGCCGTTGCGCCAGAAACGCCCCCAAATCTCGGGCTGGTGCGACGCCCGTGAACCCAGCACGACGCCGATCACGTCACCCGCCGACAGCGCCGGCCGACCCGCAGCGTGGGTGAGCACGTCGCCGTCGACCAGGCCGATGCCCAGCGCGCTGACACCGACCAGCGCGAGCCCGGCAGGGCGCTCGCCCCGCGCGGGCACGGGAACGCCGCCCGGCCGAGCGCCGCCATTCGCCAGCCTGAGCACGGCGTCGGCGCGCACGCGGATGCCCTTGGGGGCCGCGGGCGCCGCTTGGGCGGGCGGTGCCGGGCGCCGGGCAGGGCCAGTGGGCAGGGCCGCGTCGGTGGCTTCGGGCGCGGGCCACGCCTCGACGAACACCGGCTGCTGCCGTGCCACCGGCGGCGCCAGCCAGCGACCCGTGACGGCGGCCAGACTTCGCCCCGCCGCGCGCGCCAGCTGGTCGGCGAGCGTGTTCGCCCCCAGTGCCAGCGCTGGCAACGGGAGCATCAGCGCAAGAGCGAACGCCCAAGAGCGCGCCACGGCCACCAGCGTACCACAGGTCGGGTCAGTTCCGGATGCGCCAGTTGCCGACGTAGGTTCGGCCAATTTCGTCACAGGTGGGGTCGGTGACGATCAGCTCGGGCCGGGCATTCTGGCAGACCACGATGGTGTTCTGGCGAAAGGTGCGCCCGAAGTAGATCGCCTCTTCGCGCTCGATGCCGTGCACCAACCAGGCCGGCTCGCGCCACACCCCCTCGGGCTCTTCGTCGTAACCCACACAGTGCTCGACGCGATAGCACCCCAGGATGAGCAGGTCGCGCATCACGTGGTGGCGGGCCTCGTTCACCCGCCGGGGCAAGAGCATGCTGCGCGGGTTGTAGGCGGTCAGGATCGCGAAGTCGCGCCGCAAGAGCTCCGGCATGCTGCCGACGTCCTGGACGATCTCGCCGTCGAGCGACACGCGCACGAGCCCCGACTCCGAGGGCAGCTCGTAGACGGTCGCGAAATAGGAGCGAAGCAGGTTCTGGTCCACCGAGAGGCGGTTCTAACGCAAAACCATCAGGCTTGGAACCGATACCCCACCCCACGCACGGTGAGCAGGTGCGCCGGCTCCGCCGGGTCGTCCTCGAGCTTGGCCCGGAGCTGGAGCATGAAGTTGTCGATGGTCCGCGGCGTTCCGTGGTGACCGGGCCCCCAGACGCGCTTCAAGATCTGCTCGCGCGAGAGCACGCGGCCGGCCTCTTCGATCAGGCAGAGCAAGAGGTCGAACTCGGTGGCGGTGAGCGGCACGGGCTCGCCCGCGCGCAGCACCTCGCGCGCCTCGATGTTGATGGCCAGCTTCCCGGCCTGCACGACGCGGTTTCCCGGGCGCGCGATGGCATCGCGGCGCAGCTGAGCCTTCACCCGCGCGAGCAGCTCGGCCAAGCTGAAAGGCTTGGTGATGTAGTCCTCGGCGCCCAGCTCGAGCCCCATCACCTTGTCGAGCTCTGCGCCGCGGGCCGAGAGCAGCACGATGGGGATCTTGCAGCCCTCGCCCCGCAGCTGTCGCAAGATCTCGAGACCGTTCACCTTGGGCAGCATGATGTCCAAGATCACCAGCGAGACGTCGGGCGACCGGGCGGCAGCCAGCCCGCTCTCGCCGTCGGTGGCCACGATCACCTCGTAGCCCTCGGCTTCGAGGTTCATCCGTAGACCGAGGGTGATGCTCTCGTCGTCTTCGACGACCAAGATGCGCTTCTTGGACTCAGGCATCGCCATGTTGGCCCTTACGAGATATCACGACCGAGAACGCGCTGCCTTGCCCCGGTGCGCTCTCGACCTCGACCCGGCCCCGATGGGCGCGGACCACGTGCTTCACGATGGCCAGGCCCAGCCCCGAGCCTTCGCGCTCGCGCGAGAGCCGATCGTCCACTCGGTAGAATTTCTCGAAGATGCGCGAATGCTCGCGCTTCGCTAGCCCCTGCCCGTTGTCTTTGACCACGAAGCGCACTTCTTTGGGGCCGACCTCCACCGAGAAGCGGATCTCGGGCGGGTCGCCGCCGTACTTGATGGCGTTGGTCAGCAGGTTGAGCAGCGCGTCGCACAGGGCGGCGCGGTCGGCTTCGATGAATACCTCTGCGTCCGGCACGTCGACGTGAAAAGTCGCCCGCCGGCGCTCCAAGAGCGGCGCAAAAGCGGCGTTGGTCTTCTGCACCACGTCCTGCACGGTGGTGCGCTCGAGCGTGAACTCTTTGCGCCCGCTCTCCATGCGTCCCCAGTCGAGCAGGCGATCGATCAACTCCTGAAGTCGCATGCTTTCGCGGGCCAACCCCTCGATGCACTTGTCCTCGGCCTCGACGTCACCCCGACGCAGCGCCAGCGTCTCGGCGAAGAGCCGGATCGAGGTCAGCGGCGTCCTGAGCTCGTGCGACACCTTGGACACGAAGTCGCTCTGCAAGAGTGACAGGTTGGCCTCACGGCGCACGAACACCCATACCAGGATGACGCCCGTCACCGAGGCGCCGCTGAAGCTGACCACCAAGATGCCCATCAACAAGTTGACCTGCATCTCGCCCAAGAACAGCATCACCGCCCCCACGGTGAGCAAGAGCGCCGTGGGCACCACGATCAGCGCGACCAGCAGAATGACGATCCGGCGATAGCCGAGCTCGCGCGACGCCATCAGCCCGCTCCGAGCTCGCCCCCGTACGCCGCCAGGAGCAGCGCCGTGCTCCAGGCTTGGGCCGGGCAGGCACGCCAGCGGTGCGGCTCTTCGCCATCCGCCAGCTGTGCCACGTGACCGAGCACCGCCCCCCCGCGCGCGGCGCCCTCGAGCCACTCGGAAAGCTCGGCGCGAACGTCCTCGTCGCCCGGGTTCTGCGCGCGCACTGCCCGCACCCAGAAGCCCAAGAGCCAGGGCCAAGCCGAACCCTGGTGCAGCGCCCGCTCACGCTGGCTCGCGTCCCCCTCGTAGTACCCCACGAAACGGCGATCTTCCACCGATAGCGTGCGGAGGCCGCGGCCGGTCAACAGCTCGCTCCGGACGCGGGCGATCACCGCGTCGGTCTGCCAGGGTTCGAACAGCTCGGGGGCAATGGCCAGGGCGACCAGCGCGCCCGGCCTGATGGTCGAGTCTGCCCACGAGTCACCGCTCGCGCGCTCGGAGCTGGTGCAGTCGAATGGGTAGTCGGTCTCGTTGCACCAGAAGCGCGCACCGAACCCATTGGCCACGAGCGCGCGACTGGCCTCGGCGGCCTGCGCGACCGCCGGGTGCCCGTAGTAGTGCGACCACGCGCTCAGCAGCTTGCACGCCGAGTACCAGAGAGCCTGATGTTCCACGGCGAGCCCGTTGCGCGCGGTCACCGGCTCGCCGGCGACGCGCGCGTCCATCCACGTCCCGGGCTCCGGGGGCTCGGTCTGCAAGAACCCGTCGGAGTTGATCCAGGCCGCCTTCTTCAGGCGCCGCCCGCGAAGCCGCAAGTACGCGCGCACCAGCGTGGGATACAGCTGGCGCTTCACGAACGGATCGTCGAGCCCGCACGCTTCGGAGAGCTCCCTCGCAGCTTCGAACAGCCACAACGTCGCATCGGGCGACGGCACGCGCCCGGCCCCGGAGACGGGCACCTCTTTCGGCAAGAGGCCGCCGCGGACCCAGCGCGTGGCCTCGGCCATCGAGTGCTTGGCCTCGGCAGTCCGCCCGCGCAAGAGATAGATCCCGGGCAGGGCGATCAGCCAGTCGCGCAGCGAAATGCCCAGCCATGGGTAGCCGGCGACGATGGCCGGGCGCGCGCAAGCGTCGCAGGCAAAGCTGTCCGCGGCCACGGACAGCGTGCGCCGGAGCGTGGACGCCTCGGGCCCGGGGTCCTGAGCCAAGAGGTGCTGACGCGCCTCTTCCATGATCTCTTGCGGCGTGCCGTCGGGCAGCGAGCCCACGGCGGCCACCAGGTGGACCTCTGCGCCTGGGTCGACGCCGAGCTCGAACGTTCCGGGCGTCCACATGTCCTCTTGGAAGTCCGGGTAGCGTCGCAGGTCCTCCGTGTACTCGAATCGACGCCACCAGTCCGGTGAGCCCATGAAGACGCCGCGGTGCGAAAAGATGATCGGCGGAATCGCCAGGACCGGCTGCACTTCGACCTCGTTGGGGCGCAAAGTGACCTTCTGCTTCATGCCGCCATGCTCGCGCGCCAGGTGTTCGATGCGGCGCATGGGCATGAGCGGCATGAGCGAGATGCGCACCGGCGAGGTGCCCAGCCAACGGTATCGCAGCACCACCGCGTTCTTTCCCCGGGCCAGGGCCAGGGTGCGTTCGAGCACCCCCTTGCCCAGGCGATAGGTCCAGCGCGGCAGAGGATCTTGCGCGAAGCTCTTCAGGTTGCGATATCCCAACGTCGGAGCGACACCCGGGAACTGGTGAGTGGCCAGCTTGTACGCGCGTCCGGCCACCGTGACCGTGGTCTCGGCGTGGCTCAAGATGACCCAACGATCGAGCGGCGGCTCGAGGGCCGCCACCAGCAGGCCGTGATGGCGGCGGGTGTGCATCAGCGCCAGCGTGCTCATCGCGTACGCGCCCGCGCCGTTGGTGTGCAAGAACTCGCGCTCGGCGCGCTCGAGCTCGCCGTCGATGGTGACGGACGGCCAGGGACCGAGGTCGGGCGAACCCGTCACGTGGCATCCCCGAGCGCGGCGCGGGCCGCCGCTTCCATGGCTGCGAGCGGCGGCTCCACGTCGAGCCAGATGCGGATCGCCCCCGCGGCCTGGCCGACCAGCATGCCGAGCCCGCCCCGAGCCGCGAGCCCCCTCCTCCGGGCAGCCTCCAAGAACGGCGTCACGGCCGGGGTGTAGACCACGTCGTAGGCCAGCGCGGAAGACGGAACCCGCTCCCACGGGATCAGGGCGGCCACCCCGTCGCCGGGCGGCCCGTGCCGCATTCCGGCGCTCGTGGCTTGGACCACCACGTCGGCCTCGGAAAGGGCCTCGGTGAACGCAGAATTCGCGTGCCCGGCGGCGGGCCAGGCGAAGACGCGGGCCCCCAACCTGACCAGCGCGCTCGCGCCCGGCGCCTCGAGGCCCAGGTCGGAGAACCGGCGCCCGAACACGCTCACCCGCCGCATGCGGCGCAGCCGGCACGCGCTGGCGGCGGCCCGCGCCGCCCCACCGGCGCCGAGGATCACCGCAGACGTCGCCCCCGGGGCGAGCCGCTCGAGCTCTTGGGACAGCGCGGTGACGTCGGTGTTGTAGGCCATGAGCCGGCCGCCCCGATACGCGAGCACGTTGCACGCTTCAGTTTCCCGGGCGAGCGGGTCAGCCACGTCGGCCAGGGACAGAGCCTGGCCCTTGTGAGGCACCGTCACGTTCGCGCCGGCCACGTCGCCTGAACGAAGCTGCTCGGTGAACGCCGCCAGCGCCGCGCCATCGGGGCAGTCGACGGCATCGTAGCGGTGCGACAGGCCCAGCGCGCGGTAGGCCGCCGCGTGGATCGCAGGAGACAGCGAGTGCGACACCGGGTGCCCCAACAGCACGAAGCGGCTCATGACTTGCCTTCGCCGGAATCGGTGTCCGTCACACGCGCTCCGATGCGCCCCGCCGAGACGCGGATCGAGATCGCGTCACCCGGGTTCACCTCGGACGCGGCGCGGATCGCGCGCCCGCCGGGCAGCGTGGCGATGGCATACCCCCGGGCCAGCACCGCCAGCGGCGAGAGCGCCGCCAGCCGCGCGACGAGCTCGCCGGCGCGAGCACGGCACCGACCGACCTCGGCGCCCGCCGCTGCTCCGAGTCGCGCTTCGAGCGGCGCCAGGCGGGCGCGGGCCTGCGCCAACACCGCGCGGGGGTGACGCGCAGAGAGCCGGCGCTCGGCGTCGACCACCAGCGCGCGGCGACGGGCCAGGGTCCGCGTGGTGGCGCGTTCCAGGCGCGATCCGAGCTCGTCGAGACTCTGCTGGCGCTCCGCGATCAGAAAGCGCGGGTCGCTGAGCTGACCCCGCAGGCGCTCCACCCGCGAGCGCTCTTCCAGCAGGCGGCCCTGCATGGCGCGCAGCAAGTGACGGGTCTGACGCACCAGAAGCTCTCGCCGCGCGCTCGCATCCGGGATCACCAGCTCGGCGGCTTGCGACGGCGTGGCCGCGCGCACGTCTGCCGCCAGATCGCACAAGGTGAGATCGACCTCGTGCCCGACCGCGCTGACCACGGGCACCCGAGCCGCCGCGACGCGGCGCACCACCTGCTCGTGGTTGAACGCCATCAGATCTTCGCCCGAGCCGCCGCCACGGCCGACGATCATCACGTCGAGCCCGGGGTAGCGCTCGAGCAGATCGATGGCGCGCACGATGCTTTCGGGGGCGGCTTCTCCCTGGACCACCGCGGGCGACAAGACCAGCCGCACGCCGCCGCGACGAAACGCCACGCTTCGAATGTCGTGGAATGCGGCGCCGGCGGCGCTGGTGACCACGCCCACCACGCGGGGCTCGGCGGGCAACGCCCGCTTCTTCTCGGGCGCGAACAGCCCTTCGGCCAAGAGGCGCGCCTTGAGCTTCTCGAGCGCTTCGAGCAGCGCGCCCCGGCCTGCCGGGCGCAGGCTCTCGGCCACCAGCTGCAGGCGCCCGCGGGGCGCCCACAGGGTCGCTCGCCCGAAGAGCTGGACCCGGGCCCCGTCGGTCAGATGGCGTCGCGCGCGCTGGGCGTTCATCCGATACATCACACACTCGACGATCGCGTCCTCGCGCTCGTCTTTCAGGCTGAAATACGCGTGCCCGCTGGGCGCCAGCTTGAGCGAGGCGATTTCCCCCTCGACCCATTGCCGACCCGTCACCGCTTCGACGGCGCGCTTGAGGCGGCGATCGAGCTCGGCGACGCTGATGACCTCTTCGGGGCTGCCCACGGGGCGCGGTTATAGCGCGCTTCCGCGGCCCTGGTATCCTGGCGGGCACCCCATGAAAAGCTGGCTCTTTGCCGCGTCGTGCGTCGTGCTGCCCGCGCTCTGGGGGGTCGCCATGTACTTCGCGTTCGGCGCCGTCGAGCGTCGCCGCAAACGCGCCGTGACCAAAGACGCACCGCCGCCCATCGACTACTCGATCTGATGCTGGTCGCCGGACAAGAGGTGAGTGTGCTCGGGCTGCTGGCGCTTGGCAGCGTGGTGGGGCTCGTGGCGGGGCTCTTCGGGATTGGTGGCGGGTTCATCCTCACGCCGCTCTTGTCCGTGGTGTTCGACATCCCACTGCCGGTGGCCATCGGCAGCGGCCTCTGCCAGATGGTGGGCACCGCCACGGTGGCGTTCTTGAAGCACCGGAAGCTGGGTCAGGGCGAGCCCCGCTTCGACGGGTTGATGCTGGCGGGCACGTTGCTGGGCGTGGCCGCCGGCGCGAGGGTGGTTGCGCATCTGGAGCGGCGCGGCGACACCACGCTCGTGCTGTACGTCGCATACATCGTGTTTCTGCTCGGGGTCGCCCTGACGCTGGTGCGCCCGAGCCGTGGGCCCGTCGAGGCGCTGTCGGTCGTACGACGCGGCCCACTGGCGCGCATCCCGCTCCCGCCGTACGTCGACTTCCCCCAGCTGCCGCTCCGTCGCGTACCGGCCTTGGTGGTGGCGTATCTCGGGCTCGCCCTCGGGTTTCTGAGTGGCCTCTTGGGCGTCGGCGGCGGCGTCGCGCTGATTCCGATCTTGCTCTACGGTTTCGGATTTCCCATCCGACACGCCGCGGGCACCGGCATCTTGGTGCTGTTCGCGACCAGCGTGAGCGGAACGATCGCCCACGCGCGGCTCGGCCACGTCCACTTGCCGCTGGCCCTCACGCTGCTCGCGGGCTCGAGCATCAGTACGCAGTTCGGTGCGTTGGCGACTCATCGCCTGCCCGTGAATGTCCTGCGACGAGGCCTGGCGCTGCTCATCCTGGGAACCGTGGCGGCGCTCGCGTGGGCGCTGGCCCGCAGGCTGTGACCGCCTCCGACGCCGCTGTTCTCCCGACTTGTCGGGTGAGATAGGCTGTGGGGTCCATGGTGCAGGCCGGCGACGAGCTCGACGGGCGGTATCGCCTGATCGCCGAGATCGGCGCGGGCACCTTCGGCGTGGTGTACCGGGGTCGCGACCTCGAGACCCGTGGCGAGGTCGCGATCAAGATCATGAAGCAGGCCGCCGACCCGAAGCAGGCGCTGCGCTTCGAACGCGAGGCCGTGGCACTGGCGCGCCTGCGCGGAACATCGGCGATCTTCGTGCACGCGTTCGGCAAGACGCCCACCGGCGCGCCCTACATCGTCATGGAGCTCTTGGTCGGCCGAGATCTGGAGAGCTTCCTGGTCGAGGCCGAAGCCCGTGGGGGGCGGCTCAAGGCCGCAAAGCTGCTCGAGCTCTTGCGGCCGGTCGCCCAGACACTGACGCGCGCCCACCAGCACGGCATCTTGCACCGCGACCTCAAGCCCTCCAACGTGTTCGTGGTCGATGCCCGGGCGGGCGGGGGCGTACGGCTGCTCGACTTTGGTCTGGCCAAGCTGATCGGCATCGAGACACTGACCCAAACTGGCATGGTCGCGGGCACCCCGAGCTACATCGGGCCAGAGGCATGGCGGGGCGAGAAAGACCTCGACCATCGAATCGACGTGTACTCGCTGGGCGTGCTGGTGTTCCGCTGCCTCAGCGGGCAGGTGCCCTACCCGACCAAGAGCATGATCGACCTCTGCCGCTGGGCAACCAGCGGCGAGCGCCCCAGCTTGTGCGCGCTTCGCCCGGGGCTGCCCCCCGCCATCGACGACTGGACGCGGAAGGCTCTGGCCATCGATCCCCAATCGCGGTTTCAGTCGGTCGACAGCCTGTGGGCCGCGCTCGAGGCGATCGTGGGCGAAGGCGCCGCGTCCCCTTACTGACGGCTCCGACCCCGCACGCTCACTGGCACTCGCCGCCGCCCACGGCGGCCGCGCAGGCAGCTGCGTTCTCGCTCGCCCGGGCGGCGTTGATCACTCGACAGCGCACGGTGTTGCCGGTCTTGGCGGTCGCGGCCCACGAGTCGGCGTCGGCGCCCGGCAACTTCGCGCACGCCGCCGCGCACTGGGCGGCGCCGCCGAACGTCGACTTGAACTGCGCAGTGCACGCCCGCTCGACCAGCTGGCAGTACCCTTCGCAGTTGTCCTTCCCACAGTGACCGTCCCCCGACGGTCCGGCGTGCGCGCAGTGCTGCGCCGGCGCGGCGATGGCGTTGTATGCGTGATACTTCCGACACCCCACCGTGTTCTCGACCTGGTCGGCGTTCTTGCCGCGGTCCAGCAACTGGCACACGCTCAGGCACTGCGCGGGGCTGTCATAGGCCTGGCTGGCGCCGGTGCAGGCCACGCCCACCAACCGGCAATAGTCGTCGCAGGTGGGCTCGGCCGCCGGCGGGTCGGCGCAGGCAGCGCTCTTGAACGCGGCGGCAGCGCAGTGCGTCTGCGGGTCGCCCGTGGCCAGCGACGCGCGGGCCACTCGGCACTCGACGCTGTCCCCGTTGCTCAGGCTGGCCAGGTCGTAGATCCCGTCCGAGCGCAGCCCCGCGCACGAGGCCACGCAGTCAGCGATGCCCGTCAGCTTCTCGGGGCAGGCCGCGGTGAGCAGCGTGCAGTACGCCTGGCAGGTCGAGCCGCAGATCCCGGCGCCGAAGGGGCCGGCGGCCTTGCAGTGCGAGGCCGGCTCACCGCTGGCGACCGCGAGCACCGCCTGCTCGGTACGACACTCGATCGAGTTGTCTGCCTTGGCTTCACCGCTGGGAATTCGCTGGCACGTGCTCAGACAGGTCGCACGGTCCGGATAGGCCGCGATGCTTCCGGCACACCCCTCGGTCGCGGCGTCGCAGTACGCCCGGCACTCGCTGCTGGCCGCTTCCTCCTCGAAGCGGCGATCCTCGATGCCCACGATGCTCTCGCAGCCCAGAGCGAGCACCAGCAGTGTCGGCCCAAGCCGACGCATCAGAAGTGCCCCCCGAGCCAGACACCGCCCGAGCGCTTGCTCGCGCGGGGCGCGACCCAGAGCCCGCTCTTCTCCTGCGAAGGGGCAGTCAGGTAGACCACCGCGCCGCCGGCGAGGGCGGCGAGCCCCACGCCGAACAACACGTTGGACAGGCCTGCGGCATCCTTCGCCTCGTTGGTGAGCTCTTCGCCTCGCACGTCGCTGCAGCGCTCGCCCTGGCAGTGGGACTTGGCGTCCGAGTTCTTGGAGAACGCGCGAAGGCCGAAGTAGCTGCCGAAGCCCACACCGATCACGCCCACGCCGCCGATCACCAGGCCGATGGTGCGCTGCGTGTCGCCGGCCCCGCTCTGGTCGCGCGGCGGCGGCGGCGGCGATGGCTCGGGCACCACGGCCACGGCGACCGCCGGCGGTGGAACATCGGGCGGCGCAGCGGCGCTCTCGGCCTCGAGCTCGGGGATCGCGAGCGCGACCGAGTCGCCTTCGGCCTGGACCACGACCTTCTTCGCCCAGGCGCGGGCGCCCGGTGCACTGGCCTCGATCACCCACTGTCCGCCGTCGACGGGCACCGAGACCCCCCAGAGCTCGCGCGGCACCAGGTTGCCGCCGCGCCGCAGCGCAAAGCCCTCGCGGGCGGCGTTGCCAGCGGGCACGCGCAGCTCGAGACGCGACAGGCGCCCCTCGAGCGCCAGAGCCCGCGCTTCGCCGGCGCTGGCGCGCTCCCCCTGCCCGGCGGCCCTGGCCTGAGATGCGCCCTCGCGGAAGGTGGCCCAGGCGCTGGCGATGCGTCCAGCTTTCTCGTAGCAATCCGCCAGGTAGAGCAGCGTCCCGATCCCCGGGTCGAGCCGCTGGCTCTGCTCGAACTTCGCGCAGGCCGCGGCGTGCTGCCCCGCCGTCATCAGCTTCCGGGCATCGTCGAACAGCGCTTCGGCGGCGACCTTCGAGTCCTGCGCCTGAGCAGTGCCCACGCCGGCAATCGCCAGCGTCGCGGCCAGAAGCCCAGAGCGGATCCGCAGCAGCATGCGCGATTCAGCGCCGTCCGCCGAACTCGGACGGCGGCGGCGTGCTGGGTTTGCCGGCCGGGCGATGGCGTTCGGTCGGGGCTGGGTGGGCTCTGGGTTTGGGTAGGGCGGCGGGCTGCTCGCTCGCTCCGGCGTCGCGCTCCGAAGCCGCAGGCTCCACCGCCGGCGACGGGGCCGCCGCCGTGGACACCGCTCCGGCAGAGGCCGCCGGCGGAAGCGGGGCGCTGCTCGCGGGGGACGCGCTCGGGGTCGCCGTCGCCGTCGTCCGACTGATGCCGTAGGCGACGAGCGTAATCGCGACCACGGCAGCGGTGGCGATGGCGGCGATGGGGCGCACTCGCGGCCGGGGTGGGTTGCTGTTCGAGCCGCCGGTCTTGCCCCACGAATCCAGCGTCTTGGCGGACTCGGCCCCCGGCGCGCTGGCCTCGGTGGCTTGGTTCCCCAGCTGCGAAGTGCCGGCCGTGAGCTCCACGGAAATACTGGTGGGCATCGGTGCGCCGGTCCGCTCGGTGGTCGGAACCCTCACCCCGTCGTCGCGGGCCGCGGGCATGCGCAGCGCGCGCTCGGCGTGGATCTTCGCCTCGGGCGCGAATGCCGAAAGCGCCGACGCAAGCTCACCGACGGTCTGCCAGCGCAGAGCCTTGTCTTTGGCCAGGGCCTTCGACAGGGCCGCCGCCAGCTCGGGCGGAATGTCGTCTCGGAAGTCGGACAGCGGGGGCGGAGCCTCGTTCAAGAGCGCGTTGCACAGCTCGGGGATCGAGGTGGCGACGTACGGCGGGCGGTTCGTCAGCGTCTGGAACAAGATGGCGCCCAGCGCCCAGATGTCGGTACGACCGTCCACGTTCTTCGCCGAGTGCATCTGCTCGGGAGACATGTACAGCGGGGACCCGATCAGCGCCGACGTGGCAGTCAGCGAGAGATCCGCGGCAGAGGCGCCCGAGACAGACTTCGAAATGCCGAAGTCGAGCACTTTGACCAGCCGGCTGCCGTCGGCGCGATGGGCTAGAAACAGGTTCGCGGGTTTGAGATCCCGATGCACGATGCCCGCGGCGTGTGCCTCGGCGACCGCCTCGCAGGCTTGCAGCACGAACCCGACCGCTTCGGCCACGGGGAGCGGGCCGCGCTCGGCGAGCTCGTCGGCCAGGTCGTGCCCCTCGAGGTACTCCATCACCATGTAAGGCACGCCGTCGCTGCCACCGACGTCCAGCACGCGAGCCACGTGCTCGCTGCGGATCTTGACGGCGGCTCGGGCCTCGCGCCGGAAGCGCTCGGCCGCATCGGGCCGCTTCGCGATCTCGGGCAGCAAGAACTTCACCGCGACGCGTTGGTCGAGCTCGAGGTGGCGCGCCGACACCACGACCCCCATCCCGCCCTCGCCGAGCAACCGCTCGACCTCGAACTTGCCGGCAAGGACGTCGCCGGGGCGGACGGGGGCATTCTCCATGAGAGCTGGCAGCTTACGCCAACTCGTTCCTTTTGGGAACAGCACCGCCCCGCCACGCGCGTTGGCCTGTGCGTTTCTGGAACATTAGGAGCGCCCCGCGCGCAGCTCGACCCGTCCGGCGGGGAAGAAGTCGGAGAAGCTCGGCTCGACCACGCTCTCCAGCCGGTCGGCAACCTCCGTCGCCCGACCGAGGTCGAGCACCATGCCGTGGGCCCGAAGGTCGCCCCGCAGCCGGTGCACCACGCGCCGGATCCGCTCGAGCGTCGAAAGGTACGCCCCCCGCCAGATGGGGAGAAACGGTCGGTGGTCCATCGGGTTCATGCTGAGCAGCCGGCGCGCGCGATTCGATGGCAAGAACGTGTACGTGCTGACCTGCGGGTGCCGACGCAGAGCCCACTCTCGAGCATGCTCGAAGCGCGTGTACGACAAAGCGCGAATCCCCTGATCGATGTTGTACAGCACGCCCCGGCGATGGGCCGTGCCCACGATCTGGGACACGTACGGCACGAAGGGGTCGAGGATGAACACCAGATCGGCACCGCGGTCGATGGCCTCGACGAAGTTGCTGGTGCGAGTGACCGCGCCGTCTTCGTAATAGCGGTCGTCGATCTCGACCGAAGAAAACGCCGGGTTGATGCTGAGCGAGCCTTGCACCGCGACGCTGATCGGCACGGCGTCACGACCCGGCGCACCGAACACCACGTGACGCCGTGCATCCTGGTCCGACGCACCGATGAACAGCGGCTGCTTCAATCGACGGAAGTCGTTGTGCGCGGGTGAGCGTTCCAAGATCTCGCGGAGCACCTGCTCGAACTTGTCCGATCGAAAAGGGGGCCCCACCAGTGAGCTGTAGTCGAGCACCAGATCGTTGAAGCTCGGCAACTTGCGGTGCCATGCCAATTCGTACCCGGCGTGCCAGAAGATGTCGGTCGCGGCTCCGAGCCGAACCACCATGTCCCGCCAGTTCAAGTGGGTCAGGCGAAAGAGCTGGAAGTCGAGCGGCGGGATGCGGCCGCCCGGGTGGTGCGCAATGGCGGCCATCAACTCTTCGACCGAGTAGCCCGCGCTCAAGATGCTGGTGACCACCGCTCCGGCGCTGATGCCGAAGTACATGTCGAAACGAGCGATGCCTGGCGACAGGCAGTCCTCCAGACACTTCAGGGCTCCGAGCTCGAAGTAGATGCCGGTGATCCCGCCGCCCGACGCGGCCAGGGCGACCTTGCCCACCTGCCGCCCGGCCACCAGCTCGACCAGGGCATCGAGCACCCGCCTCGGGAATCGCGGCTCACCCGGGCGCTCGCGCAGCACGCGGCCAATCCCCAGGGCTCCCAGCTCGGAGATCAGCCGGTCGGTGCGGTCGTCGTCGCCCGCGACCAGCCCGACGATGCGATGAAAGGCGTAGCGCAGCTCCAGATCTGCGGGCCGATCGAGCCGCGCGAGCAGCTGCGTCGCGGCCCGGGCCGACGCGGCGGCATCGGCGGGGGTGTCGGCGCGCAGGTCGAACAGAATCAAGTCCACGTACTCGCTGGCCAGCCGAGCCTCCAGACGCTCGACGCTGCCTTCGACCGACAGCTCGAGCTCGGTTCCCTCGTACTCGAGCACCGGCGGCTCGCTCGACAGCACGCGAGCTTCGGACGCGAGCCGCGCGAAGCACACCTCGGGGGACCGGCCCGCCCCGGCGAAGTACAAGACTTTCTTCTTCAACCGCGCCATTGTCACTCGGCTCGCGCCGCCGCGGTAGGCGCAACGTTTTCGCGCGTTTCATGCTATGGACGCGCGGCCATGTTCAAGAAAGTGCTGATCGCGAACCGCGGCGAGATCGCCGTTCGCATCGCTCGCACACTGAAAGAGATGGGCATCGTCCCGGTCGCCGTCTACTCGGAGGTGGATCGCGACGCGCTGCACGTGCGGGTGGCCGAAGAGGCCCACGCCATCGGCCCCGCCGCCGCCGCCGAGAGCTACCTGTGCGTGGACAAGCTGATGGCCGTGGCGAAGCGCGCGGGCTGCGAGGCGCTGATCCCGGGCTACGGCTTCCTGAGCGAGAACCCCGCGCTGCCCGAGGCCTGCGAGAAGAACGGAATCGTGTTCATCGGTCCCCCGGCCAGCGCCATGCGCGACCTCGGGTCGAAGACCGCCGCGCGCGAGAAGATGAGCGCTGCGGGTGTCCCCATCGTCCCCGGTGGCCCCGCCGACACGGTGGACGAAGCCCGGCAGACCGCCGCGCGCATCGGCTACCCCGTGATGCTCAAGGCCACTGCGGGCGGCGGCGGCAAGGGCATGCGCCTCGTGGCCACCGAGGCCGAGCTCGGCTCGGCGCTCGAGCGCGCCAAGAGCGAGGCGAAGAAAGCGTTCGGCAACGACACGGTGTACATGGAGAAGGCCATCGTGCGCCCGCGCCATGTCGAGATCCAGGTGCTGGGCGACCGTCACGGCAACGTGGTGCACCTGTTCGAGCGCGACTGCTCCGTACAGCGCCGACACCAGAAGGTGGTGGAAGAGACGCCGTGTCCGGTCCTCGACGACGCGACGGCCCGTCAGATGGGCGAGGTGGCGGTGAAGGGCGCCAAGGCCGTGGGCTACCACTCGGCCGGGACGTTCGAATTCCTGCTGGCCGAAGACCGCTCGTTCTACTTCCTCGAGGTGAACACCCGCCTGCAGGTCGAGCACCCCATCACCGAGCTCTGCACCGGCACCGACCTGGTACGCGAGATGGTGCGGATCGCGGCGGGCGAGCGCCTGGGCTTCGATCAGACGGCGATCGTGCGGCGGGGCGCGGCCATCGAGTGCCGGGTCTATGCCGAAGATCCGGCCACGGGCTTCATGCCCAGCCCGGGGGTGATCGAAGAGCTGCGCGTTCCGGCAGGCCCGGGCGTCCGCGACGACAGCGGGGCCTACTCGGGCTGCACCATCAGCTCCAGCTACGACCCGCTGATTTCCAAGCTGTGCGTTTGGGCACCCACGCGTGACCAGGCCATCGCGCGCATGCGCCGGGCCCTGGCCGAGTACGTGGTGACTGGCATCCGCACCAACCTGCCGTTCCACGAGCGCCTGTTCGAGCACCCCGAGTTCGTCGCAGGGCACTACGACACCGGCTTCATCGATCGCAACAAGGGCGCGCTCTTGACCGGCACTCGCATTCCCGAACAAGAGCGGCAGCTCTACGCCGCAGCCATCGCGCTCTCGGCCTTTCGCGATCTCAAACCGCCGAGCGTGCTGAGCGGGGGGAGCGGCGCCGCGCCGGAAGGCGGGCTCTCGCCATGGGTCTCGGCGCAGCGTGCGCGACTGGGGCGCCGGTGAGCATGACACCGCTCCGAGGGATCCGCGTCCTCGACCTGACGCGGCTGTTGCCGGGGCCATTCGCGACCCTGGTGCTGTCCGATCTCGGCGCCCAGGTCGACAAGCTCGAGGACCCGAACATGGGCGACTACACCCGCCACGCGCCGCCGATGGTGGGCAACGCGGGCGCGGCGTTTCACGCCCTGAACCGCGGCAAGCGCAGCGCGGTGCTCGACCTGAAGAGCGAGCGGGGGCGCGCCGTCTTCGAGCGCATCGTGCCGCACTACGACGTGCTGTTCGAGCAGTTCCGCCCGGGGGTGCTGGCACGCCTGGGGCTTGCTCACGAGCGGCTACTCGAGCTTCACCCGAAGCTCGTGGTGTGCGCGCTGACCGGCTACGGCCAGACCGGGCCGCTCAGAGACCGCGCCGGACACGACCTCAACTACCTGGCGCGGGCAGGTCTCGTGGGCCTGGCGGGGCCCGCCGACCAGAAGCCGGCCATCCCCCCCTTCCAGCTGGCCGACGTGAGCGGCGGCCTGTGGAGCGTGATCGCCATCTTGGCGGCGCTGCGCGAGCGCGAGCAGACCGGCAAGGGGTCGATTCTCGACATCGCCATGCTCGACTCGGTGATCCCCTTCGCCACCATCGGGCTCTCGAAGCTGCTCGGCGGCGAGTTGCCGGCGCGGGGCGGCGAGCTGTTGAGCGGTGGCATCGCCGCCTACGACACGTATCTCACCGCCGACCAGCAGGTGGTGACGCTGGGCGCGCTCGAGCCGAAGTTCCTGATGAAGTTCTGCGCGCACGCCGGCATCGAGGTCGACCTGTCGGTGCTGTTGCCCGGGCCGCACCAGGCCGAGCTGAAGGCTCGCTTCGCCCGGGCCATCGCCGGCAAGTCCCGCGCCGAGTGGGAGGCGTTCAACGCCGAGCACGACGTCTGCCTCGAGCCCGCGCTGCGCCCTGACGAAGTCCTGTCCGACCCGCAAGTGGTCGCCCGGGGGCTGTTCTTCGAGGGCCCGGCCGGCCCAAGCGCGGTGCGCTATTACCGCACGCCGGTCACGCCAGCCGACATCCAGCCGTCGCCGGCGCCGAGCCAGGGGGAGCACACCCACGCGATCTTCCGCGAGGCAGGCCTGAGCGACGCAGAGATCGCCGCGCTGATCGCCGAGGGCACCCTCAGATCTTCTTGAATTCTTCGACGAATTCCCAGTCCGCGATCAGGTGCTTGCGAAGCAGCACGCTGAGCAACGCCGCGAAGAGCTTCTCCCACGGCACGTGCTCGCCCAAGATCTCGCTGGCGTCGGCGCCGTGCGACACGGCGCGCAGCGCCGCGACCAGGTCACGGGCGGTCAAGTGGTCGTCGTGGTCGTCGCCTTCGCTCTCTTCCGGCGCGGCCCCGCGCGCGCGGCGCGCGGGCAGGTTGATGGTCGTCCCGTCGAGGAGGGTGACTGCCACCATCTTCCCTCCGCCGCGTCTCGGCGGCGGCAAGCTGATGTCGCGGGCCGAGATCTGCGGGCCCGAGTCGGGGGGGAGCGTGTCGAGCTTGGGAAGGTTCTTCAGCGCCATCGGCCGCACGGAAGCCCGCCGCGGTTCCGGCTTCTGAGAGGCGCGCTCTCTGGGGACCGGGGTCGCGGGCACCGGAGTGCCGGCCGCGGGCGTCGGGGCAGCCTGCGGCGCGCTCGGGGCCGGCCGTGCTTCCGCCGACAGCGTGGTGGCTGGCTGGTCGGGCTGGGCGTCGCCTTCACCTGCCCCGTAATAGGCGCGGATGGCACCACGGATGTCGGACAACGGCGCGATCATCGCGCGCACCGGCAGCCCGGCGTAGCGACTGACCTCGTCACGGGCGGCCTCGTCCTCGGGGTTGTCCATGGCGAGGTACAGCGTCTCGCCGCTGCCCCGCACGCGCCGGACGAAGATGGGGACCAGCGAGTGGCGCTCGGCGAGCTCGCGCGGCACCAGATTCAAGAGCTGCCGCGAGAAATCGATGTGGTAGAGCGACACCCAGGGCACGCTCAGCTGCTGGCTCAAGATCTGGGTGACCTGTGTCTCGGTCACCATCCCCGTCGCCACCAGCAAGGTCCCGAGACGCCGGCCGTCCTTCTTCTGAAGCGCCAGCGCTTCTTCCAGCTGCTCGCGACTGATGATCTGCGCCTCGACCAGGAGCTCACCGATTCGTACGCGCGGGGCGGTCATCGCGGGCGATTCTAGCAGCGGCCTGCGCCCAGCCAGAAATCTCCGGAGGTTTCCCCGGCCAGCCCGCCGCAGAAATTGCCATCTCGGGGCTTCTCCCCCGGCCCTTCTCGGGCAATACTCCGGGATTGTGCGGGGGCTTCGGATGATGCTCGACACCCGTGCCAAGGCCAACCCACCGCCCCCCGTGCGGCGCGGACCGGTCCGTTCTGGCAGCGGGGCGAGGTCACGCTGATGGTCGCCACCGCGACCACCCGCGCGTGCCCGCAGTGCGGCACCGGCTGCCAAGACAGCCACCAGTACTGCCCCACCTGCGGCTTCCCGGTGGGCAACGTCAGCCACACCAGCGAAGACCGCATGATCGGGCGCACGCTGCCCGGCGGCTACCACATCCTCGACCTGATCAGCGTCGGCGGCATGGGCCGCGTGTACCGCGCCGAGCAGAGCGTGCTCGGGCGGACCGTCGCGGTGAAGGTCATCCACCCCCACCTGCTTTCGGACGAGAACTCGGCGCTGCGCTTCATGACCGAGGCGCGCGCGGCGTCGCAGCTCAACCATCCGAACTCGGTGTCGGTCTACGACTTCGGCCGAACCGAGGACGGGCAGCCCTACCTGGTGATGGAGTTCTTGCGCGGCAAGGACCTGGCAACCGTCGCCTGGGAAGAGGGGCCGCTGCCTTTCGCCCGCATCGTGGACGTGATGCGCCAGGCGCTGGCGGCGCTGGGCGAAGCCCACGAGCTCGGGATCGTGCACCGCGATCTCAAGCCCGAGAACATCATCTTGGAGCCACTGCGGCGCGGCGGCGACTTCGTGAAGGTGGTGGATTTCGGTCTGGCCAAGCTCAAGGGCGACGCGCAAGGGCGAAGCATCACCAACCCGGGCATCGTGTGCGGCACGCCCGACTACATGTCCCCCGAGCAGGGTCGCGGCGACAACCTCGACGGGCGCAGCGATCTCTACGGTCTGGGTGTGGTGCTGTTCCAGCTGCTGACGGGTCGCTTGCCCTTCGATGCCGACAGCCCGACCCAGATCGTGATGATGCACCTCACGATCCCGGTGCCCGACCCGCGGCAGGTCGCGCCCGAGCGAAACATTCCCGAGGCTCTGGTCGAGGTCGTCCAGAAGTCGATGGCCAAGGACGCGGCGCAGCGCTACCAGGACGCCAGCGAGTTCTCGGACGGGCTGACCGCAGCGCTGCGCACCTTCGAAGTGGTCGCGGCGGGTCCGGCGTCGGCGGTGCAGGCGCCAGCGCCCTTGCCCGCCGGCGTGGGCACGATCACCGCGCTCAGCATCGAGTGCCCGGCGTGCAAGACCACGGTGGTCGCCACCAAATTCTGTGGTGAGTGTGGCGAGCGCTTGCCGGCGCGTTCGCGGCCCGAGGCGCTGACCGTGACCAGCCTGCCGCTGCCGCTGATGGGCCGCGAAGAAGACCTGGCGTGGCTCGAGGACCGTCGCAAGCAGGTGGTGACGGGCGTGGTCGGCGCGCGCATCGTGGCCGAGGCGGGCGGAGGCAAGACCCGCCTCTTGCGCGAGTTCGCGAACCGGGCGCAGGCCGATGGCGACCGCGTGGTGCTGGTCGGTCCCGACCCGCACTGGTGCGAAGCCGCCAACTCGACGCTCAGAGAAGCCATCCGCGGGCTCACCGGCCTGGACGAGACCACGATCCGCGCGCTGGCCGAGGACGCCAGCCCCGAGGCGCGCCGTGGCATCGAGGACGTGTTCGACGGTGAGCGGGGGCGTCGCGACGACAAGCGCTCGGCCGCCGAGCGACGCTTCGCCGCCGCCGAGGCGCTGCGCTGGGCGCTCTTGGGCGCCGCGAAGTCGGCCGAGCGACGGGTGATCCTGGCCATCGACGAGCTGCACCGGATCGACGGGCCGAGCCGCGCGGCGTTCGCCGACGCGCTGGGCGAGCCCCCCGAGGCGCGCGTGCTGATGCTCTGCACCCACGCCTCGGGGTTCGAGTCGGGTTGGGGCGCCAGCCACGCGGCGCGGGTGCTCGGTGGCCTGCCGCCCCCGGCCCTGTCGCGCGTGCTGTCGTCGGTCCCCGAGGCGCAGCTTCTGGCCGCCGAAGACGAGACGGGGCGCGGCGTCTTGCCGATGTACGCCGAGCAGCTGCTTCGCTTCCACCTCGACGGCGGCAACGATCCCCCGCAGCGCCTGGGCGACTTGATTGGCCTGCGGGTCGACACGCTGGATCCGGCGGCGCGCCGCACCCTCCAGGCGCTCTCGGTGCTGGGCGACCGGGTGAAGCTGGCCATGCTGTCGGGGCTCTTGCCCAAAAACCACCCGGTCGAGTCGTCGCTCGGTCAGCTCGAAACGGCCGGTATGGCCGAGCGCTCGGGCGAGCTCTGGTCCACGTCGCACCCGCTCCTGCGCGAGCTGGTGCTGACCGGCATCCCCGCGGCGGTGCGTCGCGAATTCCACGCCAAGGCGCTGCGGGTCTGCGAGCAGACCGCAGCCCCCATCGAGGCGCAGGCGCTGCACGCCTACGAGGCCCAGGATTCGTTCCAGGCCCTGCTCTTGCTCGAGCAGGTCGCCGATCGCGCTACGGGCCGCGGCGACCTGAACACCGAGATCGAGGCGCTCCGACGCGGCCTGGAGATCGCCCGCCGCGACGTGGCCCGCGGTGAGCTCGACGACCCGCTGCGGGCGGTGCTGATCTTCGCCCGCAAGCTGGGCAGCGCCCTGACCCGGGCCGGCAACTTCGCCGACGCCGAGGGCATCTTGCGCGAGGCGCTCGACATTGCCGGCCCCAGCGGCGCAGACCGCGCACGCGTGCTCGGCAGCCTGGCGCAGGTCTCCCACGGCCGGCACCGCCAGTCCGAGGCGCTGGACTTCATCGAGCAAGCCATCGAGACGGCTCGCCAGTCCGGGGCCTACGACCTGGTCAGCAGCTTCAGCGACACCCGCAAGGCGTGGGCCAGCTGAGCGTCAGCCCCCGGTGGCCTGGCGGATGAACTGGCCGATCTTCCGGTCCGACGTGGTGGTGTGCTGATACAGCCAGTCTTTCAGGAAGTGCACCAGTGGCATGCTCAGCTCTTCCTCGCCCTTGCGATAGCGTTCGACCATGGCCAGCGTCTTGTCGAGCAGCGCTTGGTGCTGCACTTTGTGTGCCCCGAGCTCCGGGTAACCCACCGACGCCATCAGCTCTTCTTCGGCGTTGAAGTGGTACACCGTGTAGTCGAGCAGCGCCTTCAGCGCCGCGTCCACCGCGGCCCGGCCCTGGCCCGCCAAGAGCGCGTCGTGAAAGCCGTTCACCAGGTCGAAGAGCTTCTGGTGGTGCCCGTCGACAAGCTCGACGCCGATGGCATACTGTGGTTGCCAGGTCATCAATCCCATGGGGTCTCCGGCGTCCGACGGTAGCGTGGATGGCGTCGCGTTTCCACGCGCCCATTCCCTCGAGCTCGCAGCGAAATACGCCCAGGGCATCCTGTTCGTCGTCGACCACCCAGAAGGGAGGGTGCAATTCCTGAACTCGCGCGCAGAGGCGATCCTGGGGTGGAAGACCGCCGCGGTCGAGCCCCTGGCGCTGGTTCGCTCGTGGGTGCTGGCGGAAGATCTGGCCAGTCTCGACTCGCTGCCCGAGCTGTTCGAGGTGATCGACGTCGGAGAGGCCGTCGAGACCCAACTCCGCCTTCGCCACGCGAGCGGCGCGGTGACGCGCATGCGCGGCATCCACGTGCTCTTGGCGAAGGGCAAACACGGCGTCGCCTCGCAGTCGCTGGTGACGCTGGAAGACGTCACCGAGACCCATCACCTGTTCGAGTCCCTCGAGCGCAAGGCCCACGAGCTCGAAGCGGCACTCGGCGCGCTGCCGGACGCGTTCTTCCGGCTCGACTCCCGGCGCCGGGTGATCCGCTGCTTTCCAGGCGAATGGCGGCCCGGCGACTGGGACGCGGCGTCCGCGGTGGGGCAGCCCATCGAGCAGGTGCTTCCGCCCGATGTCGCGTCGCTGGTCAGGGGCGCCCTCGACCGTGTTGCGCTGGGCCGAGAGGCGAGCTCGGTCGATCAGCTGCTTCCCGAGCAGCCCGAGGCCAGCTTCGAAGCGCGCATCGTGCCCTTCTTGCGCGACGAGGTGATGCTGGTGGTGCGCGATCTGGGCGGCCGCGCGCGTGCCGAGCGCGATCTCTTGCAGCAGCGAGCCATGTCGATCCAGACCGCCAAGCTGGCCGCGCTGGGCGAGATGGCAGCCGGCGTGGCCCACGAGATCAACACGCCCCTGGCCGTGCTGTGCAGCGGCGCCGAGTTCCTGAAAGAAGAGCTGGAGCTGCCGGACCCGCTGGACCGCGCCGCGCTGGCGGAAGAGGCCGACATCATCCACGCCACCAGCCTGAAGATCGCCCAGATCGTTCGCAGCCTTCGCTCGTTTTCCACGGACGAAGCGCGCATGCCGCTCTCGGCCGTGCCGGTGCACGGGTTCGTCACCGATGCGCTGGCGCTGTGTGGGCAGCGCGTCGAGAGCCGGGGCATCGCCATCCAGTCCCCGGCCGTCCCCGACGGTCTCTTGGCACTGACTCGGCGCAGCGAGGCCGCACAGATCTTGCTCAACCTGTTGGCCAACGCGGTCGACGCGGTGCTGCCTCTTCCCGAGCGCTGGATTCGCCTCGAGATCGGCGCTTCGGGCGACTGGGTCGAGCTCGCCGTGACCGACAGCGGCGGGGGGATCCCGCCCGAGGCACGAGACCGCCTCTTCACCCCGTTCTTCACCACCAAGGCCGTCGGCAAGGGCACGGGCCTCGGGCTGGCGGTGTCCCGCCAGCTGGCCGAAAACCAAGGCGGCAGCTTGGTGCTAGATCCGTCGTCGCCGAACACGCGCTTCGTGCTCAAGTTGAAGCGCCCTTGACCCCGATGGAAGCTCAAAGCCCGCCTCAGCTGGTCGCCCGCTGGGACCTCGACAAGACCTACCTGCGCACGGAGTTCGACACCGCGCGCGATCTGATCCGCACGGCGGTCGAACGGCCCGACCGCAAGCGTTCGGTGCCCGGCGCTGCCGCGCTGCTGCGCGAGCTGAAACGCGCGGGGGCCCGGGTCCACATCTTGAGCGGCAGCCCACGCCAGATGCGGGGCCGCCTCGAAGAAAAGCTGGCCATCGATCGCGTTCGCTACGACGAGCTGACGCTCAAACCGAACTTGAGTAACGCGCTACGCCTGCGGTTCCGCGCGATGCGTGACCAGCTGGGCTACAAGCTGCCGCACCTGCTGGCGGCGCGGGCCCGCGACCAGCACCTGGCATCGAGCCCGGCGGCTCTCGCCGAGGTCTTGGTGGGCGACGACGCCGAAGCCGACGCCTTCGTCTACTCGCTGTATGCCGACATCTGCGCCGGGGTCGTGGATGCCACGCTGCTCGAGCGCGTGCTCGACAAAGGGCGCGTGTACTCGGACCAGGCCGAGGTCGCCCTCGAGGCGCAGCGGCGCATTGGTCCCGCGGTGGTGGTGCGCCGCATCCTGATCCACCTCGATCGCCAGACCCCGCCCAGTCGGTTCCGCGAGTACGGGCCGCGAGTCGTGCCCTTCTACAACTACCTTCAGGCCGCCATCGTGCTCTGCGCCGACGGGCACGTCTCGGCCGAGGGGGTGCTGCGGGTCGCCTCCGAGCTGGTCCAACAGCACCGCTTCGACGCCGACGCGCTGGCGCGCAGCTATTTCGAGCTGGTCCGGCGCGGCCATCTGGCACAAGACCCTGTCCCCGCCCTGGACCGGGCGCTGGCGAGCCTCGAGGGGCGCCTTCCGACTTTGACCGAGCTCCGGGCCATGGTGGACCAGCTGGGCAGCCGGGCGGCGGAGCCCGGGGTTGCGCCCGAGTCGCTGCCGATCGACTACCTGGCGCTTTCCGAGACCCACCGCGGGGGCAAGAACCGACGGCGCCCCGGCAAGGCCTGAGCCCAGGCTCGATTTCACCGCTCGGGGCTGGACTTTCCCGGCAATTCGAGGCACGGGAAGTGCACCGCGTGAGAGGATAGATCCCCTTGGACAGCGACTTGGCGGAGGCCATCTCGGCCTTCAAAGAAGTGCTCGAACGCCGCGGGGTGCGGGCGCGTTTCGGCAAGGCCCCCCCAGAGCTCATTGCCAGCCTTCGGAGCAAGCTCCGCCTGCCGCGGCGCTACCGGGACTTCTTGGCAGAGGCGGATCCGCTCGACGTCGAGACCCGCACGCCCACCGAACGCGTGCGCCTGCTTCCGGCTGCCGATCTGGAAAAAGAGCAGGTGGGGTTCGCGCTGACCGAGTCGCGCGAGATCATCTCTGCGCCCACCGCGCGGGGCTGGCGCCCCAGCTGGGTCATCGTCGGGCATAGCGCGCTCCTGGGGGATCCGTACTTCCTCGACACGTCGAGCCCCGATCCAGAGGGGGACTGCCCGGTCTACACGGCGATGAGTGGGACCGACAACTGGAAGCCGCGGCTCTGCGCCTCGAGCTTCGCGCTGTTCGTGCGCATTCTCGCCGTCGGCATGGAGGTCGCCTTGGGCTTCGCCGAAGACGACGTCGATCCGGACGACGAGCAGACCTTCCGCGACTCGTTCGGTCCGCGTCTGCGACAGTACGACCCGGCCGCGCTCAAAGCCGGACACTGGACGTGACCCCGTTGCGAAGGGCCGCGGGCGTCGAGCTCGAAGCCGTGCTCCGACAGCTCGAGCGCCGGGGCGAGTCCGACCTGGCGCGGGTCGAGCCCGCCGTGCGCGACGTGCTGGCCGCGGTCCGCGCGGAAGGCGACGCCGCGGTGCTGCGCTACGTCGCACAGTTCGAACAGCGCCAGCCGGCCGAGCTCTTGATCCGCGACTATGGCGGCGAAAAGGCGCTGGCCTCGCTCCCGCCGCCGCTCGCTTCCGCGCTTTCCGAGGCCGCGGAGCGCATCGAGCGCTTCCACCGCCACCAGGCCGAGGGCAGCGCCAGCTTCGAGTACGAAGAGCACGGGGTCCGGCTGGGAACCCGCGTCCGCCCCCTCGATCGGGTGGGCGTCTACGCGCCGGGCGGGAAGGCGCGCTACCCCTCGAGCGTGCTGATGTGCGCGGTCATTGCGCGCGTGGCGGGGGTGCGAGAGATCATCGTGGCGACTCCCGATGCGGCGCCCGAGGTGCGCGCGGCCTGCCACCTGGCCGGGGTCAGCGCGATCCTCGACGCCGGCGGCGCTCAGGCGGTCGCCGCGTTGGCCTACGGCACGGCGTCGGTACCCCGGGTCGACAAGATCGTGGGGCCCGGCAACATCTACGTCGCCGCCGCCAAGCGCCTGGTGTTCGGCGAGGTCGACATCGACAGCATCGCGGGTCCGAGCGAAATCCTGGTGATTGCCGACGACGGCGCCGATGCCGAGACGATCGCCGCCGATCTGCTCTCGCAGGCAGAGCACGACGAGGCAGCCTACCCACTTTTGGTGACCACCAGCGCCGAGCTGGTGGGTGCGGTGCAGGCCGCGCTCTCGCGTCAGCTGGCAACGCTGCCCCGGCGCGGCATTGCGAGCGCTGCGCTGCGCGACAACGGCTGGGCGCTGCTGG
Organism: Polyangiaceae bacterium; assembly: GCA_023150915.1. Taxonomy (GTDB): domain Bacteria; phylum Myxococcota_A; class Polyangia; order Polyangiales; family Polyangiaceae; genus JADJKB01. Next base: position 30,064 of record JAKLKA010000030.1, read on the forward strand.
TCGGTGACCGCGACGCGCTGGTCGAAGTGGCCAACCGGCTTTCGGTCGAGCACGTCGCGCTGCACGTGCACGAGGCTCGCCAGCTCGCGAACCAGATCACCCACGCCGGGGCGTTGTTCGTCGGTGGCATGACCCCCGAGGCGGCGGGCGACTATGTCGCTGGCCCATCGCATGTGCTGCCCACCGGCGGCGCCGCACGCTACGGCTCACCCCTCGGGGTGTACGACTTCGTCGCCCGCACCTCGCTCATCGAGTACTCGGCCCAGGCCCTGGCCAGCGCCGGGCCGGCCATCCAGGCCCTGGCCCGCGCCGAGGGCCTCGAGGCCCACGCTCGGGCAGTATCGGTCCGGACTTCCAAGAGTTAGGCGTTTCCGGCCTGCGGGCCGGCACTGCCCCGTTGCGAGTTAGACCTCTAACGGCTAGGGTGCGCGCGCTTTCGGCCCGGGTGAGCTCCAACAGCCAAGTCCGCGATATCCGCGGCGAAAAATCATGGCTTGGGACTTGCTTATGGGCCGCAGGCTCGCAGTTCGTTGACCGCTCGAGTGCCCTCTGCGCTCTGCACGGGACCCTCTAGCAGTCAGCGACCCCGAACTTCCCCGAGTGAACCTTGAAGGAGAGCAGCATGAATAGGTGGACACGACGGCTTCTGCAGGGGCTGTCACTGCTCGCGCTGGGCAGCGTGGGCTGCGCCGAAGAGCGCGATCCGATCAACCGGGTCCAGGCCGATGCGCTGGCGAAGTCGTTCTTCGTCGCCGACATCCAGGACCAGAACGACAACCCCGTGTTCTATTGGCGGAACTTCGTCGTCGACGGGACCGAAGCGCAGAGCATGGTGGGCATCGGCTCTTGGGGCGGGGTCGACAAGATCCGCTTCGAGATCACCGAGCACATGCTGTTCGCGCGCAAGGCGTACCCGATCTCGGACCACGCCGACGACAAGGGGTACAACACGACCAACGGCACGCTGGTCGCGGCTTACCCGATCGTGAACCACTTCGACATCAAGCGGGACTACAACCCGCAGACCGGCGAAGAGCTGAACGTCATCAACGAGAACTCGAGCGACCGCCCCTGGTATCAGCGCGAGTACTTCCGCGTGGACTGGTCGACCAACATGGTCGAATCGCCCATGTGGAGCGACATGTTCAGCGGCAAGCTGTTCGGTGACGTGAAAGTCACCCCGATCGCGTACTACGTGAACGATCGGGCTCACGCCGACGCCCCGCACTTCTCGCCGAAAGAGGGCTACTTCGACGTCACCAACAAGTTCTTCGTCGAGCCCGAGCAGATGCAGTCGCCGTTCAGCGATCTGTCCGGCCAGATCCCGGCCTGCCTCTTGATCGGCTTCTACACCGGCACCGCCGTCAACAACTGCGACCCGCAAGAAGCCGTGGTCCGCAGCTCGTACTGGCGCGCCGACATGGTGCCGAGCGCCGCCGACTTCGAGCCGTTCGAGAACACCAAGGCGCACCTCGACATCGTGGGTAACCCCGGTGGTCTGGGCGACGCCTTCTCGGTCGGCATCGTGACCCCGCCGCGCGTCGATTGGGACCCGCAGTACGGGTACACCGACGAGCACATGAAGCGGTTCATGCACGTCCACAACATCTGGGTGCAGAGCCACCAGCTGCGCGGCAACTGCTCCACCGACGCCGAGTGCAACGGCGGCGCCTGCCTGCCGGTCCCGGACGAGATGGGCAAGCCGACCTCGGCCAAGTCCTGCACCGTGCCCTGCAACTACAAGGCGCGCGGCGACGGCGACGGCAACGGCACCGACCAGCAGTGCGAGAACGCCACGACCGGCTACGCCGGCAACCAGGGCTCGCAGTGCAGCGCCCGCAACTGGTGCACGCTTCCGTACCGCGACCGCAAGGTCAAGACGATGGCGTACTGGATGAACCGCGAGACCCCCGCGGAGCTCACCGATACGCTGGACGGCGCGGGCAACCCGGTCGTCCGCGGCGCCACCGAAGACCTGAGCTACAGCTGGAACCAGCTGATGAAGCACTCGGTGGCCAAGGCCCGCGAGGTCGAGTGTCGCCGCACCGGCGGCAACCGCGCCGACTGCTTCAACACCTACTTCGAGCAGGGCCAGACCGAGATGGTCAGCTTCGGTGGCTGGGGCCTCCAGCGCATCAAGCCGCTCGAGGACGAAGTGCTCGTCTCGTGCCACAACCCGGTACGCGCCTACGACCACAAGGTCTGCGGCGACCGCGGCGGGTCGTGCAAGAAGGACAGCGACTGCGGCTCGGACGAGGCGTGCGGCCCCACCGGCCTGTGCGGCTACAGCGCCCGCGTCGGCGACCTGCGTCACAACTTCACCTACTACTGGCCCTACGCCTCTCGCGCTCCGTGGGGCGGCATCGCCAACTGGAACGCCGACCCCACCACCGGCATGATCATCGGCGCTGCCGCGACGACCATGGGCCGCTCCGCGACCTACGCCGCTGCGATGGTCCGCGACATCATCATGGTGGCCAACGGTGAGCTCAAGTTCGAGGACATCACCAGCGGCACGCCGGCCACGCTCTACGAGCGCCGCCTGCAGAACGGGTATCAGCCCAGCCAGGCGCTGAGCCCCGAGCAGCTGAAGAGCCGCGTCGAGGCCGTGGACATGAAGCACGCCGCCGCGGCCATCGGCCCCATCGACTCGGTGAAGAGCACGAACTTCCAGGAACGCTACGGCGCCATGCTGAAGCTCTTGCCGAAGACGGTCGCGGGCATCGGCCCGGCGTCGCCGTCGGCGCTACAGTACGAAGCCATCGCCGAGAAGGTCCGCGGGACCGAGTTCGAAGCTCAGCTCGTCGACAGCAACTGGCTGGTGGACGCCGCCGGCATGGGACCGAACACCACCGTCAAAGACGTGATGGAATACGTCTCGCCGCTGCGCGGCATGGACGAAGGCCGCATGGGCGGGCTGCGCCAGCTGATCGACCTGAAGATGCAGTCCCGGGGCATCTGCTTCCCGGACATCTTCGCCGGGAACGTCGGCAACCTGGACGTGCAGGGCGTCGCCAAGTACTTCGCGGCGAAGTTCAACAACGACGCCATCAAGCAGATCCCCGGCTTCGAAGGCGCCGACGTCGGCACCCTCAGCAAGAAGCGCGCGGAGCTGATCTACAACCAGCTGTGGAAGGAGACCTTCAAGGGCATCGCCCTGCACGAGGTCGGCCACTCGCTGGGCATGCTCCACCAGTTCTCGTCCTCGTACGACTCGGCCAACTTCCTGCCGCAGTACTGGCAGCTCCGCACTCAGGGCGGCAAGGCCACCAAGAGCTGCGACGGCAAGGCGCGGACGGGTGACACCTGGGCCGCGGGCAAGGACAGCTGCATGGGTCCGCGCTACCTCGACCCGGAGACCGACGAGGAAATGGGCCAGGGCGGCGAGTCCCGTCCGGGCATCGCCTACTTCGGCCACACCTCGACCATGGAGTACCAGAACGAGCGCTTCTTCGAGACCGTGGGCCTCGGCTCCTACGATCTGCACACCATGGGCCTGCTCTACGGCCGCGTGCTGCAGACCTTCGACGCCGACGCAATGCCGGTCCCGACCCAGGAGAGCTTCGCCTGGCGCAGCTGGTCGCAGCTGCCGGACCAGAACTACGTCTACTGGGAGAGCCCGACCTTCAAGGGCCAGAAGTTCATGCAGCCCATGCACTACACCGAGCAGGCTCGCCAGATGAAGGTCTTCGACCCCGGTCTGTGTCGGCCCGCTTCGCCGGAAGAGAAGGCGCACGCCGAGTGGCGCGTGGTCAATGGGCAGATCTGCACGCTCCCGGCCAAGGACTACGCGGCGGCGTTCGACTTCGAAGACGGTCTGCCGGCCGAGCGTCCGCAGTGGATGAGCCCGGAGTCGGACTCGATCCCGAAGTGGCGCGTCAACCCGGCCAGCAAGGGCTGGGCAGGCAACGTGCGCTGGCCCTACCGCTGGGGTGTGAGCTCGAACTCGTACCCGCACACCAACCCGAGCGACGCGGGCGCGGACATCTACGAGGTGGTGCAAGAGACGATCCGGAAGTTCAAGTACGGCTACCCGTTCCAGTACTTCCGTCGTCAGAACCGCGACTGGTACTACCGGACGCTTCCGTCCCGCGTGATCAGCGGCTTCTACGAGCGCCTGCGTGCGTTCCACTGGAGCATGGCGAACAGCAACGCCTGGCTCGGTAGCCTCGACCCGCAGTCAGCGGGGTTGATCGCCGGCTCGGACGATTGGTGGCGCCCGTACGTCGTGGCCGAGACGGACATGTTCAATCACATCGCGTTGGCGCTGCTGCAGCCGCAGATCGGCGAGTACCGCCAGATGCTGAAGGACGTGGACAGCACCAAGGCCATGTTCGATCCGGAAGGCTCGGACAAGTTCCCGCCGATGTTCGAGATCGACGCTTCGACGGGTCGCTTCATCGACCCGGACTTCGACAGCACCTCCAACGGTGGCGGTTCCTGGTCGTATCAAGACTGGGTCAATCACACCGGGTTCTCGGTGGAGAAGTCGGAAGCTGCGCGCGCCCTCACCGACGGTCGCGCGGTGTTCTCGACCATCTCGCGCAAGAACTACCTCGACGGCCGCAACGTGAACATCAACTTCCGGACCGACATGCCCGATCAGCTCGACCGCCTCCTGGGCGGCCTGCTCTCGGGTGACTACGAGACCATCGCTCCGTACGTTCTCGCGAGCGACACGGACGATCCGGACGCCGACGGGCTGCCCAATCCGGAGGTTCACCCGTTCGATCTGAGCGGCGCGACCCCCACCCGGCCCGCCGGTGCTCAGCTGGTGTTCCCGAACCTCGGGTACAAGCAGACCCTGGGTACCTTGGTGTTCGCCCACATCTATGCCCGCTTGAACGGCGACCTTGGGCTCGCCAACAAGATGCGCATGTGGGTCGACGGGCTGAGCGGCGAGATCAAGATCCCGGACGCCCAGCAGGCTCGCTTCACCAACCCGGAGAGCGGCTACACCTACATCGGCAGGAAGTTCGGCCCCCAGACGGTCGACGGCAAGACCATCGACAAGGGCATTGCCTCGCGCATGATCGCCCGAGCCAACCTGCTGCTCGCGTTGGTGTACGAGACCAGCGGCACCGACACCTTTGGCGCTCCGATCGTCGTCACCGACGCGAACGGCCAGCCGAAGATGAAGGCCAACGCCGCTGACTCGGACATCAAGGCGTTGCGTGACTGGGTCGGCACGATGGACGCCACCGTCCAGATCGGCAACCTGGTCGGCTACGGTCCGTTCTACGGCCTGGGCAGCGTCGACTGGGAGTGATCGGGTAGCTCGACCCGCACGACGGGCCCGGTGCGAAAGCGCCGGGCCTTCGTGTTTTGTGGGCATGCGCTCCGACGGTCTCGGCAGGTCCGCACGAGCAGCAGCCTGCGGGGCGGCGCTGCGCGCTGGCTTGCGCTCCGCACTGCCGGCGGCTCAGGGAATGTCAGCCAGATACCCGCGCTTCATCAGCGACTTCAGGATCTCGGCCGTCTGAAGATCGGTGACGGCCGTGCGATCGAAGAGGGCAGCGATCGACGAGGAATTCAGCGCGAGCTGCAAGACGTCGAGGTGCGTCGGCTCGAGCTCGTGCAGCGGCGCTTCCAGCGGAGTGCGAAGCTGCAAGCGATGCTCGAGCGGCGGCAGCTCGTCGAGCAGGCGGTTGAGCTCGTCTTGCTGGCGGAAGCCCTCCATCAGCAAGCTCTGCACGCTGGCGTTCCATGGGTTCTCGGGCTCCTCGGCCGCGGGCGGATCGAGCTCGAACACGCCGCTCTGCCAGGCCAGCATCCGGTACGCCGCCTTCGGGGCCGAGAGTTGCGGCATGCCCTCGATGGCCGCATGAGAAACCAACCCCTGATTCAGGTACACCCGCCCGGTCAGGGTTTCGGTTCGGATCACGAGCACGCCGTTCTTCTTGGAAGTGCCGAACAGCTGAAGCAGGTCGGGCAACGGGATCTCTTCGATGTTCCCGGTCATCCGCGGTGCCTCGCCCATCACCGTGCGGTGCTGAAGCGTGGGCGCGGGGCGCCGCGCGGCACCGGAGCCTTCGGTCCGAGTCGCGTCGACCGGGACCGAGACGACCTTCAAGATGCTCGTGCCCACCAGGACGCGATCGCCCTCGCGCAGGGTCGCCTGCTGGATCTTCTCGCCGTTGACGAACGTCCCGTTGGTCGAGCCAAGATCCTCGATGGTGATCACCCCACCGCTCATCGTGATCTGGGCATGGCGCCGCGACACCATCTCTTCGACCAGCACCATGTCGAGATCGCTGGAGCGCCCGATCACGATTTGGCGTCCCTCTTCGAGCGGATACTCCCCCCCTTGGTACTTGCCGGAGATGAACCGGAGCGCGAGGCGAGTGGGACCGCCGGCAGGAGAATTCGCGAGTCTATCGGGCATCACGGTTGGCAGCCCTCGGACACGCCAACCGGACGGGGGGGCGTACCCGTGGATGAGTAGGGTCCACAAAAAGATAGGGCCTGCGAGAAGATAGGGTCAAGCAAGCCGCCAAGATCTGCCGCTTTGGCCCCCCCTGGCCTCGGGGAACCGCGGCGGGCGACCCCGCCGGCCCGCCGTCCCGGACCGCTCAAGCCGGTTCCACCCCCGGGGTGCCGGGGGCGGTCGCGAGGCCGGTGGCCCCCGGCAGCGGGGTGGTCAGCTCGATCCCCGCCGGGAGGACGACGGAGAAGGTCGACCCCGCGCCGGGCTGCGAGACGACCTCGATCCGCCCCCCCCACTCTTCGACCAAGCGCTGGCTGATGGCCAGGCCGAGCCCCGTGCCCTTCTCTTTGGTGGTGAAGAACGGCACGAACAGGCTCTTCAGCACCTGCGGGGTTATCCCGGTGCCGTGATCGCGCACGGCGATCTCGATGCACTCGTTCTTGCCGGGGCCCCCGGGACGGCAGCGGGTGGAGACGCTGACCCCGCCGCCCTTGCCCGAGGTCGCCTGGAGCGCGTTCTGCACCAGGTTCATCAGCACCTGCCGCAGCTGCTCGGCATCGGCGCGCACCAGGGGCAACCCGTCGCCCAGCTCCACCGTCACGTCGTGGTCGGAGTGCTGGGCCGACGAGAGCACCTGCAGCGTGCGCCGAACGACGGCGTTCACGTCCACCGCGCCGGGGTTCCCCTTCGAAGGCCGGGCATAGTCGAGCACCGACCCGACCACGCGGTCGAGCCGATCGACTTCCTCGAGGATGATCCCCAGGAACTCTTTGGAGTGCGGGTCGGTCACGGTGCCCTCTTCGGGTTCGGCGAGCAGCTGGGCCGCGCCCTTGATGGCCCCAAGCGGGTTCTTCACCTCGTGCGCCAGACCGGCCGCCATCTGGCCGAGCGCCGCCAGCCGGTCGCGCTCTTGCATGCGCCGATATTGCTGCGAGTTCTCGATCACGACCGACATCTGAACGCAGAGCGCCTCGAGCAAGGCAACGTCCTCGCTACTGAATGCGTCCGACACGCGGTCGTCCACCACCAGCAAGACCCCGACCACGGCTTCGCTCTCACCCCGTACCGCCAGGCAAACGCCGTTCTTGTACGGGCCGAGCACTTCGGCCGCGGCCAGCACGCGCTCATCGGCCTCGAGCGCCAGCGTCTGGCCGCCGCGGCGCCGCTCGATCACGCCGTGGCGAATCAACTCGAGTGGCACCGACGCCTTGGAGCCCAGGCGGTCCAGCAAGGGCCGGGCCGTGGCCGAATCGATGCGCGGAGGCGGCGTGGGGCCGAAAGCCTGACCCAGCTCGAAATCCGGGCCGGTCGGATCGCGGAGATAGAGCGCAGCCGCAGTGGCTCGCCGCGACGCTTCGATGGCCGAGAGCGCAACCTGCATCATCTCTCGGGTCTCGAGGACGTGCGCGAGCTGCTGCCGAGCCTTGGCGATGGCGCGGTCCAGATCGACACGCTCGCTGAAGAACGCCAGGTGAATGTATTGCTCGACCTTGTCCCGCAGCGGATCGAAGAGCACCAAGATGACGATCGCGGCGAGAATCGCGTTCAAGTACATGGTGGAGAAGCCGCCCACCAGCACCACGAAGACGTAGAAGATCCCGGCCAGGGTGAAGGCGAGCGCCGTGGACACCAGCAACCGGCCGAGGATGTCGTAGAGGTCGACCAGCCGCTCGCGAATCATCGACTCGGCCAGGATGAACAGGAAGACGATGCTGAGCACGCCGCCCACGGGCGGCAAGGGGGCACCCACGAACCAGAGGAAGTCTGCCAGGGTGAAGACCGCTGCCAACGCTCCCACGACGACCAGGAAACGAACGCGTTGCTGGGTTGCCCGCGAGCGACTGCGCTCGCCGCGGAGGGCCAACGACCAGAGCCCGGCCGAGATCAACCCGAACACGTACAGCATGACGGCCCCGCGCACGAGGCCGTGCTTGTGCTCGGGCGAGAGCACCAGCACCATCATCGGGACCATCAGCACGCCGGCGACACGCAGCAGGGTCGAGCGCTTGTCGCGCTGCGGCACCAACACCTCGAAGAGGTGAACCGCGAACTGCGGCAGCAGCACCGCGAGCACCGCGGTGAAGCGCACCCAGACCTCGGACCGGACGAAGTGATACGCCCACTGCGTGACGTACCAGAGGCCGATATCGGCGGCGAAAGCGGCGAAGTACAGGTGAGCGCGGCGGCGGCGGCCGCGGAGCAGGATCGACACCGCGATGGCCAACGCAAGCGCGCCGCAGAACAGCGAGGTACGCGTACGAAGATCCACGCGCTTTCTAGCCTCGACTTGCGCACTTCCGCGTCGCGAAGAACCCGCTGCGATGCGGTTCCTTCGACGTCATGCGCGAGGTGTGACCTGCAAGACGGTCGCGACTCGACCCATGCACGAGGAGGCACCCGCCGGCTCCGCCGGTTGCTTCCGTGGGTTTTCGCCACTCGGGTGATCGCGATCGGATCATGGCAAGACTGCCCAAGTCGAGTCTAGCCTACACCGCCACTGCCGCCGCGGCCGCCCAATCCCACGGGACTCACGGCTGCCGGCGCGGCCCTTTTCGAAGCATCGGCTGCGCCGCCCTCGAAAACCGGTGTCCGGGCGTCGTGGGCGCTCCGCCTTCCAACGCTCGGCTCGGAGACCCCCGCTCAGTGCTTGGTGGTGGTCTTGGTCTGGGTTGCGCCGCTGCCGGTCGTGGCGCTCTCGGGCTCGGCGCCTTCGTCGCTCGGCTGCGAGTCGTCGTCTTCTTCGTCCCACGGGTAAGGCGTGGGACCGCCGCTCGGGTCTTCTGCCGCCCAGGGGTACGGGGTCGGACCGCTCGGATCGCCAGAGGTCACGAGCATGTCGCGCGGCTTGCCGAGGGCGCCGGCAGGACCACCGGGGTCGGGGTTGCCCCCGCCGGGGTCGGAGCCGAGCGCCGCGCCGTGGGCGCCCACGCCTTCGTGAGCGGGCTCGCCCTCGAGCGCACACCCGGCCGCGCCGAGAGCGATTGCTGCCATCCAGAACCAAAGTTGCCGTTTCATCACGGATCCTCCGCCCCACTCACGAGAAAGCCGTACTGCTTGACCAGCTGGCTGAGGCGCGGGCGCTTCATGCCCAGAAGCGCCGCAGCGCGCGTAATGTTCCCACCCGCATCTTCCAGAGCGCGCTCGATGCAATCGCGCTCGATGTTCCGCTTCAGGTCCGACAGGCTGACCGTGCCCTGGCGGATTTCGCGGTAGGCCACGTCGGTGACCGGGGCATCCGACGCCACGGCCGCTGCCGCGGCGGGGCGCAGCGAGGCGGGCCCCTCGCGGCGCGAGACCGGTGCCTCCACCGAGACCTTGCGCAGCGCCTCGACGTGCTCGACGAAGTCTTGCGCACCGACCACGTCGCCATCGGCCAGCACCGAGACGGCCCGCAGAGCGTTCTCCAGCTCGCGCACGTTGCCCGGCCAACGGTGCCGCGCCAGAAGCTCGAGCGCCTCGCGGCTCAGAACCTTCGGAGCTTCGCCGCGCTCACGCGCCGCCCGCTCGAGGATGGCGTCGCACAGAACCGGCAGGTCCGACACGCGGTCGCGGAGCGCCGGCACCTCGAGCGTGATGCCGCTGAGCCGATAGTAGAGGTCTTCACGGAACTGCCCCGCCTCGACCATGGCCGAGAGATCACGGTGGGTCGCGCACACGATCCGCACGTCCACGTCGACCGGGGTCGTGCCGCCCACGCGCTCGATGCGTCGCTCTTCGAGCACGCGCAACAGCGCCACCTGAGTGCGCGGCGAGATGTCCCCGATCTCGTCGAGGAACAACGTCCCGCCGTGGGCGCGCTCGAAGCGGCCGCGTCGCCGAGAGCTGGCCCCGGTGAAGGCGCCCTTCTCGTGACCGAAAAGCTCGCTGAGCAGCAGCGTCTCGACCAGCGCCGCGCAGTTGACCTTGACCAGCGGCCCTTGGGCACGGCTGCTCTGGTGGTGGATCAGCTCCGAGACCAGCTCCTTGCCGGTGCCGCTCTCGCCGTGGATGAGCACCGTCGCGCCGGTGCGACCGACCCTGGCCGCCGACTCGAGCAACGCGCGCACCGTGGGGTGCCGCCCCACATAGACCTGCCCACCACGCGGCGCACGCGGCGGCTCGCTGGCGGGGCGCCCCGAAGCGGGCTCGCCCTCGCCCTCCGCCGCGCACTCGAGCGACGCACGCTCGAGGCGAGCCAGGCGCTGCAGCGCCGGCCGCGCCAGATAGCTTTCGGTGAGCGACGCGCTCAGCCGGGTCACCACGTCGTCGACCAGCGCACGCGCCGATCGGAGGTGCGCCTGCGCCGAGACCGAGTCGTCGTCGTCGATTGCCAGCTCGGCGGCCAGCACGTGGGCTTCGCGAGCGAGCTCTTCGTCCCCGGCCTCGCGCGCCGCAGCGACTGCCGCGTCGCTGGCCGCGCGCGCCGGGCTGCCGCTGGCCCGCAGCGCCATGGCCGCAAGCAAGGCCACCTCGGCGTGATCGTAAGGGGTCTTCGCCAGCTCTCGAGCCCGCTCGACCTCGGCCTCGACCACCCGCACCGCGCCGTCTTCGAGGGCGATTCGGGCGGCGAGCCGATGACCCTCGCCGAGCTTGTCACCGTCGCTGGACATCGACGCCCAGCGCACGGCAGAACGCACTTCGCGCTCGGCTTCGGGCGTGCGCCCGCGGCAGAGCAGGACGCGCGCAGCTGCCAGCGCCAGCTCGGCGGCGCGGGACCCGGGGGCACCGGGGCCCAGCGCGTGGCGGCCGAAACGGAGCACCTGCTCGGCCTGCTCGACCAAGCCCAGCCGCAGCCGAAGCTCGACCAGGTTGGAGACGTCGCGCGCGAAGTTCAGACGGTCGCCGAGCCGGCGGTGAGCCCCGATGGTGCGCTCGAGCAGCTCGAGCGCGTGGGCGTAGTCGTGCCGTTCGATGGCCAACACCGCCAAGTTGCTGAGGGCAAAGCCCACGGCCCGCCGCTCACCGCGCGCTTCGGCGTCGCCCAGCACGCGGGTCAGCATTTCGCGGGCGGCATCCGACGCGCCGCTCGAGAGCAAGGCGATGGCCCGGTTGACCCGCGCACGCAGCTCGGCGGTCAGGTCGCCCGCGCCCACTGCCTCGCAGGCGTCCGCGGCGAAATGCGCATCTGCCGCCGACCAGTCGCCGCTGGCCAAGAGCAGCTTGCCTCGCAGGTTCTTTGCCGCCAGGCGGATGGCCGAGGTCGACGCCACGTCGAGCGCCTGCTCGGCCATGGCCGCGGCGGCGTCGAGCTGGCCCTTGGCGTAGTGCACTTCGCCGATCTGCACCCAGACCTCGGCGCGCGCCTGAAGGTCATCGCCGCACAGCGCGCCGGCACGCTCGAGCGCCGCCAGCGCGGTGACCAGATCGCCACGCGCAAGGGACGCCCGCCCCAGCACGAACGCCGCCCGCGAACGCGGCTCGACCGAGCCGGCGGCTTGTGCCCAGTCGAGTGCGACGTCGGCGTCGCCGAGCTCGAGCGCCAGCTCGGCGCCGCGCAGCCGAACCGGCCCGGTGCGCTCTGCCGGCTGGCCCGCGAGCGACTCGGAAAACCGGCGCCAGATCTCCCCCCGAGTCGCGCCGTCGTCGACCAGGGCGAGCGCGCGATGCATCGAGCTCTCGACGGCGGCAAGGTCGCCCAAGAACCCCGACAGCTCGGCGCTGCGAGCCAGCGCTCGGGCGTCGGTCGGAAACCCACTGGCCAGAGCCCGCGCCGCAGCCGCGACGTTCTCGGGCGCCGGGGCGTCGAGGGCGATGGGCGGCACCGAGACGAGATCGTCTCGCACCTCGGCCAGGCCGCACCGCATGAGCTCTGGCAGTTGGGCTTCGACGCCCAAGAGAGCGGCCGCTCGCACCGGCCACGCGAGCCGAGTGAGCGCCAGCCGCTCGAGCGACGCGCCGAGCGCGCCCCCGAGCTCTGCCGCCAGCGCCTGGGGCGAGCGGGGCTCGGCGCGCGACGCTGCCTCGAACCAACGGCTGAGCTCGGCCAAGTTGGCCGAGTGCGGTGCCACGGCTTCCCAGAACCGAGCCAGCGAGGCAGCGTCGAGGTCGGCCCCGATGTCGAACGACTCGAGCCCGAGCTCGACGTCAGGGCCCGCGAGGAAGACGAACAGCGAGCTGGCTGCGCGGGCGGTGACGGCCTGCGCGACCGCGCGCTCCCACTCGCCCCCGAAGCGCAGTGGCACGATCACCACGGCACGCGCGCGCGCCGCCGCCGAGGCGATCACCTCGGCGGCGCCTTCGGCATCGCTGGGCAGCGGCTGCGTGCGCAGCCGCGCAGAAACGTCGTGCCACGCGCTGTCGACCGCAGCCTGAGCGCGCACCACTCGGCGGCCAAGGCTCACGGCGCGCCGCTCGATGTGGCGGCCCGCGGCGTCGAGCGTCAGCGCGTCACCCCGCACCACGCACGCGCCGCACTCGCCGTCGCGCAGCACGCGATCGTCGAGCGCGACGAAAGCAGCGACTTTCGCGTCCCCGAGCAGTGGCTCGATGCGTGCGGCAAAGGAGGCCAAGGCACTCGGACCCTAGCGTCGAACCGGGGGGTCGGCAACGCATTCCAGCTTGATTTCTGCTGGATTTACCGCGTCGAGGGATTCCGCCGAGGGCGCACGCGGCCCGCGGCGCGGAGCACCCGGGCGACCTCTGCCAGGGCCCCCGGTCGCGCCTCGCCCAGAGCGCGCGCCAGGCCCAGCTGGGCAACCGCGCACGCGCGATATAACTCTTTGATTTCCTTTGGTTGGCGCTCGAGTGCCTGGAGGTGGCTGGCCACCGCGTCGGCGTCGCCGCGACGGATCGGACCGGTCAGCGCCCGGGGAAGCCCCAAGCGGGTGAGGTTCTCGGCGACGGTCCTGAGCAGCGCGCCGAGCGCCGGATCGACGTCCCGCGGGGGCGCACCTGCGCCCACGAGCACCTGGCGCCCCGCCGCGGCAAGGGCAGCAGCGCCGTTCGCGACCAGCGCTGCCGCGGCATGGTACGCGGCAGGCGTCACGCCCGGCCAGCGGCGCGGCAGCCCGCCGAGCGCAAGCACCAGCGCACGGGCGCGTGAGACCGCCACGCGCTCGCCGTCCACTCTCCACGACACGCCACGCAGATCCGGGTGCACCCGGTTCGAGGCGAAGCTGGCGAGCGGGTGCGCGCGACCGACTCCGGCGCAGCGCCCGGTCAGCGGCGCCAGCGCCTCGGGCCCCTGCGCCCCGGCAACATGGATGACGGCGGCGCGCAGCGGTCGCTCGGCGAGCCGGCGCGCTGCGGCTTCGATGGCATCGTCGCGCACGCACAGCACGACCAGGTCGACGTCGCCGGCGATCGCCGGGACGCGCCCGCGGGACGCAACGAGCCGGGACCGATGCTGGGTCTGGCTCAGCTTCGCGTGGAGCGCGCGAGCGACCTTGCCGCGACCGACGAACACCACGTTCATCGGTACAGCCCGAGCTTGTCGATGTGAGCGAGCACGCGGAGCGGCACCAAAGAGGCGACCTGTTCCCCGGCGCGGGTCTCGGGCGATCGCAGCAAGGCACGCACCTGGGTCGACGACACCTCCGGCAAGAGCGCCGCCGGCGCGCGGGGGTGAGGCGCGCCGACCCGGCCGAGCACGATCAGCGGGGCGAGCGCCTCGATCCGATCGAACGAACGCCACTTGTCGCGCTCCGAGAGCACGTCGGAGCCGACCACGAAGCGAAGCGCCCAGTGAGGGTGGGTCGCGGCCAGTTTCTCGAGCGTTTGCAGCGTGTAGCTGGGCGTCGGCAGGCTCTGCTCGACGCACGACAGCTCGACCCCCGGGAGCCAGCCGAAGGCGATCCGCGCGAGCTCGGCGCGGGCAGCGAACGGCGCGAGATCTTTGTCGAAAGCGTGCTCGAACACGGGCACGATCAAGACTCGATCGACCTCGCAGCAGGCCAGCACGTAGGTCACCGCCAAGACGTGGGCGACATGCGGAGGGTTGAAGCTGCCGCCGAACACGGCAACGCGCGTCGAAGCGCTCACGGCTGAACCTTGAGCCGACCGCCGACGGCAGCCACCAGGCGGTCACGCCGAAGCTCGCGACACTCCCCATCGTAGAGCGTGAGCTCGACCGTCCCCGAGCCGTCGTCGAGGACCATCATGCCGCCGGCGCCCAGGGGCCCCGGCGACAAGAACCAACGACTGCCGATGGGTTTGATCATCGGTTCGGCGCTCTTGCCGAACACCAGATAGGTCGCTGAAGCGATGTCGTCCTCGTCGAGCAGCGCCTTGTCGTTGATCAGCACGGCGACCTTCCCACTGAGAAGCTCGACCAGCCGAGTGTCGGCGCCCGGCAGAGAGCCGAACACCATCAGCCCGAGCCGCTCGCGCTCGGCTTCCAGGAAGTGATCGATGTCGGCCGGCGCGGCACGACCGCAGCGTGTGGCCGCGCGCTGCCACACCGCTCCCACGCCCGGGTCGTCGCCGACCGCGCGCGACGCCAGCGCGCCCACCACCCGCTCGAGGGCAGCGTCGAGCCCCAGGTACACGGCGCGATGAACCGCGCGCTCTTTCGACAGGAAGCGAACGGCGCGCTCGAGCAGGTCGTCGCGATCGAGGGCTGGGCCGATCAAGCCGAGGCGCATTCCACTCCAACGTTAGAGCATTTCGGCCGGCGCTCGGAGATTCCCTGGCGGAGTCATCCGAGATAGGCTCTCGGCCGATGCCCGCGCGGGTGAAACCCCCGGAGAACCCGGTCGAGATCCACCACGACGGGGCCCGCGTGGTCGCCGAGCGGGGCGAACCGCTGGCCCATGCGTTGATCGCCGCCGATCGGCTACCGGTGGCGCGCAGCCCCAAGCTCCATCGACCCCGCGGCCCGTACTGCCTGCGCGGCGGCTGCGACGGCTGCCTGGCCCGCGTCGACGGAGAGCCCAACGTGATGACCTGTCTCCGCCCGGCACGCGGGGGGGAAAAGATCGAGACCCAGAACGTGCTGGGGACGCGAGGCGTCGACGCGCTGCGCGCTGCCGACTTCCTGTTTCCGCGGGGGATCGACCACCACCGCTTGTTCGCCGGCATCCGTGGGGTCTCGGGCATCGTGCAGAGCTTCGCCCGCCGCGTGGCCGGCCTGGGGACGCTGCCGGACGCGACGCTCTTGCCCACGAGCGCCACCCGCCGCGACGTCGACGTGCTGGTGATCGGCGGCGGCGCGGCGGGGCTCGCGGCCCTGGCAGAGCTGCCGGAAGGCGCCGTTTTGGTCGACGACGGCACGAGCCCGGGCGGCCGCCAACGCGCCATCGCACCCGAGCGGGCCCGAGAGCTGGTGTCGAAGGCCACCGGGCGCGGCGGAGAGCTGTACGCCGAAACCACGGCGATTGCGCTCTACCGCGAGCCCGAGCAGGGCGACGGTCGGCTGCACGCGGTGGCCCTGGGCCCGGCCAGCGCAACGCTGTTCGTGGCGCGGGCCGTGATCGTGGCCAGCGGCCGGCATGCGCCGGTGGTCGCCTTCGGCGAGAACGACCTCCCCGGCGTCTATGCTGCCGGGGCTGCGCTCGCACTGTGGCGTGGCGGCATTGCGCTGGGGGCGCGGCTGGCGCTGATCGGCGAGGGCGCGGTGGAAGAGGCCCTGTGCCGCGCGGTGGCGGGCCACGCCGAAGTGATCCGGCTGCGCGAGGTCGACGTGGTGCGAGCCGTGGGGCGCGCCAAGGTGACGGGCATCGTGCTTCGCGACGGCGGGCGCGAGCGGCGCGAGCGCGTGGATGCCATCGTGGTCGGTGGCCCTGGGTCGCCCGCGATGGAGCTCGCGGTCCAGGCGGGCGCCACCGTCGAGTTCGACGCCCTGTCGGGCTACCGCCTCCACGCCGACGAGGACGGCCGGCTGGGCCCGGCGCTGTTCGGCACCGGCAGCCTGGTCGGGTCCGACACCCCGACGGCGTCGGGCGCCGTCACGGGCGTGCGCGTCCGGCGCGAGCTGGCGCTAGGCCCCTGATCAGCTCTCGATCAACGTTCCGAACAGCGCAAGACCGCCGGTGACGAAGATGACGTCGAACAGCGCCATGAGCTTCAGGTAGTCCCCGAGCTCGGCGAGGGGAACGCCGCCGAACAGCTCGCGGGTCGCAGCCACCGAAGCGAGCAACGTGGGCGAGAGCAGCGGCAAGAGCACGATGGCCAGCAGCAAGTCGCGCGCCCGGGTGCGCACCGTCATGGAACCGAACAGCGTGCCGGTCGCGGCGAGGCCCGGCGTCGAGAGCAGACAGATCACCACCAGCGCCGGACCGACGGCGACGAGGTCGATGGAGAAGAGCAGGGCGGTGAGCGGGATGACCACGGCTTCGACCACGGCCAAGAAGGCCATCAGCCCCAGGGACTTCCCTGCGAAGATGGCCGCCCGCGAGACCGGCGCGACCAAGAGGCCCGCGAGCGCCGATTCTTCGCGCTCGCGCTGCCAGGCGCGACCCAGGGCGAGCACCGTCGCGAACGCGATGGACAGCCAGAGGGTACCGGCGGCGACCAGACGCTTGGAGGCCGGGCCGCCGTAGAAGGAAAACGACGAGATGATGACCACCAGCAGCCCGAAGAACGCGCTGGTGGTGACCACTTCGCCGCTCATCAACTCGATCAACAAGTCTTTCCGCAGAATGACCAGCGTCTGCCGCACGAATCCGGGCGGGCGCCCGGGGCTTTGCGCACGGTCGGGGCTGGTGGCGCGGGTCATGCGGGCCGCATTCTATAGCTGGTGCTGGGACGACCGCGCGAATTAGGATGCCGGCCATGGCCGACGTCCGCATCGAGCACACCTACAACTGCAGCGAAGACACCTTCTGGAACAAGCTCTTCTTCGACGACGCCTACAATCAGGGCCTGTTCAAGGACGCCCTCGAGTTTCCCGTCTACGAGAAGCTGAAACAGGACGAGACCGACGCCGAGATCCGGCGCAGCATCAACGTGGTGCCGAAGCTCGGTCCGATGCCGGGGCCGCTGAAGGCCGTGATCGGCGAGGGCCTGGGCTACCGAGAAGATGGCACCTTCGACAAGAAGGCCCGCCGCTACACCATCGTCATCACGCCCAACAAGCTGGCGGAGAAGGTGACCATCAAGGGCACGCTGTACACCAAGCCGCAGGGTGACCATTGCGTGCGCGTGTTCGACTGCACGGTGGTGGCCAAGATCTTCGGCGTCGGCGGCATGCTCGAAAAGCGGGTCATCGCCGACATGGAAGAGAGCTACAAGCGCGGCGCGGAATTCAGCAACAAGTGGATCGCCGACAAGGGACTGTAGGAGTCGCAGCCCAGCCGTGAGCGCGCCCTCGGCGCGCTCGGTCGCCGCGCCTCACGCGCTGGCGCTGGCGCCCTTGGCCTTCTTGGCCGGCGCCTTCTTCTTGGCCTTGGGTGCCGCGGCGGGCGCCGCCTTGGCCTTCGCCTCGGCGCGCTTCACACGCCGCGAAGCCGAGAGGTGCAAGTCGACCAGGCGCGGCAGCGGATACTGCTCGATCCGGGTCTTGTAACCGGCGTCCTTGGTCCGCTTCTCGAGCGTCAAGATGGCGTCGACCAGCTTCGCGCGGGAACCGAAGTCCTTCTTCACCTGCGTGAGCAGGTCGTGCAGGCGCAAGAGCTTGGCGTTCGAGACGCGGGAGAGGCCCTTGGCGCCATTGACGCGGTCGAGCCAGAGGTCTTTGTCGGCGAGCTTCTGAACCGCCTCGACGAGCTTCTCTTTGCTCGCGAAACGCTCGGTGGCTTGGCCCAGGGGAGTCTTCTTCATGGTCGTCTCCAAACGGCCGCGCGGCCGTGAGGGCGGGGCTTCTAGCAGTGCGGCCGGGGCTAGGCAATGCCCCCGGCGCCGAAACCATGCTAACGCGGCGGGCCCATGGGACCGCGCGTGCGTTTCGCCCCTTCCCCGAGTGGATACCTGCACATCGGTGGAGCCAGGACAGCGCTCTTCAACTGGCTCTGGGCCAAGAGCCAGGGTGGGGTGTTCGTGGTCCGGATCGAGGACACCGACCAGGACCGCAGCAGCCTGGACAGCGTGCGGGCCATCCTGGACGCCCTGACCTGGCTGGGCCTGGACTGGCAAGAGGGCCCCGAGGTCGGTGGCCCCCACGGGTCGTACTTCCAGAGCGAGCGCAAGCAACTGTACCGCGACGCGGTCGAGCAGCTGATCCGCGAGGGCAAGGCCTACCGCTGCCATTGCACGAAGGAAGAGCTCGACGCTCAGCGCGCAGCCCTGAAAGAGCGCGACCCGAAAGCCCAGTTCGTCTACCCGGGCACCTGTCGCGACCGGAAAGACGAGCCCGCCCTGCCGCATGTCGTCCGCTTCAAGTCCCCGAAGCAGGGGTCGACGGATTTCGTCGACAAGGTCTTCGGCGAGATCCGCACGCCCAACGAGGTGCAGCAAGATTTCGTCATCGTCCGCACCGACGGCTACCCGCTCTACAACCTGGCGGCGGTGGTCGACGACCATGCGATGGACATCACGCTGGTGGCTCGCGGTCGTGACCACATCGGAAACACCCCGCAGCAGGTCCTGCTCTACCAGGCCTTCGGCTGGAAGCCCCCCGAGTTCGCCCACTTGCCCATGATGCTCTCGCCCAAGGGCGAGAAGCTCAGCAAGCGCCATGCGTCGGTGGCCGTGCAAGACTATCGCGAGCGCGGCTACACACCGGTGGGCGTCTTGAACTACTTGGTGCGGTTCGGCTGGTCCTCGGGCGACCAGGAGATTTTCAGCCGCGACGAGCTGGTGCGCCTGTTCGACTGGGCGCGCGTCAACAAGAGCGACGGCAAGTTCGACGAGAAAAAGTTCGCGGACGTGGCCTTCGAGCACCTCAAGCGACCCGAGCTGACCTCGCTCGACGACTATGCGGCCTGGGTCCGTCCTTTCCTGGCCGCCCGGCAGCTCAGTGACGTGCCCGAGGCCACTTTGACCGCTGCCATCCCCACCATCCGTGAGCGCGCCCGCACCCTGGCCGAGGCCGCGGTCGCCCTCGACTACTACTTCCGCGACCCGCCCGAGCTGGACCCGCAGGCCCAGGCCAAGGTGTTGGTCCCCGCCGCAGCCCCCCACCTCGCGTGCTTGGCCGAGATCTGCCGCGGCGCCCCCGAGTTCAGCGTGCACGCGCTGGAAGAAGCCGTGCGTGTCTGGACCGAGCGCGAGCAGATCAAGATGAAGGACGTGGCTCAACCCGCCCGCGTCGCCCTGACCGGGCGCACGGCGAGCCCGGGGCTGTTCGAGGTGATGGTCGTGCTGGGGCGCGAGCGCTCGGTCGCCCGCCTCGAGGCTGCCGCCCGGCTCGCCCGAGGCAGCGCCTGAGCGGCCCGGCCATGGTCGACGGGCTCGCCAAGCTGGGACCGGAGCTGGCCGAGGGGCTGACCCTGCCGCTCTCGCACCTGGCGCTGCGTTCGTGGTGGGACGCGCTCTTGGGCTACCCGCCCGTCAAGGCGCTCTTGCCCCTGCCCATCTTGGTGCTGATCGCACCGCTGATCTGGCGCTTCTTCCGGGAAACGTGGCGAGAGCTGGACCGCGAGGCCACCGTGCACCGCGCGGCGCTGGCAGACAGCGGAAAGTCCGACCTCCGCCCCGCGGCCTGCCTGCTGATCGTGGCGGCCGTGCTGACGCTCCAAGAGTATTACGGGGGCCGCCAGATCTACGATCAGATGATCCGCCCCACCCTGGCAGACCTCGAACGCGGGGGGTGGGGGTTCGTCAAGCTGGCCAAGTACGACGAGCTGTACGGCTACGCCTGGTGGGTTGCGAGCCGCGTGATCGGCTACGTGCTGATCCCGCTTCCGCTGTGGAAGCTGCTGTTCCGAGAAGACCGCCTGCTGGACATGGGGTTCCGGGTGAAGGGCTTCTTCTCCCACCTGTGGATCTACGGCGCCTGCCTGGGGTTCGTGCTCCCGGCCATGCTGCTGGTGGCGTCGCAGCCCGACTTCGGCGGCTACTACCCGTTCTACAAGCAGAGCTCGCGCAGCTGGTTCGACTTCCTGGCTTGGGAGAGCATCTACTTCCTCCAGTTCTTGTCGCTCGAGGCCTTTTTCCGCGGCTGGCTGGTGGGCGCGCTGCGCAAGAGCATGGGGTCCGGCGCGATCTTCGCGATGGCCGTGCCGTATTGCATGATCCACTACGGCAAGCCTTACCTCGAGGCCCACGGCGCCATCGTCGCCGGCGTGGTGCTCGGCAGCTTGGCGATGCGCACCCGCAGCATCTACTCCGGCTTCCTGGTCCACATCACCGTCGCCTTCCTGATGGACCTCTTGGCCCTGTGGAAGCGCGGTGGGCTCCCGACCACCCTCTGGGCGGGCGGCTGACGGCGCGCAGCTTTCGCTTGCGCGGTCGCCGATTGTGCCGTTTGCTTCGGCCGCTGTCCCGTCGGAGGCGAAGTTGAACGAGATGATCGAGAACGGCGAGGTCTGGACCTCGCAGAAGAGCGCGCAGCTCTACCAGATCCAAGGCTGGGGCCTGCCCTACTTCAGCGTCACCGACGAGGGCACGGTGCAGGTCACGCCCGACCCCACGCGCGAACGCAACATCAACCTCTACGAGCTGGTGCAGCACCTCGAGGCCCGCGGGCTGGATCTGCCGCTGCTCATTCGCTTCAGCGACGTCGTCGAGCACCGCATCAAGCGGATCAACGAGGCGTTCGAGCGCGCCATCGTCGAGTACGAGTATCAGGGCATCTATCGCGGCGTGTTCCCGGTGAAGGTGAACCAGCAGCGGCACCTGATCGAAGACGTGGTCGAGTACGGCCGGCGCTGGCAGTTCGGTCTGGAAGCGGGCAGCAAACCCGAGCTCTTGATCGCCTTGGCCGCCATGCAAGAGGTCGGCGGGCTGATCATTTGCAACGGCTACAAGGACCTGCACTACATCGAGACGGCCCTGGTCGCGCAGAAGTTCGACAAGACGGTGATCGTGGTGCTCGAGCGCATCGAAGAGCTCGACCACGTGTTCCGTGCCACCGAGAAGCTGGGAATTCGTCCGGTGCTCGGCGTGCGCAGCAAGCTGAGCGCCAAGGGCGTCGGCCGCTGGGCGAATTCCGCGGGAGATCGCGCGAAATTCGGCCTGACCATGACCGAGATCGTCGAGCTGGTGGACCGCCTCGCGGCCAAAGACATGCTCGACTGCCTGCAGCTCTTGCACTTCCACATCGGCAGCCAGATCTCGAGCATCATCCCCATCAAGAACGCCATCCAAGAGGCCGCCAACATCTATACCGAGCTCGCCAAGATGGGCTGCAAGATGGGCTTCCTCGACGTGGGTGGTGGTCTGGCCATCGACTACGACGGCTCGAAGACGGACTTCCACGCCTCGAAGAACTACACGCTGCAAGAGTACGCGGCCGACGTGGTCGCCCACGTGCAGTCGGCCTGCAACAAGTCCAACGTCCCCTGCCCCACCCTGGTCAGCGAGAGCGGGCGCGCCGTCGCAGCGCACCACTCGGTGCTCGTGTTCGAGGTGGTCGGCGTGAACGAGGTGCGCTTCGGCGACCCGGTGGAGCCGAAGGCCGAGGCGCACCGCCTGGTCAAGGATCTGTACGAGACCTACAAGGGCATCAGCGCCAAGAACGTGCAAGAGTCGTGGCACGACGCCACGCAAGCCAAAGAAGAGGCGCAGAACCTGTTCAAGTACGGCTACCTCAGCCTGCGCGAGCGGGCACAAGCCGAGCGCCTTTTCTGGAATTGCTGCGAGAAGATCCAGGGCCGGGTGAAGCGGCTCAAGTTCGTGCCCGAAGAGCTGTGGGATCTCGAGCGCACGATGAGCAGCATCTACTACTGCAATTTCAGCCTGTTCCAGTCGGCGCCGGACATCTGGGCCATCGACCAGCTCTTCCCCATCATGCCCATCCACCGCCTGGACGAGCAGCCGCAGGTGACGGCCCGCCTGGCGGATCTGACCTGCGACAGCGACGGCATGATCGATCGCTTCATCGACGTGGAAGAGGACAAGCAGGTGCTCGAGGTCCACGACTATCGACCGAACGAACCCTATTTCATGGGCATGTTCTTGAACGGCGCCTACCAGGAGATCCTGGGGGATTTGCACAACCTGTTCGGTGACACCAACGCCGTGCACGTGCGCCTGACCGACGAGGGCTACGAGGTCCGCCACGTGGTGAAGGGCGACAGCATCGCCGACGTGCTCCGGTACGTGGAGTATCAGCCGGAGGTCATGGTCGAGGCGGTGCGCAAGCAAGCCGAGCGCGCCGTGCAGAGCGGGCGGCTGACCAACGAGCAGATGCGCACGCTGATGCAGCACTACGAGCAGGCTCTCAGGAGCTACACCTATCTGACCGACAGCGAGTAGCCGCGCCGCTCCGGCGCGGCCCTCAGCTCAGCTCTTCCAGCGCCCGCGCGATGGCCACGGTGCTGTCGGCAGCGCGCAGCGCGGTCTCGACGCGGGCGGGCACCACGAGGCGCGGCGCTCGCGCGAGCAGATCGAGGCAGAGCTCCCGCGCAAGCTCGGTGCTTTGCGCCGCAGCGTCGGGACTCCGGACGGCGTCCATCAGATCGCGCAGCCAGAGCCGGTCGTGGTCGTCGATGGCGAAGCGGCGAAAGCGCGCGTCGGGAAGCGCGACCCCGGCAAGGCCCAGCGCGCCGAGGATGGCGTTGGCCTCGGCCGCCACGGCCAGCGCCGTCGAGGCGTCGAGGCCGCGCTTGCCGAGCAAGACGTCGTTGGCCGAGCGCCCGTGACGCTCGACCGCGAAATAGGGTTGCCCGAGCCCGGTCACGCCATGCGCAACGATCGGAGCGACCCCGGGAAGCGCGATCTGCCGTGCTAGCTCGACGTTCTGTGCATAACGCTGCGTGTCGGCCACCGTGCCGACCCGAACCCACACCGAGAGCTGGCGGGCCAAGAGCACGCCGCTGGTGAACAGCTCGCGCTCGGCGCGGCTCCCGTCTTCGGGCGGTGCGCGCTCGGTGAGCCCAATGCCGCCAATGCGACGACCGCCGAGGGCCACGGCCCACGGCCGCGGGAAATCGACGCCGTGCTTCTCGAGCACCCCGAGGTGGGCCGCGGCCTCTCTCTCGAGCCCGCGAGCCAAGAGCCAGCGGGCCAGGGCCAGGCCGGCGTCGGCGCGGGACCGATCGCCCGGAGGGAGCAGCTCGAACAAGACGCGCAGCCCGGTCAGCGAGCGCGGGTCGTTCGCCAGATCGATGCCCGCCTCGAACAGCCGCCGGCACACCTGAGGCACCTGGCTCTCGAGCACGCCCTTCGGCAGGGTCAGCAGCATGACCGTTCCGCGGGCAAGCGCTTCGGCGTCGAACGGGTTCGGCACTCCACGCACGATCACCGCGTGGGCCGCACGCAGCGGCACCACGATGTTCGCCAGCGCCTCGGGTAATCGCTCGGCCGAAGCGTCGAACGCCTTTTGGAAGGTGGCGCTCGAGAGCAAGCTGAACAAGAGCTGGGGCCGGTCGCGTTCGTGGGTCAGCTCGACGATCAGATCGAGCACGCGCCGCATCTGCGCGGCGCTGACCGATCCGAAGTCGATGCGACGCAGCGCCGCGGTGAGCGCCGGGACGGCCTCGGGCCGTGCCGCGTCTTTCAAGCTCTCGAGGTAGAGCAGCAAATAGGCGATGTCCGGCGAGAACCGGATGATGCCCTCGAGCAGGCGCAAGCGACTGCCGGGGTCGAGCCGCTGCGCAGCCAGCTCGACCCGGCTCTTCTCGACCTTGTCGAGCAGGTGCTGACACACGCCGCGGTGGCTGGGCTCGCGCGCGCCGTTCAGCAGCAGGTCCTCGGCGGCGTTGACCTTCAGGGCCAGGACCTTGCGATGCTCTTTCAAGAAGCGCAGGTGCACGCGCATCTCTGCCACCTCGGCGGCGGTGAGGGGCGCGTCAGAGGGCTTCGCCGCGTCGACCGCCGGCTTGGCCGCCGCGATCACCCGGGCGGCGGACTCGGGCGGTTTCTGGGGTGGCCCGCGGCGACGGCGCCGCCGGCGATCGGCGTGAGGCTCTCGGTCGGGCATGGCTGCTCTGTCCGCGGGGACCGGCAGTCTAGCCGGGGCCGGGCGACTTATCGAAGCGGGAATTCTTGGACGGGGCCGGGGCGTTGTCGCTACGATCCGCCGAGCCCCGTGAAATCCTCGTCCTTGCCGCTGCGAATGGCCGCCACCGTGACGGGCGCGGCGCTGCTCACGTTCAGCGCGCCTGGGCAGGCCGACATCTACCGCAGCGTCGACGCCGACGGCGTGGTGTCGTTCACCAGCCGTCCGACCGGCAAGGGGAGCGAGCTCTACGCCAAGGACAAGCCGAAGATCGCGGCGTTCATGCCCAGCGACACGTCGCCCGAGCGCTTCTCGCGCTACGACGTGTACATCCGGCAGGCTGCAACGCTCTATCAGATCCCCGAAGAGCTGGTGCGCGCCGTGATCAAGGTCGAGAGCGACTTCGACCCGCGCGCCGTGTCACGGGCGAACGCCCGCGGTCTGATGCAGCTCATCCCAGAAACCGCCGAGCGCATGATGGTCACCGACCACTTCGACCCCCGCCAGAACATCTTCGGAGGCACCCGCTACCTGCGGGTGTTGGCCAACATGTTCAACGGCGACCTCGAGCTGACCATCGCGGCCTACAACGCAGGCGAGAACGCGGTGATCCGCAACGGCGGCATCCCGCCGTACGAAGAGACGCAGGCGTACGTCGGCAAGGTCCTGGGGTACTACCGGCACTATCGGTCGCAGGGGAAGTGAGCCGGCGGTGACTCTCGTGGGTCCGCTCGCTACTTCTTCTTCTTGGGTCGCACGCCGTATTGCCCGAGCGCTTGCTCGAGCTCCTCGCGCACCCGTGTGACCAACTCTGGCGGCTCGATGACCTTGGCGCGCGGCCCCCACTCGAGCACCCAGCTCACGACCGGATTCAGGTTGCCGACCGTCATGCCGAGCCGCACGCCACCGCCGGCGATGGCTTGCAGCTTCTGCGAGCCGTGAACCTTGCGGGTTCGAAGGTATTCCGCACCCTGGGCGTCGAAGTCGATCACGACCTTGTGCCGGGTTTCGCTGCGCCAGATCCCGAGCTCACCCTGGAAATAGTCGTCGATCCTGAAGTCGTCGGGCAACGCGAAGCGCTCTTGGGTGGCGCACTCGGTGTCGCGCATGCGGTCGAGCACGAAGGTCCGGATCTCGTTCTTGGCGACGTGAAGGCCCACGCAGTAGATCGCGTCGCGGTGCAGCACCAGCGCATAGGGGTGGATGGTGATGCGCTCTTCTTCCTTCTTGGCGGCGCTGCGGTACGAAAGGCCCAAGGGTCTCAGGTCCGAGACCGCCTGGAACAGATCGTCGAGCTCTTCGGTCTTCTCGGCGTAGTTCTTGGGCGCGAAAGGGAAGTAGAGGAAGCGTTCTTCGAGTCGGGCGTCCGCCAGCCCTGCGTTCGGGCCACGCCCGGGACGCTGGGCGAACGCCAACAGCTTGTTGATCGCCAGATCGATCTCTTCGAACAGCGCAGAGCCCCGCATCGGTTCGAACAGCCGGCGCGCCGCCAAGAGCGCATAGGCTTGGGTGCGGCGCAGCTCGACCTTGCGCGGGGCTTCGCTCTGCCGAATGCGCCACAGCAGTGCGCCGCCGCCTTTCTCTTGGTGGCTCTCGAGGTCGTACTCGCGCTCCATCTCTTTCAGGTAGCGGCGCATGGTGCGCGCGCTCACGTCGATGGCGTCGGCGAGCTCGTACAGCGTCAGCCCGCGAGGGTGTCGCGCCAAGAGGTCGCGCATCACGTCCAGCCGGCGGTGCTGGGTGAATCGACCTTGGGGGCGTCCGAGGGGCCTGGCCAAACGCGAGAGTCTCCGCTGTCGCAATTAGCGTCGCGCGCAGCGGGCGTCACCGGGCACGCGACGATTGCGGCCCGATCCGTTCCACACTGAAACAGTCGAGAATCGGCTGTAGGTCCAGGTGGGTGAAATCGCGGGTAGCGGAGCCTTGAGGCCGGGTGCGGGACCAGGTAGCTTTCAGGTTGGCTCAGCATTCTTGGGCCGAGCCACGGGCGGGCTCGGCCACCACGGTTCCTTGGCGGAACCCACCCGTTGTCACCGGCAGATTCGAGGGCGTGCTCATGGCGGACCAGAGAGAGCGTGTCGTGCGGCTTTTGACCCGAGGCGCGGGGCTCGCGTTGTTCGGTTGGGCTGCGCTCGCAGCGCTGCCCAAGCCGGCAGCGGCGCAAGAGCCGGCGTCGTGTCTGAACCCGGACCCATCGGTCTGGCCGAAGCCATCTCGCCCGTACTTCATGCTGGTGGTCGACACGTCGGGGTCGATGACGGCATGCACCACTCCGCCGACCACTTACCCGACGGAGTGCAACCAAGCTGCCGCGGGCTACCAGCTGAACTCGTGCGGTTTCGTACCCAACCGTTTGAATGACGCGAAGTGCGCGCTGCGCAGCACCGTCCAGGCGTTCGCGGGCGAAGCCAACTTTGGGCTCTCCACCTTCGCAAGCTACATCTCCGGGTGCGGCAACGGGGCCTGCGCCAGTGCGTGCGGCACGCCGACCGGCGGTACCTGCGACTTCGACTACTACTCGGGCAGTGGCTGTTCGTTCAACGTGTTCCCCGGCGCCACCAACGCATGCGGGAACAATCCATCCTGCTCTGCGGGCGCAGGCCCGGGTGCACCGAACTGGCCGGAAGGTGCATGGCAGAACGGAGGCAACGTCCTCGTGGGGATGTTGCAGGATCCGACCTGGGGCCCTGCCCCGCCGCCGACCAAC
This sequence comes from Polyangiaceae bacterium, assembly GCA_023150915.1. Taxonomy (GTDB): domain Bacteria; phylum Myxococcota_A; class Polyangia; order Polyangiales; family Polyangiaceae; genus JADJKB01. Next base: position 57,094 of record JAKLKA010000030.1, read on the forward strand.
GTTACCGAGATCCTGAAATACTTTGACGGTCAGTGCAACGAGAGCAAGGAGTTGTTCGCTGCCGGCGCAACGCCAATTGCAGGGTCGCTCAGGACTGCGGCCCAGTATCTGCGTGCGGGCTGGTCTCTGTGGTCGAACACAAACTACTGTCCGCCGCTGAACTACTCATTTCCGACTCCGCTCACCGCAAGCGACCGCGCTTGCCGAAGCTTGAACGTCATCCTCGTGACCGACGGCGACGAGAATTGTGCAGTTCCAGGTGGGACGAACGCGCAGAACCTCGCGCAGGCGGTTGCGGCAGCACAGGATCTCTACCAGACGGGTGTGACCCTCGGGGGCACCAATTGGAAGGTGAAGACGCACGTCATCAACTTCGCCGGCGGCACCCAGGCAAACACCAACGCCATCGCCGCCGCCGGCGGGACCACGACCAGCCTGTTCGCGACGAACGAGACGACGCTCAGCCAGGCGCTGGCCAACATCATCTCCGGCGCGATCAAGCCCGAGGTCTGCGACAACACCGACAACAACTGCAACGGCTGCACCGACGAGGGCTACGCCCATTATTGCAACCGGCGCACCGACTGCTGCACCGCGGCGCGGGCAACGTGCCTGGCACAATACGAAGCGTCGATCACCCCCGGCAACCCAACCGGCGATCTGACCAAGCTGCCCTGCACCACCCAGCCGCAGCAGAGCCAGCCCCTGAACTGGCTCTGCTACGATCCGAAAGAGCAGTGCAACAGCCAGGACGACAACTGCAACGGCACGGTCGACGAGAACCAGGTCAAGTGCGGCAACCCCCTGCACTGCCCGTTGCCCGAGACGTGCAACAACGAGGACGACAACTGCGACGGCGTGATCGACAACGCCAGCGGCAGCGGCGTGCCGTTCAGCATCTGCCCCAACAACTGCCAGCCCAGCGCCGAGATCTGCGACGGCTGTGACAACGACTGCGACGGCGTGGCGGACGACGGCGTGGTGGCCATTCCCTGCGGTTTCTCGCCGCCCGCCAACTGCACCGGCACCCAGAGCTGCCTGAGCACCGGCCAGGCCGTGGCGGTGGGCGGCTGCGTGGGCAGCGGCGTGCCCAAGGGCTTCGGCACCTGCAATGCGGCGCCGCAGAGCGAGATCTGCGACGGCCTGGACAACAACTGCAACGGCACGGTGGACGAGGGCATCGCGCCGACCGCATGCCAGATCCCGGGGCAGCCCGGCCTGGTCTACAAGGACACCTTCGCCCAGAGCCAGTGCGTCAAGGGCCAGCTGCCCTGCAACGGCACGTGCAGCGGCTGGATCGGTCCCAGCGCCGAGGTCTGCGACGGCATCGACAACGACTGCGACGGTGTGGTCGACGACGGCGTGCCGGGTGTGAATCAAGACTGCGGCCTGCAGGGCGGCATCTGCACCAAGGGCAAGACCGCCTGCGTGGGCGGCGTGCTGGTCTGCCAGGGCGGCACCCCGCCCCAGCCCGAGAGCTGCAACGGCATCGACGACGACTGCGATGGCAAGGTCGACGACGCCCCGCTCAGCGATCAGCCCGCGGCTCCCGGCTGCTGGAACCTGCCCGCCACTGGTTGCAACCCGGTCTGCACCCACAAGAACGTCTCGTGGTGCCCGCCCGCCGGCGGCACCTGCACCGGCGTCGGCGGCTTGACCGATCCGTGTCAGGTCGGAACGCTGGCCTGCAACGGCACCCAGGGCTGGAAGTGTCAGGGCGGCAAGGCGCCCGGGCCCGAGGTCTGCGACGGCGTCGACAACGACTGCGACGGCACCAAAGACGACAACGTCTCGGGCGTGGGCCAAGACTGCGGCAGCACCACCCCGCCCTGTGCCCCCGGCAAGACCGCCTGCGTCAACGGCACCATCGAGTGCCAGGGCGGCGTGAAGCCCACCCCCGAGGTCTGCAACGCCAAGGACGACGACTGCAACGGCACCGTCGACGACGGCCTCGGCCTCGGCGGGCCCTGCGCCGCCGTCTACGACACCACCGCCTATCCCGGTGATCGCACCAAGGGCGAGTGCAAGCCCGGCATCAGCAGCTGCGACCCCAAGGGCACCGGCCAGACCATCTGCCAGGGCGGCGTCGGCCCCAGCCCCGAGGTCTGCGACGGAAAAGACAACGACTGCGACGGACAGACCGACGAGGCCGGCCCCGCTCCCGACGGCATCGACGGCTCTGCCAACCCCAGCGACCCCAACCAGAAGATCGGCGACGCCTGCGGCATCGACGAGGGTGAGTGCAAGAAGGGCAAGCTGGTCTGCGACAGCGGCAAGTTCGTGTGCGCCAACGGCATTGGCCCGCAGCCCGAGCAGTGCGACTGCAAGGACAACGACTGCGACGGCAAGATCGACGAAGACGTGCCCGACGCCGACGCCGGCCAGGCCGCCCTGTGCAGCCCGGGCAAGAGCTGCGTCGAGGTGGTCGCGGGCGTCTGCCAGTGCGCCGGCCCGTGCAAAGGCGAGATCTGCCCCGGCGGCTCGACCTGCGAGACGGTCAAGAAGAGCGGCACGGAAGAGACCGGGAAGTTCTGCGTGAACGACCCCTGCGGCGACTGCAGCAAGAAGACCGCGAAGAACACCACCACCGGTGAGGTCGAGTGCGGGCCCAAGGGCACCGTGACCGCCGGCATTCCCGAGTGCGTGTGCAAGGGCGACTTCGGCTGCCAGAGCCCGTGCTTCAACGTGCAGTGCCCGACCGGTCAGGCCTGCGCGCCCACCGGCCCGGCCGTGGGCACCTGCCAGCCCCAGAACAACTGCAACTTCTTCGGCTGCAAGACCGGCGAGCTGTGTAGCAACAGCGCCTGCGTCGACGACCCCTGCGACCCCAACACCTGCAAGGCCGACGAGGTCTGCAAGCCCAACGAGAGCTTCACCGAGCCGCGCTGCGTGAAGACCTGCGCCGGTGTCACCTGCCAGGCCGGCGAGCAGTGCCTCGAGGGGGAGTGCAAGGCCACCGGCTGCGGCGTGGACTGCCCCGCCGGCCAGGTGTGCTCGCCCTCGGGCGACGCCTCTTACGCCTGCGAGCCCAACAAGTGCACGGCCGACGGCGGGCTCGCCTGCTCCAACGGCGCCTGGTGCGATCCGACCACCGGCGCCTGCGGCAACGACCCCTGCACCGGCGTGAAGTGCCCCGCCGGCCAGCAGTGCGTCCTGGGCGACTGCCAGTGGGCCCCCGAAGGCGGAACCGATGGCGGCGGCGGCTCCGACGCCGGCGGCGCCGGCGGCTCGGGCGCCAAAGACGGCTCCGCAGGCGATGGCGGCACCTCGGGCTCGGCCGGCAGCGCCGGCTCGAGCGAAGCCCCCAAGGGCGTCTGGGGCCTGGCCACCGGCGGCGGCGGCTGCGCCTGCCG
>JAKLKA010000225.1 GCA_023150915.1 Polyangiaceae bacterium
CCCTCCCTCTCCGCTGTTGCTCGCAAGGTTTCGAGGCCCTCAGAGGGTGAGGGCCTCGAAACACATGCTCGCCGCTCCAGACTGATCGCGCGAGACCTAGACCTCGCTCCGCTCGGTTACGAATCCCTCCCTCTCCGCTGTTGCTCGCAAGGTTTCGAGGCCCTCAGAGGGTGAGGGCCTCGACGGTGCGACTCACTTGGGCTTGGTCGCACGCGGGCATGGCGTGCTGAGCGCCCAGGTGCGCGAGCTCGCGCTGTATACGACCAGCAAGCCCTCGGCGTCGCCGCTGGCCGAGAGGCCGCGGATGCTCGGAGCCTTCCCGATGAGATCCGAGCTCTCGAGCCCCGAGTCGCCGCTGGCCGCCAGGTGCAGCTCTTGCTCGGCGCCAGGGGTCTCGGTGGAAGGCCGCGCATAGACCAGAAGCGCGCGACCGCAGGCGTGCACCGGGGCGACCGGTGCCGGGTCGATGCCATTCGGGTACATGCGCCACTCTACCGGCGCACCCATCTGGGGCGTCGCGCCGATGTGCACGGCTGCCAGGCCGAAGCGAGTCGTCTCGCGCTCGAGCGCAGAGAAGATCCAGGCGTCCTTCTCCGGCGCGAGCAAGGTGAGCTCGGTGGTGGGCTGCGCGGGCCCCGCCACCCATGCAACGACGTTCTCTCCCAGCATGGGCCGCTTGTCCTTGAAGGCAAGCTTGCGCACGTGTACCGGCGTCATCCCGGTGCGGCCGTCGAGGACCGCAATCAGCACCTCGCCGCCGCTCTCGGTCATCGACACGCTGCTCGCACCGGTTCCGTCCGGCGAGAGTCGCAAGATGTCTCCCCCCTCGACCCACAGCATGGCGGTGGCACTACCCGTGGGTTTGTCCGGGTTCACGATGAACGCGGCCGTGGCGGGCCGAGCTTCCGTGGCGGGCAGCGCCGAGACCCGGGTGAAGTCGCGGGCATCGGCCAGCACCTCGACCGGACCCAGCGTCGGCACGCGCCGCCGCGCCAGCTTGCCGTTCGAAATGAAATACGCGTGCTCGCCGGCGATGGACGGAGGTTGTGCCTTCTCGGCGAAGGCGGTGGCGACCAGCGCAATGCCCTTGAACGAACCCTTGGCCTTGCCGGGAGGCGCCAGCACCACCTCGTCGCGCCGGGTGATCATCACCACACCGAAGCGGCTGGCGCTGGCCGGGCCAGCAGGCCCGACGTCGCTGAGGGTGCCGGCCTTGAACACGCCGCCGTCCGCATGGGGTGCGTCCGGAGATTCGTCCCGCTCGTCCGACTTCACGTTCGGCACGGTCCACTCGCCGGGCGGCGCCGGGCGCGCGCTGGAGGGCGCCGAGGGCGCTGCAGTCACCGAACGAACCGGGGTCGGGGTCGGCTGTTCGCGCTTGCAGGCGGTGAGGCTCACGAGCGCCCCAACGATCATCGGCGCGAACGCGTGCTGTACGATGGGCCTCACCGTCAGCTCCGTTTGCTGAACGGCGAGGCGATCATCTCGTCGTCGCGACGCTCGACCAGGGTGTCGGGCGCCGCCTCACGCCCGGCGCTGAGCCATTCGGTGGTCTCGTCCAGGCGCAGGCTCTGGCGCACGCCCAGGTTCCAGAGGAACTTCACCGCCAAGACCGGGTTGTGCTGAAACAGCGGGTACACCGCCTCGCGCGTGAGCGAGAGCAGGCGGCAGGCGTCGAGCGTGACCACCGTGGCCGAGCGGGGCCGGTTGGTGAGCAGCGCCATCTCGCCGAAGTGGCTGCCCGGCGCCAGCTCGGCCAGGCGCTTGCCGCCGCGCTCGACCGAAGCGCGGCCGCTGGCGATGATGTAGAAGGTGGCACTGGTTTCGCCCTCGCGCACCACCGCGGTGCCGGCGGTGACCTCTTCCGAGCGCAGCGCACCGGCCACCTCGAGCAGCTCCGAATAAGTCAGCTCGCGCAGCACCTCGATGCCCGAGAGCGCCCTGAGGGCCTGGGTCACGCGACTGAGCCGGATCGAGTCCTCGGGCGCTGTGGTCGCCTCGGCCGCGATCTCCAGGGCTATCACGCTGATGTTGTCCTCGCCCCCGCGCTCGTTGGCGGCCGCCACCAAGCGTTCGGGCGCGGACGCGACGTCGCCCATGAACGGCGCCAGCTCGGGCGCCTCGACGAAGTAGCCGTGGAGCCCGTCGGTGCAGAGCATGAGCTTGTCGCCGGGCAAGAGGTCGAAGCTCAGCGTGTCGATGTCGACGTGCTTGTTCGGCCCGACGGCGCGCGACAGCATGTTGGTCGGAATGTGCTGGATGGCCTCTTCGCGGCTCATGCCGCGGCGCAATGCCTCGGCGAGAAAGGTGTGGTCGTTGGTGATCTGGTGCATCTGGCCAGCGCGCAGCAGGTAGAGGCGAGTGTCGCCCACGTGTGCCAGGGCCGCGGTTCCCCCGGCGATCACCAGCGCCGTGCAGGTCGTGCCCGCGCCACGCTTCGACGGGTCCTCGACGCCCAGCGCATGCACACGCGCATTGGCGGCGTCGACGGCCTCGCGCAAGAGCTCGGCCAGCGCCGCGGCGCGACGCTCGGGCTCGACCTTTCCGGCAGCGGGCAGGCCTTCGGCCACGCACTGGGCGATGGCCTCGACCGCGGCCTGAGAGGCCACCTCACCCGCCGCGTGCCCGCCCATGCCGTCGCACACGACGTACAGCCCCAGCGCCTCGTCGACGAGGAGCGCGTCTTCGTTGCCTTGTCGTCGGAGGCCGACGTCCGTCCTGGCCTTGGCAGTGATCCGCACGTGGCCCACGATATCGAGGCGCGGGGCGGCTGCAACGATGGAAGTGCACTTGGCGCTGGGGGCCGGCCGGGCTAGCATCTCGCGTGCCGTTCGAGCTGCGAATTCTCCGGGGACCACGGGCGCTGTGCGGGGCGCTGGTCGCGCTGTGGGTCGTCGGTTGCGGGGGTGACGACGCGGCAGGCGACGGCGGCGGCGGCCAGAGTGGTGGTGGCGGCGGGAGCTCGTCGTGTGGCCTCGCGGCCCTGGGCGACCCGACGAAGCCCATCGAGCTTCAGGTCACCGCCCGCGGCGCCGACCTGGTGTCGAAAGAGATCGGCGAGGGCGCTCAGGTTCCGATGATCCTGCCCCCGCAAGGCGGTCGAGTGATGTTCATCGGGGCGCGCGCCACCAACATCGAGCCGTGCGCCGTCGAGATCAACGGAACGCTCCGCGACCTGAGCAACGGTGAGGTCCGCGTGGACGGTCGCAAGATGAACCTCAAAGCAACCAGCGACGGCTGGGGCACGAGCACGGATACCGACATCTCTACCTTCGCGATGATCCCCACCTGCCCGAATCAGTGGGCAGCGACCGACGTGTTCGGCACCACCTTCGAGCTCGAGCTGAGCCTGACCGCGAAGAACGGCCAGAAGGCATCGAAGAAGATGAGCATCGTCCCGGTGTGCGGCGAGCCGGCCAACGAGGCCGAGTGCAAGTGCCAGTGCACCAAGGGCTACACCCTGGGTAAGACCTGCAACTGAGAGCGATGATGAACACTCGATGGACCCTCCCTGCCTCCGTGGCGCTGTGCGCGGCGGCGCTCGCCATCCCCGCGTGCGGGGGTGATGACGAAGCCCAATCCAAGCCCACCACCGACGCCGGCGCCGACGCCACGCCCGACGCGCCGAGCTGCGTGGATCCGGGTCAGGACCCTCTGCCGCGCACCGAAGCGTTCGCGGCCTTCGACTCGAAGCGGCAGCGGGTGGTGGTCTTTGGCGGGGACGTCGGCGTGCCGCAGCAGTGCAATCCCGCGCCGAAACCCATCGGCGAGCTCTGGGCCTACGACGTCACCTGCAAGTACTTCTCGCCGGTCAGCCCCAGCGGTGGGCCGGGTCCGCGTGCCCGCGGCCTGGCCGTCTACGACCCGGAGGGCGATCGCATGATCGTTTTCGGAGGTCGCTATCGCGAGGCTTCTTCGGGGCCGTATACCGTCTACAGCGACGTCTGGGCGCTCGGCCTCGAGACCCTGAGCTGGCAACAGATCCAGACCACCGGCGGCGGCCCGTCGGGGCGAAGCAGCACCAGCGGCGCCTACAACCCCGCCACCAAAGAGCTGGTCTTGTTCGGCGGCAACGCCAGCACCAGCGGCGCTTCGTTCACGCCGCTCGACGACGTCTGGGCGCTGAACCTGGCCACCGGCGCGTGGCGCGAGATCACCTCGACGGGCGCGAAGCCCGAAGCGCGCCTGTTCCACTCCGCAGCCATCGATCCTGCCAGCGGTCGGATGTTCGTCTACGCGGGCGGCGGGGCGGGGGCATTCCAGGGGCCGTTCATGGCGGATCTCTGGTCGCTCGACATCGCAACCGGCGCCTGGACCCAAGAGAGCGCGGGCGGCAGCGGCGCCCCCATGGGTCGCATTCACAGCTCGCTTGCCTTCGACGCGAAGCAGAAGCGCTTGTTGATGTTCGCCGGTCACGACGACGGCGCCGTGGGCAACAACAACGACACCTGGGCGTTCGACCCCGCCCAGAAGAAGTGGACCGAGCTGGTCCCGGCAGAGCAGGTGAAGACCCCGGCGGCGGACTTCTGTTTGTTTCCCCCGGACTTCACCGTGCCGAACCTGCAAGCACCCGATCGTCGCTCGGCGCACGTCGCCGTGCTCGACGAAGCGGGCGGGCGCTGGCTGATCTACGGCGGCAAGACCGACTGCGGAAACGTCGACGACGTCTGGTCGTTCGATCTCGCGACCAACACCTGGCACACCGAGCTGCCGTCGACCGTGGGCGAGGCCTGCGTGCGCGGCAAGAACCCAGGCCAGTGCACCACGCTCTGCATCTGACGGCCGGTGCCCTCTCGATCGTCGCGCTGGCGCCCGCTGCCGCTGCCCACGGGGCGTACCCCGCCGTCCGCCAGATCGTCGCCGATCCGACCGACGACAGCCGGCTCTTCGCGCGCGCGACGTACGGCCTCTTGACCAGCACCGACCACGGCAAGAGCTGGCGCTGGTCGTGCTCGGCGGCTGCGGGGTACGGCCCGACCGAGAGCCCGGTGCTTGCGGTGGGGGCCAGCGGCGCGCCGCTGATGGGGACGTTCGACGGCCTGCTCGCCTCGGCGGACGGCGCCTGCACCTGGTCGAAGCCCGCGGCGCTGGATCGCACCGTGACCGGCATCGCCGTGGGCGCCAGCCGGGTCTGGGTGCTGATCTCGACCAGCGGCGCGGCGGGCGCGTACGCCAGCGAGCTGTGGCTCTCGAGCAACGGGGGCACCAGCTTCGAGAAGCTGAGCGCGGCCCTGGACGACAAGACCCTGTTCACCGACGTCGGCGTGTCGGCATCGGATCCAGCGCGGCTCTACCTGACCGGATCGCAGGGCGCGAAGGCAGTCTTCTTCCGCAGCGTGACGGAAGGCAAGACCTGGGATCCGCCCGTGGTGCTGACCGCACCGCCGGGCGCTTCGCCGCGGATCGGCGCGGTGCACCCGACCCAGCCCGATGTGGTCTACGTGCGCGCGGGGTTCGCCCAGACCTCGGGCAGCCAGGGCGTGGTGCTGGCGTCGAAGGACGGCGGCGCGACGTTCACCGAAGTGCTGAAGCAGAAAGCACCGCTGCTGGGCTTCACGCTGTCGCCCGACGGCCAGCGAGCGTTCGCGGCATTCGGCGATCCGCACGCGGGTGTGGCGCTGGACGCAGCGGGGCTCGGCTTGTTCTCGGCGAAGACCAGCGACGACGTGTTCGGCAAGGTCCGCAGCCAGCCCACGGCGTGCGTGAGCCATGTGGGCGCAGAGCTGTGGGCGTGCACCAGCCAGGCCGACGACGGCTTCGAGATCGGGCGCTCGGCGGACGGCGGCGCGACCTTCGTGAAGGTGATGGAGCTGTCGGGGCTCAGCGGGCCGCTCGACTGCGCGGCATCGTCCACCGTGGGAACCACCTGCACCGCCGAAGATCGGGACGACTTGTGCCAGGACACCGGCAACTGCGCCGAGCCCGAAGCCGCGCCCGACGACAGCGGCTGCGGCTGTCGAAGCGCCACGGGATCGGGTCGGGCCGGGTCGAGCCTGGGCGGCCTGCTCGCCGTGCTGCTGCTCGTGCGCCGGCGCGCTCGCTGAAACCGGAATTGCCAACTCGCGGTTGGCGGTCGTCGCGCCAAGGCGCCCTCATCGCGCGGGAAACCCGCTGGTGCGCGGCTTGCACTCACCGGGGCACGATGCGCGCTCAGCTCTCGATCCTGGCCCTGGGCCTTGCGGCTTTCGGATGTGCCCTGGACTCGCAACCCGACGCGGGCCCCGAACCGGCAACGGGCGGCGCGGCGGGCAGCGCGACGGGCGGCGCGAGCGGCGCATGGGCCAGCGGGGGCGCTTGGGCCAGCGGTGGCGCGGCGGGCGCGGCGGGCGTGGCGGGCGCC
>JAKLKA010000226.1 GCA_023150915.1 Polyangiaceae bacterium
GTCTTCGAGAAGGTCCGCTCGGGCCTGGTGCGTCTGGGGTTCAAGCGAGCCCAGGCCGAGCAAGCCGTCCGGCACGTGCGCGCGCGTGGAGTGGAGCCTCGACCCGAGCCGCTGCTCCGCGCCGCAATCGCGGTGCTCACACCCTGAGGCGGTTCGAGCCCACCCCCACACAAAGGGGGTGGGCCGGAGTGCCGTCAGTCGCCTCGGCAGCGGCAGCGGCCCCGGTACAACTGCGATGACCGGCTCGGGCGCGTACACGCTGCTCTCGCTGTGGCGCAGCGTGACCTTGCGCAGCGACCAAGAGCGCAGCAAACCGTGGCGTGTCGTGATGCGCCCATGGCGGCAAGAGACGGGCCTCGCGCCTCGACACCGGTCCGGTCGCCTCGCTGCTGAGCCAGACGCTGCAGGTCGCCCTGACGAGAACCGATCGGGAGTGGAGCTACACCGCGGCGCAGTGACCGCGCGCGCCGACCGTGCCAAGCTCGGTGGGCCCGTGCGCGCCCAGCTCCTCGCCCTCGCCTTGCTCGCCGCCTCCGCCACCGCGGCCCCACCCGCGTCGAGCGGCGACACCGCGCCCGGGTTTCGCACGCTCGACGTGGGGGCGAAGCGGCCCGCGTGGTACCACGCGCCGAAGCCGGCCGAACGGCGCCCGCTCGCCGTGTTCCTGCACGGCATGTGCGCGCTGCCGGAGTGGGAGTGCCCGGTCTTTCAGGGCGCGACGAGCTCTTCGTGGCTGCTCTGCCCACCGGGGCCCGCGGCCTGCGACGGTGGCGGCGCGATGTGGGTCGGCACGGGCCTGGAGCTCCAGAAGCGCGTGGACAAGAGCGTCTCGCTGCTCTCGACGAGCGAGCCGGACAAGGTGGATCTCGGGCGCCGCGTGCTGATCGGCTACTCGCTCGGCGCGCCTGCGGCGTTGCGCGTCGCGCTCGCGCAGCCAGGCCGCTGGCAGCGACTGATGATCGTCAACGCCGGCACCGAGCCCAGCGCCGCGCAGCTGCGCAAGTCCGGCATCACGCGCGTCGCGCTGGTGGCCGGCGAGCAGGACACCACGGCCGGAAAGCTGAAGAAGACGCAGAAGCGCCTGTCCGCGAGCGGGGTCGAGGCGCGCTACTTCAGCATGGGCAAGGTGGGTCACTACTTCGACGCGACCAGCGCCGAGCGCCTGACCGAGGCACTCCGTTGGATCGGCGCAGACTGGCCGGGCGCCGACTGAAGCGAAGAAGTGGGGGAACCGACCCGAGGGACCCCGCGAAGCAAAGGTCGGCGCCGGGAGTCGGAACCGTACGAGGGAACGATGGGAGAGACATCGAGCTCGCAAACTGTCTCAGCAAAAATCGAGCGTCGAACTACGCCGCGCTCGCTCGGCTCCAGCACGAGGTGAAAGCCATCTGGCGGAAGTGGCTGTCGCGCCGAAGCCAGAAGGGTTTTCTCAACTGGAACGCGATGCATCGGCTACTGGAGCGCTTTCCGCTTCCGCCACCGCGCATCGTGAATCGGTACGGAACGTAGCGAACCCGTTGGTCGCGACCGCCGGTGAGGACGACGGACAGAAGTACTCCGTGGAGCTCCCGGAAGGGGCGGAGCAGGCGGAAGGCGCTTGGCGAATGAAGGACGACGCAGTCGAGTTGACGGTGTCGATTTCACCGAACACCGCGCTGCGCTCCAAGTCGTACTCAAGCGTACGGACGTCCCCGGGCACGAGTAGCGGCGCTGCGAGTTCCCCTCCTGCCCGTCCCGCTCGCCGGGCTCGTCGCGCCGCTCGGCCGGCGATCGGCAGCCACGCCACGTCGAGCGCGAACGCCGAGCCCGATTTCGTCGCCGGGGTGTGCAAGACCTTCCCGAAGGGCACGGCGCGGGACGTGGTCTATCACGTCAAGTTGCCCAGCGACACGAAGGGGCTCGAGGTGAGCGTGGACGCCGCCACCGGCGGCAACCCATTCGTCGCCGTGCTCGAGGATCCGAGCTGCGGTCAACCAGCCAACGCCTGCTCCGACCTGAACGGCCCGAACGCCTGCGAGGTGCTGTTCGCTCCGCGCTCGGGCTACGGCTTCTTCGGCACGAGCACGTTCGTCGTGGTGAGCGAGGTCTCCACGACCGGCGTGAGCCTGACCACGAGGTTCCGCTCCGTCGGGCCGTGAGCCACGCGCCGCCGCGCGTCAGCGGAACGCGCCCTGAGGGGGGCCACCTCGACCGGGAAGGCCGCGCCGGTCACGTCGACGCCGCCACGTCCGTCACGCTCCTCACGGCCCCGCCGGCCCGCGCAGCACCGCGCCGTCCAGCTTCGGCAGCTCGGCGCGGAGCAGAAGCTCGATCAGCGCGTCGGGATCGGCGGACGCCTGCAAGATCGGGCGGTGTGCGGGGCGGATGAAGCCCAGCTCGCTCGCGTGATCCAGGAACGCCAGCAGGTGATCGTAATAGCCGCCGGCGTTGAGGAGCCCCACCGGCTTTTCGTGATAGCCGAGCTGCGTCCAGGTGGTGACCTCGAAGATCTCTTCCAGCGTGCCCCAGCCGCCGGGCAGCGCCACGAAGGCGTCGCTCAGCTCGGCCATGCGGTGCTTGCGCTGGTGCATGGTCTCGACCACCACGAGCTCGGTGACCCCGCGGTGACCGAGCTCGAGCTCCAAGAGCTTCTTGGGGATGACCCCGATGACCTCGCAGCCTTCGCCCAGCGCCGCGTCGGCCAGGGCGCCCATCAAGCCCACGCTGCCTCCGCCGAAGACCACGCCGATCCCGCGGCGCGACAGGCAGCGCGCCATGGCGCGGGCGGTCTCGCGCCAGTGCTCGGCCACCTGATTGCTGGATGCGCAGTACACGCAGACGCGCCGCAGCGTTCTCATGGGGTCAGAACTTCCCCCGGACGCCCGCGGACGCCGGCGCCACCCAGGCTTCGACCCGGGCTTTGTCCGGCTTCGAGCTCCACAGGGCATAGCCGCCCACGCCCGCACCGACCGCCGCCACGATGAACGAGACGGTCGACACCGTCCCCCAGGTGCGACCCGAGTCGATGTCGTCGTGGGCCGACGGCGGGCAGCGATCGCCGACGCAGTCCTCTTTCGCGGCCGACGCCTTCGAGAGCGCGACGCCGCCGCTGACGCTGCCGACCAGAACACCCGCTCCGGCCACGCCGAACCCGATGTACACCCAGGGGCTCGTGCCGGCCGCAGCAGAGGGCCGGGGCTGGGGTTTGTTCTCGGGCGCCGCCAGCTTTGCCAGATCGAGGCTCAGCGTTCGGCTCTGCCCCTCCGCCAGCTCGACCTCGGCCTTCACTTCGCGCCCGTCGAGGGTCGCGAGCACGGTGACTCGGCCGGGGTTCTGCGCCAGCGGCGCCGCGAGCGCGGCGGCCGGCACCTCGACGCCGTTGACCGAGACGCGGGCGCCCGAAGGCGCGTGCTCGAGATCCAGGGTCAGCTGCGGGATCTTCGGCTCGAGCTCTTTGGCCAGCGCCTTGGCCTCGGCGCGGGCCTTGGCGAACAGCGGCGACTCGCCGCGTGCCGGTGACGTGCGCGACACCGCGAGCAGCGTGTCGCGCGCCTCGACCCACTGCTTCGCCTCGATCTGCGCCTTGCCCAGCTCGATGCCAGTGGTCGGCACGCCCATGATCGAGTGGGCCGCCTTGAAGTCGTCCAGCGCGCCCTTGGCATCGCCCGCCTGCTTCTTCGCACGGCCTGCCTTGACCAGCTTGCGGGCGGTCTCTTTCTCTTGCGGCGTGGGCTCGGCTGCCGCCGCCCCGGCGACCAGCGACAGGGCGAGCACCAGGGCCACTGCGCGCTCAGAAGCCCAGGTCATCGTCGTCGCCCCCTTTGGGTTTGCCGGGCGCGGGTCGCGCCGGCACGCGTTTGGGCCCGGAGCTCGGCGCCGCCGAGGCGGGCGGGGCGGCACTGGGCGGCACGACCCCGACCTTCTTGGCGGCGGTGGCCAGCGCGGGCAGCGCTCGACCAAGCGCCGCCGGGGGCGCGGGCCGGCGCGCGCCGAGTGCGTAGGCGCCCGCCGCGAGCACCACCGCCGCCACGGCCGCAGCGGCCAGCGGTCCGCGCCGCGGCGCGCGAGGCGGGAGCGACGGGTGGTCGACGGTGGAGCGCAGGGTGCCTTCGGTGATGGGCTCGATGGGCGTGATCGAGACGGTGGTCGCCGCCGCCGGAGCGACCGCGAGCGGCAGGCTGGCGCTGGGGGACGAGCGTAGGGTCTTGGGCAGGTCGATGGCCGCCCACAAGGCCTCGGACAGCTCGCGCGCCGAAGCGAACCGCGCGGCCGGGTCCCGAGAGCACGCGCGCGCGAACCAAGCGTCCACGCCGGCGGGGAGCCCGGGCAGCAGCGCCGACGGGATCGGCAGATCACCGTGCACCACCGCGCCCATGGTCTCGGGGATGGTCGGTCGCTCGAAGGGGTTTTGCCCGGTCAGCCCCTTGAGCGCCACCATCGCCAGCGACCAGAGATCGGCGCGCGCGTCGACCGGCTTGCCCGAGAGCTGCTCGGGGCTCATGAACGCCGGCGTGCCCACCAGGTTGCCGGTGGTGGTCAGGTTCTGATCGCCCTCGCGCGCGATGCCGAAGTCGAGCAGCTTGACGAACGGTGAGCCGCTGCCCACCTCGCACAAGAAGATGTTGTTCGGCTTGATGTCGCGGTGCACGATGTTCTTGGCGTGGGCGCGGTCCAGCGCCAGCGCCACGTGCTCGATCACGTGGGCGACCTCGGCGGGCGACAGCCGCCGCCGCTTGAGCGCTTGCGACAGATCGCAGCCCTCGAGCAGCTCCATCACGATGAACGGGTGCCCGCCGGGCATGATGCCGTGATCGAGCATCTGCACCACGTGGGGGCTCTTCACCTGCGCAGCGGCTGACGCCTCGCGGGCGAAGCGCGCCTGACTGGTGGTGTCTTCGACCAGTCGATCGGCCAGGAACTTCACCACCACCTCGGTACGCAGCGCAGCGTGATCCGCCACCCAGACCGAGCCCATGCCGCCGGCGCCCAAGCGTCGCTTGAGTCGAATCGACGGGGTGACTTCGGTCCCCTCGCTGAGCTGGGTCACGACCCAATCATACGGGCCGCCCGCCTCACAGGCCTAGATCGACCACCGCGGGCAGGCTGAACGGCTCGGTTTTGCCATTTCCGAGCTGACCGCTGTCGTTGGCCCCGAAGCAGGTCACCACGCCGTCCAGGAGCCGACAGCCGTGCTCGGCCTGGCGCATCGAGGTCGACGCGCCGTTCAAGTAGGGCGCGTCGGTGGGCATCCAAGCGTCGGCGCCGGGCTGCCCGCCGAACTGCCCGAAGTCGTTTGCGCCCCAGCACTGCCCCTCGACGCTGCTGTTCTTCATCAGGCAGCTGTGGCGCGCGCCCACGTACATGGTGTCGACCGCCACGCCGCCGATCACCGCCGCCGGCGCCTCGCTGGGGCTGCTCTGGTTCTGCCCGACCTGGCCGTCTTCGTTTGCGCCCCAGCACCAGGGCAGCTTGGTGCCGGCGGTGCGCCCGCAGACGTGCTCGCTGCCGCCGTACACGCGCTCGAGCTGCGGCAGGCCCGGGATCTTGGTTGGGGTCGCGATCACGGTCTGACTCGTCGGCTGACCGCACTGGCCCTTGTCGTTCTTGCCCCAGCACCAGGTCTCGAGCACGCCCGCGACGTCGATGATGGCCGGCGTGAAGCCCGTGCCCGGGCTCATGCGGACGACCTTGCCGCCGCCGGGCAGCGTCAGCTTCACCGGGTTCGGGCGGTCGGTGGTCGTGCCATCGCCCAGCTGTCCCGAGTCGTTCCGACCCCAGCAGAAGGCCTGCACCGGATCGACGTCGGGGCTGGTGTACGCGCACGAGTGCGCGTCGCCGACGATCACGGTGTCGATGGACGGCAGCGCCGGCACCGCCTTCGGAACGGGGCTCGGACCGGTGGTGCCGTCGCCCAGCTGCCCGTGGTCGTTCTGGCCCCAGCACCAGACCACCCCCGAGCCATCCACGGCGCAGGTGTGACTCAGCCCGACCGAGATGCCGTCGATGTCCGCCAGCGCCGCGACCTTGACCGGAGTGGTGGTCACCGTACCGGGGGCAACCCCCGGGTGGGCCCCCCAGCAGCGCACGCTCTTGTCGGTCAGGATCACGCAACTCGAGCTGCGGCCGACGGAGGGCAACTCGGGGGCAAGGGCGCTCGCGCCCGCCGCCCCGCCGCAGCCCTCGACGCAGTCGGTTTTCTCCAGGCGGTCGAGCCCGCTCAGGGTGTTGCAGGCCAGCGCGGCGCTGGCCAAGGCAAGGGTCCACAGCCTGGAGATCATGGCTTGCCCATTGGCGTCGCGCGCGGTCAGCGCTGGCAAGTCGAAGCGGTTCTCGATGAAGCGCGTGACGCTGGTCAGATCGGTGACGAAGTGGCTGACGTAGCCCGCCTTCGCGTAGGGCGAGGCCACCAAGATCGGCACCCGGAAGCCCAGGCGGCCGAAGCCGTGGGTGGGTGGCAGGTAGTTGTCCGGCTCGCAGGCGTCCGGCGGCGGCACGTGATCGTAGTACCCGCCGTGCTCGTCGTAGATCAGGAAGAACACGGTCTTCTTCCACACCGCGGGGTTCGAGGTCAGCGTCGCGTACACGTCGGCCACCAGCTTCTGACCCAGCTGCGGGTTGGTCGGCGGGTGCTCGTCGTTCTGATACTGACCGTTGAACGAGGGATCGATCAGCACCAAGTTCGCGAGCTTGTCGTTGGCGACGTCGGTCGCCAGATCCGTCAGCTTGCTGCCATAGTTCTCACCGCTCAGGCCGAACAGCACCGCGAACGAGGTCAGGCCGTCGCGATAGATCTTCCAGCTCTTGCCGGCGGCCGTCATCAGATCGGTGATGCGCGGTGCCTGCTTGTAGATGGGGTCGGCCACCGGATCGAGCGTGCCGGTCTTGGTGTTTCCCCAGGCCGTGCCGGCATAGAAGAAGAACCGGTTCGGCCAGGTCGGACCCAGCGTCGAGCTGAAGAAGCGATCGCTGATCGAGAAGGTCTTCGCCATCCAGTAGTAAAATGGAAAGTCGTTCTGATCGTGGTAGCCCATGGCGCGGGCGCCGCCGGGGTTGTTGGTCTTCACGAACCCGTCCAGCTTGCCCTGGTTCCACTGCTCGTGAACCGGCTCCCAGTCGTGGTCCACGTCCTCGATGCAGAACCGCGTCTCGTGGAAGCGGGCCACCGGCTGCCCGGTGCTCGGGTCGGGATTGGAGTCCTGGTCCGTAGCCACGTCGACGTCCTTGACGCCGACCGCCGGCAGCTTCGAAAAGTAGTGATCGAAGCTCCGGTTCTCCATCATCAGCACCACGATGTGCTCGAACGGCAGCGCGTCGCCGTGCGGTACGCTCGGCCCCACGGTCTCGGTGGTCAGCGCGCCCTTGTCGTACTTGCACTGCAGGCGATCGAGCGTGTGAAGATCGTAGGGCAGGGGGCTGGTGCCGCCCGAGGCGCCCGCGCC
>JAKLKA010000227.1 GCA_023150915.1 Polyangiaceae bacterium
CTCGAACCCGCGTACGACGAACTCGTTCGTGCACTCCAGGGGCTCATTCGATCGCTCGACGCGCGCTCTTGAGCCTGCAGCCTGGAGCCTGACCCCTGGAGCCTTCGTGTTTCGCCCGAAAGGGCGAAACACGAGTCAGAAGCACGGCGCGGTGCCGCTCGCACGTAGCACTTCGCACGCGCGCTCGGCGCCAACGCAACGGTCGTTCGAGCACACGCGTGCCAGATAGCGCGCACGACCGCCGGGACAATCGCAGCAGACTTGACTGCACACCGAGGCCGCCGAGCACGGCGCCTCGGGCGGAGCGCGACGCTCGACCGCCGGGCAGGCCGCACACCCCGCGCGCACCGCCTCGGCCCGCAGCGAGCTGCCGCCGGCGTCACGGTCGATGGCGGTGACGACCCCGGCGTGTGCGCAGGGGGCACCGCAACGCTCCAGGGCGGCGTGCTCCGCGACACACGCCGGCAGCCCCTCGCCGCGTTCCAGGCACAGGGGCGCGCTGCAACCGGCGCGGCAGTCCAGTCGCTGGCGGGCGACGCAGCGCAGATAGGCATCGTGCTCGGGCTCGCAGCCCGGCGTCCGCCGGCTCCGACAGTGCGCTTCGCAGCTGCCCTGATCGCCCGGTCGCGAACCGTCGCGATCACAGCCCGCGGCGGTCAGGGCCGCGCATGCCTCCCGACAGCGAGGCGCCGGCTGGTCGCGTCCGGGCTCGCGCCGGCGGCAGCTCGACGCGGCCGTGGCCGCCGCCAGCGCGCACGCCAGGGCCATATCGGCCAGGCGGCCACGAGGCCAGAGTGAGGCGGGTCGGGTCATTTGGCGGGTTTTTCTCGGCGACTTGAGACAGGGCCAATCCTAGGCTACCCGGACGCTCGCAATTTCGAGTAGATGGCTCGCCAGGTGGAGCGCGCCGCTCTCGCCTTCGGCCTTCGATGCCCCTCTTGCTTGTCGCCCGTCTCGCCCGCTCGCGGCCCGCCCTCGGCGCGGGGGTCCGGGCGTGGCTGGCGGCGCTGGTCGCCGCGCTGGGTTTGGCGCTGTCGCTGCCGGCCGGGGCGCAGGGCGCGCCGCCGCTGCCCAAGCCCGCCGAGCCCAAGCCCGCCGAGCCCAAGCCCGCCGAGCCCAAGCCCGCCGAGCCCAAGCCCGCCGAGCCCAAGCCAAAGACGCGCGCTCCGTCCGCCGAGTTGCCAAGCGCTCCGCGCTTGCCCCCGGGCGAGGCCGAGAAGGCCCGAGGCCTGACGCTGGTTCGCATCGAGGTCGAGGGCAATCGGCGCGTGACCAAAGAGGACATCCTCACCTACCTCCGCCTGCGGGTCGGCCAGACCTTCGCGCCCGAGGCGCTCACGCAAGACGTGCGCGAGCTGTGGAACTCGGGCTTCTTCGACGACATCGAGGTCGATCTGGACAAGAACGACGCCGGGGTCACGCTGCGCTTCGTGGTGCGCGAGCGGCCGAACATCGCCGAGGTGGTGTTCGACGGCAACGCCGAGATCGACACCGACGACCTGACCGAAGGCGTCGAGGTGAAGTCCAACACCATCTTGAGCCATCCGGCCGTGCGGCGAAGCATCCAGAAGATCCGCGACATGTACGCGGAACGCGGGTTCTTCCTGGCCGAAGTGAAGAGCGAGATCATCCCGCAGAAGAACAACGAGGTGGTGGTCAAGCTGTCGATCGTCGAGCACGGGCAGGTCAGCGTGCGGCGCATCACCTTCATCGGCAACCACAGCATTCCGGAAGAAGAGCTGCGTGAGCTGATGTTCACGGGCAACGCCGGCTTCTTCGCCTTCGGCTCGGGCGGGCCCTATCGCCAGGACGCCTTCGAGCGCGACATCGCGGTGATCAGCGCGCTCTATTACGACCGCGGGTACCTTCAGGTCTCGATCAGCACCCCCCGGGTGATGCTGACGCCCGACAAGAACGGGATCGAGGTCAGCATCACCATCGACGAGGGGCCCCGCTATCGGATCCGGCAGCTGCGCGTCTACGAGCGCGGCAAGGACGGAACCGAGGTCGACCCCATCAGCGGCCGACGGCGCCTGCGCAACATGGTGCGGGCCAAGCCCGGCGACTTCTTCAACCGCGCCGAGCTGCTCGAAGACCTGCAGTCGGTCCGCACGCTGTACCGCGATCACGGCTACGCCAACGTCGAGGCCAACCCGCAGACGCGGCTCGACCAAGAGCGCCACGAGGTCGACATCGTGGTGCCGGTGGAGCGCGGGCCGCTGGTCTACTTCGAGCGCATCGAGATGCGCGGCAACTCGAAGACCCGCGACAAGGTGCTGCGGCGCGAGCTCGAGGTCCAAGAGGGCGAGCTGTTCCACGAGACCAAGCTCGAGCTGTCCAAGCGTCGCATCACCGCCCTGGGGTACTTCGAGCGGGTCGACATCTCCACCGAAGAGGGCTCGGCTCCGGACAAGATGCAGGTCAACATCGAGGTGACCGAGCGCCCCACCGGGACCTTCCAGGTCGGGGCGGGCTTCTCGAGCATCGAGAACTTCATCGCCACCGCCCAGGTGCAGCAAGCCAACTTGTTCGGCAACGGCCAGAGCCTGTCGCTTCAAGCACAGGTCAGCGGCCTCAGGCAGATGGTCGACCTGCGCTTTTACGAGCCGTACTTCCTCGACAGCAACTTCTCGGCCAGCCTCGACCTGTTCGATCAGCTCCGGATCTACAACGACTTCAGCGAGTCCACGCGCGGCGGCTCGCTGACCTTCGGCTACCCGATCGTCGAGCCCCAGCTGTCGGCCAGCGTGGCCTACACCGCCGAGCTGAACGACGTCTCGACCCAGACCGCGACCACGCTTCTCGGGCAGACCGGCGGCACCAGCGTGTTCCGGCAGCTGCCGCTGGCCAACCTGTTCAACGACGGCTTCACCTCCAGCGTCCGCCCCGCACTGACCTTCGACAGCCGCGACAACCGCCTCTTCCCCACCGCCGGCGTGTACCTGCGCGGCTCGACCGAGCTGGCTGCCGCCGGCTTCGGCTCGGACAACGAGTTCTTGCGCCACAAGGGCGTCGCCCGCTTCTACTACCCGCTGGGCTCGGGCTTCGTCGCCAAGCTGAACATGGAGGGCGGGCACGTCACCAGCCCCTCGCAAGACGGCGTACCGATCTTCGCCCGCTTCTTCCTGGGCGGCATCCTCGACGTGCGCGGCTTCCGCTTCCGCTCCCTCGGCCCGCGCGTGCCCCTCACCCAGTACACCGATCCGAACAGCTCGCCCATCCCCTACGGCGCGAACATCGGCGGCAACTTGATGTACTTCCAGAACCTGGAGCTCGAGTTCCCGATCATCGACAAGGTCGGGATCCGCGGCGTGCTCTTCACCGACGCCGGCAACTCGTGGAACCTGGAAGAGAACTACTGCGACACCGCCGGCAAGGGTGTGCTGGCGTACCAGGGCACCGCGTTCAAGGAGACCAGCCCGTGCTTCGACGGCTTCTCCAGCCTGGCGGCGCTGCGAACCTCGTACGGGTTCGGAATCCGCTGGTTCTCGCCGCTCGGCCCGCTGCGCTTCGAGTGGGGCTTCCCCTTCGCGCCGCTGCCCTATGAAGAGTCGAGCGTGTTCGAGTTCACCATCGGCAACTTCTTCTGATCGCGCGAGGCAGCGCCATGGCGAGCGAGCCCTCCGACGACATTCCGCCCACCCCGCGCAACGCCACGTCTGCGCAAGACACCGAGCGCGACCTGGTCACGCCGTCGCGCGAACGCGCCGCGGGCGACGAAGCGCTGGAGACCACGCTCGACGTGACGACCACGCTGGGCCAGAGCACGCTGCTCAGCGTGAAGGCCGCGGCCGAGCGCGCCAGTGACCGGCCGGACCCGCTGGTGGACGAGCTCGAGCGACGCCTGTCGCAACTCGAAGCGCGACTCAAGGTGCTGGAGCTCGAGCGGGGTGCGGGCCCGAGCGGAGACAAGCGCTGGCTGTTCTGGGTCGGGCTCTTGCTCGCGCTCGTCTTGGGCTGGCAGCTCAGGGCCTGGCTGCGCTGAAAATCCCCCCTGATTCTGGTCAGTTGAGCGGCCGCTAAGCGGGTGCCAGGGGAGCGCCGCCGTGGTATGCCAAGCGGCTCGCTCCGAGCGCCCGAAAAGCCGGACCGCGCCCACGACTTCATGGCCAATCCGCCTCCGAACAACCCCTCGCCGCAGGACCATCCGATCAGCATCCAAGACGAGATGCGGACCTCGTATCTCGACTACGCGATGAGCGTGATCATCGGGCGCGCCATCCCGGACGTGCGCGACGGTCTGAAGCCGGTTCACCGCCGCATCTTGTACGCGATGCGCGATCTGAACCTCACCCCCGCCACCAGCTACCGCAAGTGCGCGCTGGTCGTCGGCGAGGTCATCGGCAAGTACCACCCGCACGGCGACGCCGCGGTCTACGACGCGCTGGTGCGCATGGCGCAAGACTTCTCGCTTCGCCACATGCTGGTGGACGGGCAAGGCAACTTCGGCTCGGTCGACGGCGACCCGCCGGCTGCGTATCGCTACACCGAGTGCCGCATGGCGAAGGTCGCCATGGAGCTGATGATCGACATCGAGAAGGAGACGGTGGATTTCACGCCGACCTTCGACGAGTCGAACCAAGAGCCCACGGTGCTGCCGGCGCGCTTCCCGAACCTCTTGGTCAACGGCTCGGGCGGCATCGCCGTCGGCATGGCGACCAACATCCCGCCGCACAACCTGGTCGAGGTCATCGACGCCACCATCTTGTTGATCGAACGGCCCGAGGCCACGGTCGAAGAGCTGATCGCCATCGTGCCCGGCCCCGACTTCCCCACCGGGGGCATCATCCACGGTCGCTCGGGGATCTGGCAGGCGTACAAGACCGGCCGCGGCAGCGTGGTGATGCGCGCCCGGACCGAGATCGAGAAGGTCGCCGGCGGCTCGGACCGCGAGCAGATCGTGGTGACCGAGATCCCGTATCAGGTCAACAAGGCGCGCCTGGCCGCCAAGATCGGCGAGATCATCCGCGACAAGCGGGTCGAGGGCATCCGCGAGGTGCGCGACGAGAGCGACCGCGACGGCATGCGGTTGGTGGTCGAGCTGAAGAAGGACGTCTTCCCGGACGTGATCTTGAACCAGCTCTACCGCCTGACGGACATGCAGGCGTCGTTCGGGATCATCAACCTGTCGATCGTGCACGGTCGGCCGGCGGTGCTGGACCTGAAAGACACGCTGGTGCAGTTCATCGAGCACCGGCGCGAGGTGGTGAGCCGCCGCACGCGCTACGAGCTGGCGCAGGCGGAAGCGCAGAAAGAGATCGTCGAAGGCCTGGGCATGGCGGTCACCGAGGTCGACTTGGTGATCCGGACCATCCGGCAGTCGCGCGACAGCGACGAAGCCCGCGCTCGGCTGATGGCCCTGCCGCTGGCGGGCCTGGAAGAGTTCGTGCGCCGCGCCGGCCGACCCGAGGCCGAGATCCAGGCGGCGGCGGCGGTGCGTGATTATCGCCTCTCCGAGCGGCAGGCAAAGGCCATCTTGGACATGCGCCTGGCCAAGCTCACCGGCCTCGAATACGAAAAGCTCGCGCACGAGTACGGCGTCTTGTGCGACGACATCACGCGGCTGCGCTCGATCTTGGCGGACGAAGGGCTCTTGATGGGCTTGATCGTCGCCGAGCTGCGCGAGGTGCGCGAGAAGCACGGCGAGCCGCGGCGCACCGAGATCGTGGACAACGAGGCCGAGATCCAGATCGAGGACTTGATCCAAGACGAGCCCATGGTGGTGACCATCTCCCACCAGGGGTACATCAAGCGCACCGCGCTGAACGACTACAAGGCGCAGAAGCGCGGCGGCAAGGGCAACCGCGGGATGGAGGCGCGGGACGACGACTTCGTCAACCAGCTGTTCGTCGCCTCGACCCACAGCTTCGTGTTCTTCTTCAGCGATCGCGGCAAGCTGTACGTGAAGAAGGTCTACGAGATCCCGATGGCGGCGCGCCAGGCCAAGGGCCGCGCGATCGTGAACTTCTTGGGCATCGAAGAGGGCGAGCGGATTCGCGCCATCACGCCCGTGGCCGGCTTCGAAGAGGGTCGCTTCGTGGTGACCCTGACCACCGGTGGCCAGATCAAGAAGACCGAGGTGATGGAGTACGAGAACTATCGCGAGAAGGGCATCATCGGCGTGAAGATCGCCGACGACGACCAGCTCCTTTCGGCCACCGTCACCGACGGCTCGCGCGAGTTCTTGATCGCCACCAACTTGATCGCCACCAAGACCGGGCAGAGCATTCGGTTCGACGAGCAGCAGGTGCGCTCGATGGGCCGCGGCGCCGCCGGCGTGAAGGCCATCGAGCTGGCCGAGGGCGACGAGGTGGTCGGCTTCTGCGCCACCGATCCGCTGCGCACCCAGGTCTTGGCCGTGTGCGAGCGGGGCTACGGCAAGCGCACCCCGCTGGAAGAGTTCCGCCAGCAAAACCGCGGCGGCAAGGGCATCATCTTGATCGACGCCAGCGATCGCAACGGCCCGGTGGTGGGCATCGCGCTGGTGACCGAAGCCGACGAGGTGATGCTGATCACCGACCGCGGGCAGACCATCCGCACGCGCGTCTCGGAGATCCGCGAGACTGGCCGAATCGCCCAGGGCGTGAAGGTGATGAGCGTGGAAGAGGGCGAGCGCGTGGTGGCGCTCGAAGCGATGAGCGAGAGCTCGTCGGGCCTGGACGACGAGAGCCTGCTGCCGCCCGAGGGCGACGGCAGCGCAGAGCCGGCAGGCGGCGGCGCCCCGGCGGGCGAGGCCGAGCCGCCCCCGGACGGCGGCGAGCCGGCCTCGGGGGAGGGCGACGCCGGTGGTGGCGGCGACGAGCCGGACGAGAACTGAGCGAGCCGGATCCGGGCCGCGCCGGATCCGGGCCGGTCACTTGGGGATCGGCGGCACGGTCACGGTGTTGATCGGCTGCACGCTGGCGCCGGCGGGGTACGCATAGCTGACCGCCTGCGAGTAGAAACCGCCGCCCCCACCGAACGTGCCGCCGGTCGCCGCGCTGCCCCAGCCCCACACGGTGAGGCCGATGGGCGCGTCGCTCTTGATCACGTGCACGCCGTTGTCGCAGTTGCCCTGCTTCTGGAAGTTGCCGGTCACCAGATCCACCCGGGTGAACTCGAACTGCCCGCCGGTGCCGACCGGCTGCCAGCCCGAGAGCGTGCCCGCGCAGCCCAGGCTGACGTCGTGGAACGTGCCCTGGTGTTTGCTGCGAACGACCACCAGGTTCGTCTCGGGGTAGGTCGGGTCGGTGAAGAAGGTGTACTGCCGCAGGTACTGCTGCGGTGGGATCACGTTCACGAACTCGGGATCCCCGCGGCAGTCGACGGGCGTGCCCACCTTGCCGCAACCGGTCATGTGCGCCGACATGTAGAACGGGTGGTTGGCGTCTTGGCTTCGGACCACGAACGGGCCGGGCGCCCAGAACTCGGCCACCTGGCTGGTCGAGAGCGACGTGGGCGCGCCGGGCGGCGGCGCGGGCTCCCAGGTCAGCGTCGTGCCGTTGACCGCGCCCACCAGCCGCCAGGGCACGGACTCGTCCTTGCCGGGGTAACGCTCGCGGTAGCGCACCGCGACGTACTCGTACCCCAGCGCCTTGACGGGCGGAACCTGCTGATGCGCCGAGTCGCACGCGGCGTCCATCACGTCGATGCTGAGGCAAGTGGCAGCACCCCACAGCGCGATCGGCTTGTCGGACTGGATGGGACTGCCGATCAGCGAGGCCACCTGGGTGAACTGCAAGATCTCACCGCGCCCGAGGGTGTACGCCTGGGGTACGCCCTGCCCGGCAGGGTTGACGCCGGGGCCCCCGGTGATGGCGGCGGTGGGGCTGATCGTCACGGTCGTACCGTCTTCGGCGGCGACGATGTCGATCGACGGCTGGGCCACCGCGACCAGCTGGCTCTTGCGGAACGCGTCGACAGCGACGTAGTTCGTGTCCCAGACCGAAGTCGGCAAGAGCAGCGTCGCGCTGGTGGCGGCGCTCTGCCCGCCGCCATAGGGGAAGATGTCGTAGACCACGGCGGGCGCCGAGGTGGTGATGTGGAAGGCCTGCCCCCGCCCGGTCCCCTTCACGTTCGCGAGGGTGCTGGTGTACGCCGGGGTGACGCCGGCGGGGCAGCTGGTGAGCGTGGAGCCGTACCGGGCCAGGAACAGGATCGCCACCTGCCCGGGAGGGATCTGCCCGCCCGGCAGCGGCGCATAGGTCAGCGACTGGCCCGTGCCCGACGGAATGCGCGCGAACTGACCCGGGTCGTAGCTCTGACCGGCGCGCTCGACGGTGACGCTGATCGGGTGCCCCCAGGTGTTGGCCACGAACGCGGCGAAGCACGCGCCCTCGCCGTCGGCGATGATGTCCGGCGGCACCGAGTAATAGTCGCAGCCGATGGTGGACTTGTTCTGCTTCGCGGCGTCGCACGCCGGGACGCACCCGCTCGCACCGCAGCCCTGAGTGGGCGGACACTCGACAATCACCTTGCCCGTGCAGTCGAGCACGCTGTGCAGATCGGTCGAGCAAGTCTTCTCGCAACCGCCGCCGTCCCCGCCACCTATGCCGAAGCCGCCCAGGCCGCCGCCGCTGCCGCCGCCGATGCCGCCGGCCCCGCTGCCGCCGCTGCCGCCGCCGGCCCCGCTGGCCCCGCCCCCGGCCGTGCCGCCGCCACCGCCGCTGG
>JAKLKA010000031.1 GCA_023150915.1 Polyangiaceae bacterium
GGCACGGGCACCGGCGGCACGGGCACCGGCGGCACGGGCACCGGCGGCGCGGGCACCGGCGGGTCCGGCGCGGGCATCCCGCCCGACAAGCAGAACCTGCGCGTCGCGTTCTTCGGCGACACCAAGAGCGGCACGGATTTCAAGAGCGTGCTGACCCTCGCGGTCAACGAGAAGGCGGACTTCATCCTGGGCGGCGGCGACTACGACTACAGCCTCAACCCGAGCGCCTGGCTCACCGCCATGAACAGCGTGGTCGGCGCCGACTACCCGATCTTCGGCGCCGTCGGCAATCACGACGTCTTCCCCTCGAACTGGGAGCCCTATGCCACCG
Organism: Polyangiaceae bacterium; assembly: GCA_023150915.1. Lineage (GTDB taxonomy): Bacteria > Myxococcota_A > Polyangia > Polyangiales > Polyangiaceae > JADJKB01. Next base: position 332 of record JAKLKA010000031.1, read on the forward strand.
AGTTCAAGAAGCGCATGCAGAAGGTAGGGGTCGTCCCCGACAGCCCCGACTTCACCGACGAGAAGTTCTCGATCGTCTATCACGGCATCAAGATCGTGTTCGTGGGGCAGAACGGGAAGAACACCGAGTTTGCCGACTTCATCCAGCAGCAGTTCGCCACCGACGATCACATCTGGCGCCTGTGCGTGTGGCACAAGAACCAGAACAAGATGCAGGTCGGCGGCAAAGGCGACGAGATGGGCTGGGGGGTCTACGAGAACTGCCGGGCAGCCGGGGCCATCGTCCTGACGGCGCACGAGCACTCGTACCACCGCACCAAGACGCTGACCGACATGACCAACCAGGTGGTGGATGCCACGTGCTCCGATCCGAAGAAGATCTGCGTCGGTCCCGGCCGCACGTTCGCCATGGTTTCTGGCTTGGGCGGCAACGACGTGCGCGTTCAGGCTCGCTGCTTGCCGGCGACCTACCCGTATGGCTGCAAGCAAGAGTGGGCGCACATCTACACCAGCAACCAGGGCGCCACCTTCGGCGCGATGTTCCTCGACTTCTACGTGAGCGGCGATCCGAAGAAGGCCAAGGCGTACTTCAAGAACGTTCAGAACAAGCTCGTCGACGAGTTCGACATCACCAAGGACTGAGCCTCGCCGTCCCTGATTTGGGACCGCTTCGAGCGTGCCGGCCTCGCCGCCCGCCTGACCTGGGTGGCGGCGCTGGCCATTGCTGCCCACGCCACCGTGCTTCGCGCGCGGTTCGTCTGGCTCGACCACGCCCACCTCACCGCCGGTCTGGCCGTGCGGCAGCCCTCCGAGTGGCTCACGTTGTTCCGCCAGCCGTTCGCGGGCACCGACTACTACCGGCCCCTGGTGTCGCTCTCGCTCTCGATCGATGCCCTGGTCGGCACGCCGGCCTTCTTTCACGCCGTGAACCTCGGGCTCCACGCTGCGGCCGCGATGCTCTTGCTGGTCTCGGCCCAAGCGCTGGGCGCATCGCAGCGCTCGGCCACCCTCGGCGCGCTGCTGTTCGCCGCCCATCCGGTCGGGTCGCTGGTGGCGGGGGCCATCGCGTTTCGGTCCGAGTCGCTGGTCGCCTGTGGCCTGTTCGGACTGGTGGCTGCTCACCTTCACGGGCGAGCCGGCTGGGCGGTGCTGGCCTTGCTGGTGGCCGCGCTCTCGAAAGAGACCGGATTGGTGCTCGCCCCGCTGGTGGTGCTGGCGCTCGAGGTCGAGCGCCGCGGGTCGCGCCGCTGGCTGCTGCTCGGGGCAGAGAGCGCGGCCTTGGCCGTGGTGTTGGGGCTGCGCCTGGCCTACGCGCCGCGTCTGCCCGGAGGCTTCCCGGACCTCGGCTTCGGCGAGGCGCTGGGGACGCGGCTCGCGGCCCTTGCGAAGAGCGCCGCCCTGCTGCTGGTGCCGACGGAACGCACCATCTGCGATGCGTTTCCGGTCACTGCCGCCCACGCGCCGCTGGCGCTGGTCGGCGGCGTCGTTGCGGCTGGCCTGCTGGCACTGGCGTGGCACGGGCGCGCGCTCGGGCTTCTCACGGCGCTTGCCGTGCTGCCCTCGCTGCAGCTGGCCCCGACGCTGCGCTGGTGGTCTCCGCATTACCTCTACGTCGCTGCGGGCTGGTTCTTCGTGCTGGTCGCCCGGCGCGTCGAGCGTCGTGGCGCGGGCGCGCTCTCACTGGCGCTGGCGGTGAGCGCCGTGCTCGCCGCGCTCTCGTGGCACGACGGCCGGCGCTACCTGAACGACGACACCCTCTGGCGGCCGGAGGTCGCGCGCGAGCCGGCGTGTCGCGAGGGCCACTTCTTTCTGGCAGAGACGGCGCGCCAGCGCGGCGACCGAACGGCGGCGCTGGTGCACTATGAGGCTGCGCTGAACGCGGACCCCGGCATTCTCGCGTTCGTGGATCGCGACGCGGCCCTCACCAACTACGGACGCGAGTTGTTCGACGCGCGCCGCTACGATGAAGCCCTGAACGCCTTCGAGGCCGCCCTGGCGCAGACGCCCGACGGGCTCGGCCGGCGCAAATTGAGCCACAACATCGCTGCGGCCCTGCTCGCTCGGGGCGACCCGGCGGGTGCGGTGGCGCGACTCGAGGTCGAAGCGCGGCGGCCCGACGCTCTCGACGAGTCGCTCTCGTTGTACGCCCGTGCGCTCGACGGTCTGGGCCGCGGGCAGGAAGCCGCAGCGGTGCGCCGCCGCCGGGGCGACCCTCACCAGCCCCGGTGAACCGAGTACTTCCCCGCGCGGGTGTCGATCGCCAGAAACGAGATCTCGCCGTGGGAGCACGAGCCGCTGTTCAAGAACAGACGCTCGCCGTGCTCGGCGCGCGTCGCGATGTGCGTGTGACCCGTGACCACCACGTCGGCCTGTCGCAGGCGCGCCTCGTTCACCGCCCACCGCTGGAAGCTGCACGTTCGTGGATCCAGGCTCGCGCCGCCGCGGGCGCTGTCCAGCCGGCGCAACAGTCGATAGGCCGCTGCGAAGCCGAAGCGCCGCACCCAGGCGCCGACCCAAACCCCCAGCTCGGACAGCCAGCGCGCGTGGCTCACCACCAGGTCGTTCTGGTGGCCGTGCGTGAACAGCAGGCGGACACCGTCGGCCGTCACGCTCAGCTCGGCCGGTACACCCAGCGCGGCAGCCGCGATGTCGTGGTTGCCGTGCACGTATTGGTAGATGGACTTATCGAAGCGGCGAGCGATCGCTGCGTGCGCGCTGCGCGCGGCAGCGAGCTCGCCCAGGGGGCTGCCCGGCAGCCGACCGGTGAGGGTTTCCCAGATATCGCCGAGCAGCACGATGCGCTCGAAGCTGCCCTCCAGAAACGAGAGAAAACGCAGGAAATCTCCGTCGTCATGGCCGAAAGCGTCCGCTCGGCCGCCCGCGCCGAGGTGCAGATCCGACACCACCGCGATCTTCATCGGGCTGCCGCGCGTGTGATGAAGAGCAGAAACATTTGCACTAGATTTTTCTAGCTCGAACGCGGCCCTCGGCAAGCTGCTTCGCGGAGTGCGACAACGATGTCAGGGCTCGGGGCGGCATGACATCCGTGTCACGGTGCTCCGCCCGTGAAAACCGGTGCAAAAAAGCGGCGCACGGTTTTTGCGACTGCTATGCTTCGGAGTGCTCGCCACAGTCTTCCCCGTGCCCGGCTAGTCGGGCCACGGGGGCTCGAAACGGGCGTTTCGGAGGTCAGTTAGATATGCGTTTTAGGAATCTCGCTTTCGGCTTGGCATGTCTCACCGCCCTGGCCGCCGTGCAGGCGGGCTGCGGCGATGACGACGACAGCAGCGGCGGCAGCAGCACCGGCGGCACCGCCGGCACGGGCGGCAGCGGCACCGGTGGCAGCAGCACCGGCGGCACTGCAGGCTCCGGTGGCGGCACCGCAGGCTCCGGCGGCGGCACCGCAGGCTCCGGCGGCGGCACCGCAGGCTCCTGCGGCAGCGGCACGGGCGGCAGCGGCACGGGCGGCAGCGGCACCGGCGGCTCGCCCAGCGACTCCGGCACCGACTGAGCTCGGCCGGAATCGGTCGCGGCGAGCAGGTCTTGCCGTGATGGCAATCTCACTGCGGCGTCCTTCGGGGCGCCGCAGTGTCATTTGGGGGCTAGACTGCGCTCCGTGCTCCGCATCGCCCTCCAGTCGCTGGCGCACGATCGCGGGAAGCTGGTCGCTTCCATCGCCGGGGTCGCGTTCGCGGCGACGCTGGTATTTGCGCAGGTGGGGCTCTACGCCGGGTTCCTCCAGAGCTCGAGCGCGGTGATTCGTCACGTCGGCGGTGACGTCTGGGTGATGGCCCGGGGCACGGTCGTGGTCGACAACGGCGAGCGCCTGAGCGCAGGCAGCCGCGAGATCGCTGCGGCCCATCCGTGCGTCGAGCGCGTGCGCGGGCTGGTGCTCTCGTTCCAGGCCTTGCGAAAACCCAACGGCAGCCTCGAGGCCGTGCAGATCGTCGGCTTCGAGCCGAGCCCGAAGAGGGTGGTGCCCTGGGCCATGGCGCGGGGGTTGCCGCAGGACTTGCACGCGCCGATGCGCGTCGCGGTGGATCGGCTCGACGTCGAGAAGCTCGCCATCGACGGCGATCCAATCGGTGCCGAGCTGGGTATCGGGCGTGAGTCGGTGCGCGTCGCTGCGGTCACGGACGGCATTCGCGCCTTCACCCTGGCGCCCTATGTGTTCGCCGAGCTCGACACAGCCCGGCGCCTCGCGCTGCTGGGTGCCGATCAGGCCTTCTACTGGGTGCTCGACCTGGCCCGCCCCGAGTGCGCGTCCGACGTGGTCGCGGCCGTCGACCGTCACCCCGATCTGGTGGCGAGGCGTACCGACGACTTCCGAGAGATGACCGAGACCTACTGGGTCGCGGGGTCGGGAGCGGGCGCTGCCCTGGGCTTCAGCGCCCTGCTCGGCCTCGTCGTGGGCGTGGTGATCGTGGGCCAGACCCTGTACGCGGTCACCAAAGAGCACATGCGAGAGCTTGCCACGCTCAAGGCCATCGGCGCCTCGCCTGCCGAGATCGTCAGCTTCGTGGCGTGGCAGGCGGCTTTCTTGGCGCTGGTGGGCGGCGGCCTCGGCTTGGGCATGGCGTTCGGGGTGCGAAACCTGGCCGTGGACGCCGGGCTGACCATCGTGCTTTCGGGGCCAGTGCTGGGTGTCGGGTGCGGAGCGGTGCTGATGATGTGTGCCGTGGCAAGCTTGTGGAGCGTGCGCGCGGTGCTCGCCCTCGAGGCCGCCGAGGTGTTCCGATGAAGCGGGTGCTGGTGCGGTCCGAGGCACTCGAGAAGACCTTCGGCGAGGGCGAGCTCGAGACGCCGGTGCTCAAGGGCGTCTCGGTGGAAGTGGCGGCTGGCGAGCTGGTGCTCCTGATGGGACCATCGGGCTCGGGCAAGACCACGCTGATCTCGATCCTGGCTGGCTTGCTCCGGCCCACCGCCGGCAACGTCGAGCTGTGCGGCTCGGTCATCTCCGAGTTGCACGAGGCCGAAGTGACGCGTGTCAGGCGTCGCCACCTGGGCTTCGTGTTTCAGAGCTACAATCTCTTCCCCGCCTTGACCGCGCTCGACAACATTGCCGAGGTCTTGAAGCTCAAAGGGCTCCCGGCTCGCGAGGCGCGCGAGCGCGCGACGCGGGCTCTGACCGACGTGGGGCTGGGCGAACGTCTGCACCATCGACCCGGCGAGCTGTCGGGTGGGCAGAAGCAGCGGGTCGCCATCGCCCGGGCGCTGGCGGGCGATCCGGCGCTGATCATGGGTGACGAGGTCACCGCCGCGCTCGACACCCACACCGCGCTGCACGTGCTCGAGATCTTGCGCGGTCAGGTCAGCGCCGAGCGAGGGATCTTGCTCGTGACCCACGACAAGCGCCTGGAGCAGTTCGCCGACCGCGTCATCGAGATCGAAGATGGGCAGATCTCGCGAGTGCTTCCCGGCGGCGCCGGCACCGGAGCCGCCGCATGAGGAAGCGTCGCCGCTGGGGGCTCGTTGCCGTGAGCGCGCTGGTCGCCCTCATCGGCGCCCTGTGGCTTCATGGCGGCGCCACGGCAGAGACCACCGCAGTCGATGCGGGTGACGTGGGCGAGCGCATCGTGGCTCGCGCGGTGGTCGTGCCGAAAGACGGCATCGCCGAGGTGCGGCCGCGGACCGACGGCAAGGTCGTCAAGGTGCTGGTGCGCGAAGGCCAGAGCGTGAAATCTGGGGACTTGCTCGCCGAGATCGAGCCCGAGACGGTGGAGAGCGAGGTGGCCCGGCGTGAGGCCGAGCTCGACAGCCTGCGCGGCAGCGCCGCCGCGGTGGCGCAGGGCGCACGCCCCGAAGAGCTCTCGGCCGCCGAGGCCGAGCTGCGCGCCACCCGAGAAGAGCTGGCGCTCGCCGAGTCGCGGGCGCTTCGCGAGCAGAAGCTGGCCGAGCGGGGCGTGAGCGCGCCAGCCGCGGCGGACGAAGCCAAGCGCGCGCTGGGCGTGGCCCGCGCGCGGGTCGAGGCCTCTGAGGCCCGTGTGCGGCTTGCCAAGGCCGGCGGGCGCAAGAGCGAGGTCACCTCGGCCAACGCCCGGGTGCGAGCCGCAAGGGCCGCGGTGTCGCAGGCCAAGCAAGAGCTGGGCAAGACCCGTCTGCTCGCGCCGATCGATGGGGTCGTGCTCTCGCGCCGCATCGACCCCGGCGACGTGATCGCCGGGAGCACCGCCGGCGTCGGAGCCCCGGTCTTCGAGATCGCCGACGTGTCGAACGTCGAGCTCCAGATGGAGGTCGAAGAGGTCGATTCGTCGCGGCTGGTCCCTGGCCTGGCCGTGCGGGTGACACCGCCAGGAAGGCCCGAGACGCTCGGCTCGGGGACGGTGTCGCGCGTGGGGGCGCAGCTGCAGCGTCGAAGCATTGGCGCGTTCGACGCCCGAGAGCGCGGCGAAGGTTGGGTTCGGGTGGGCTGGATCGACGCCCACTGGGAGGCCGGGCAGGCGATGCCTCTGGGGCAACGGGTCGAGGTGGTCGCCCAGCTGCCGCCGCGCAGGGTCACGGCCCGTGTTCCGCGCAGCGCGGTTCGAGTTCGAAACGGTCGCGCCACGGTAGATGTCGCGACCACCCTCGGTTTCCGCGAGACGGCCGTCGACCTCGGAGCGGCCGACGACTCGCACGTCGAGGTTCGCGGCCTTCCGGCAGGCGCGCGCGTGCGCACCAAGCGCTAGCCCGAGAGCTCGGCCAGCGCGCGGGCCAGCTCGGTCACCCGAACCGGCTTCTGGATCACTCGGTCCACCTCGGCAAGCTCTTCTGGCGACACCTCTTGCCCGGTGAAGTAAGCGATCTTGGCGCTTGGCGCGAGCGCGCGTAGCGACGCGAGCAAGGCTGTGCCGGGCGTCCCCGGCATGGAGCGATCGAGCAAGATGACGTCGACGCGCTCGCGCTCGAGCAGGGCAAGAGCCGTGGAGTCGTCGCCGGCGGTCTGCACGCGGTATCCAAGGTCCGTCAGCGCCTGCGCCACCAGGCGCAAGATCAGGGGCTCGTCGTCGATCACCAGCACGCTGGCGTTGGCGGGTGCCGGCGGCGGGAGCGGATCGGAGGGCAGCTGTCGCAGCACGGGACCGCTGGCGGGGAGCAGCACGGTGACGGTCGTGCCCACGCCGAGAGTCGACTCGAGCTCGATCAGCCCGCCCAGGTCGCGCGCGATGGCGTAGCTGGTTGCCAGGCCGAGCCCCGTGCCCCGCCCGACGTCTTTGCTGGTGAAGAACGGCTCGAACGCATGGCTCTTCGCCTGCTCGCTCATCCCCGAGCCGTTGTCCTTGACCACGATCACGACGATCGGGCCGGCGCCGGGCAGGCGTGGGTCGTCTTCGTGCCGCCTGACCCAAGTTTCAATCCGTGGGTGCTCGCGGTTCGCGTCGAGCACGGCGTCCCGCGCGTTGAGCAAGAGGTTCATCACGACCTGCTCGAGGTCGCCTTCGTCGGCGCGGACGCGCAGCTCGCTGTCAGCGGTTTCGCAGGTCAGGGCGATGTGCCGGTCGAACGTGCGCTCGCACATCGACGTGATGCGCATGGCGAGGTCGCCCGCGTCGCAGATGCCGGGGTCGACCCGGCGGCGCTGGCCCGCAAACGTCATCAGCTTGCGCACCATGTCGGCTGCGCGCTCGGAAGCCCCCGCGGCGTGGTCGAGGAGGGCGGCGTGCGACTCGGGGACGACTCTGCGCAAGAGGTCGAGGCTGGGCATCACGACCATCAGCATGTTGTTGAAGTTGTGCGCGACGCCGGCGGTCAGCCGCCCCACCGCCTCCATCTTGTGGGCGAGCCGCAGCTGCTCTTCGAGGTCACGCTGCGCCGTGATGTCCAGGTTGCCCCCCATGAAGCGCAGCGGGCGCCCGCTGGGGTCGCACTGGACCTCGCCCATGGCCAGCACCCAGCGCACCTCGCCGTCCGGGCGCACGATGCGGTGCGTGACCGGCTCGAAGCGCCCGCTCGCCACGGCGTGCTCGCCCGAGAGCCGGATCGCTTCCCGATCGTCGGGGTGCGCGGCATGCTCCAGGTAGGCGGGCAAGTCCAGGGGCTCGGTTCGGCCCATCACTCGCCGCATGCCGTCGTCCCAGAGCACCTCGCCGCTCGCGATGTCCCAGGTCCACAGGCCCACCCCGGTGGACGACAGGGCGATGCGCAGCTTCTGCTCGACCTCGGCCAGCGCGCGCTCTTGCTCGATCAAGCGCGAGATGTCCAGCGCCACGAAGCACCCACCGACGCTGCCGTCCGAGCTGGGCGCGGGAGTGACGAACACGCGATAGCGGCGCAGCTGGCCGTGGGGTCCGGGCCCGGTGGTCTCGTACGACCCGGTCTCGCCCGTGCGCAGTGCCTGCCGCGTGGTGGCCAGGGCGCGCTCCCTGTCTTCGGCGGTGATGAAGTCCAGCGCCGGCTTTCCCACGACGTCTTCTTCTCGCAGCCCGGGAACCAAGTGGCTGACGAAGCGGATCTTCAACTCGGAGTCGAACCAGACCACGACCGCCGGCAACGCCTGCAAGAGCGAGGCGAAGAAGGTCGCCAGGTCGTGGCTCGACCTCTGCTCCAGCTCTGCCACGCGCTGATGCAGCCGCTCGACCTCGGCTCGCAGCGCTGCGACCTCGGTAGCGTCCATGGGACGCGACCCTAGCACGGCGGGCGGGCTACTTGGCGTTCTTGGCCGCGAGTTGGACCAGCGCCGTGGCGTTGGGGTCGTAACCTTCGTCTCGTGCCACGACCTTCATCGTTCGCGGGTCGACCACCACGCCGAGCGGCAGGCCGTTCGAGCCGGGCCCTTTGAAGGTGAAGCCGGGGTCGGCGGCGCAGCTCCACTTCTGTGCCTTGAACGTGTTCTTCCAGGATTCGGCGTGCTTCAGCTGCGCCGGAGCGCCGGTCTTGTCTTGGATGATCAGCATCAAGACCTCGATGCCTTTCTTCTCCCAGCCGCCCGCCATCTGTGCGTTCAGCTCGGACGCTTCGGTCTGACAGGCCCCACACCAGACGGCCGCTTCCGAGAAGAAGACGGCGTGGATCCCGCGCTTGCCGTCGCAGTCGAAGTAGTCCTTGACCGAGATGGTCGAGGGCGAGGTGGATCCGTCCACGAACCCCTGCCAGCTCAGGTTCGGGTCGAGTACCTTCCCCACCGAGGTCCCGTAAGGCCCGCTCGGATAGGGGCAGATGCTGCCGCCGCCGCTCCCGCCGCCGCCGCCCGGGTTGACTGTGCCTCCGCTGCCGCCCCCACCGCCGGAGTTGCCGGCGCCGCCGCCGCCGCCGGCTGGGCTGCCGCCCCACCCACCGCCGCCGGGGCTGCCGCCGCCGCTGCTTCCGCCGCCTTGGCCGTCGCTGCCACCGCCACCGGGGGGTGGCGGTGGGTCCGGGGGCGGGGGAGGACCACCGGGCGGGCCGCAGCTCTCGACGCAGCCGACTTTGTCGCCGGTCGCGCAGATGCACGCGGCGATGCAGCCGGTGCACGACGAGCACCCGCTCTCTGGTCTGCAGCCCGGGCTGGCCACCCCGCCGCCCGCCCCGATTGCGCTTTCGTCCTCCTCTCCGACGCCCGTCGCCTGTGCGCATGCGGCGAGCACCAGGCTCGCGAAGACGGCGGCTGCCGGCGTCCGTGTCTTGATCGCCGCCATCGAGGGTCTGACCCCGGCGGCGGGCGAGCTTGCAGATAATTTCTACGAACGCCGGCGGCGGACGGCCAGCGCCGCCAGGGCGAAGAACCAGAGCCCGGCGGCCGGCCTCGGGCGGGCGGCCCGACAGCCGCAGCCCCCGTCGTCGCCGGCTTCGCCGTCGGCCGGGACGCCGGCGTCGGCCGGAGCGTTTCCGAGACCCTGACCCGAGAGCGCCACCTTGATGAAGCGTTCGTCCGGGTCGTTGGTGACCAGGGTCAGCACGGTGGTGACCTTCCCCCGCTTGTCCGGCGTGAATTTCACCCCGTACGCCTCGGCCCCTTGCGAAGCGACCAGCACCTCGGGCTTCACCGTCGAGAAGGCCTTGGGGGCGGCGGCGTCGAAGAACCCGGTGGCGCGCGCCTTGGCCTCGCCCACGTTCTTCAGCGTCACGGTCAGCGTCTTCGAGTCGCCGATGGCCACGCCGCCGAAATCCAGCTCGGTGACCGGGTCGTCCAGATCCGGAAGCGGCACGTGCACCCGGACCGGGTCGAACACGAAATCTTGCTTGCCGATGTCGAACGACACCGGGATGTCGACGACTGGGATGTTGAAGTCTTTGCCCAGCACCTCGACGAAGAACGTCGGGATCAGGTGCAAGGTCCCGGCATAGTCGACGCGCCCTTCGGGGAACACGTCGTACTCGACGAACGCGCCGCCCGGGAACGCTCGGGTGGTGGTGCCGCCGGCACTGGTGATTGGCGTCTCGGTAACCTTCGCGGGCTCGATGCGAATGCGCTCGGTCTGATACTTCGCGGTCAGGTCACCGGACACGTCCACCGCGACCCCGCCCTTGCTGAGCTGCTTGGGGATGCCGAGCATGTCGAGCAGGTTGACCTCGAACAGACGAAGCTTGTCGCTCTTGCCCGTGGCCGAGGCCACGTTCGGCGCGAAGGCCCAGGGGGCGAACGTCGTCTCGGCGGCGAGGTGGAACTTGACCTTGGGAACGTAAGGGATGTCCCCCTCCCACTTGACCGGCACGCCGACCACCGCCACGTCGAGCTTGGCCTTCGCGCCCAGCTCGAGCCCGTAGTCGAACTTCAAGAGACCGTGGGTCCCGCCCGGGGTGGCCAGGGTCATCGCCTCGGGCCACGTCGTCTCGAGCGCGCCGTCGAGCTCGACGGTGGTGCTTGCGGGGATCTTGAGGAAGAAGCGCACCTGCAGGTCGCTGCCCTGGGGCACCCAGCCCGTGTCGAAGTCGAAGGCAACCGGGAGCGAGATGGTCTTGGCGTACGAGAGCTTGGCTGTCGTGCACTCCAGATCCGTCTCGCTGCAGTAGGCCGCCAGCACGTCCCAGGGGTCGGTGCCCGCGTCGGCGAAAGCCGGCGAGATCCAGGTCGCTGCCGCGACCGAACCCAGGGTCAGCGCCCGAACGAACCCGCGCACGCCGTGGATGCTACCACGGATTTCCGTGGCGCGCGTTGAACGAGGGCGCCGCGTGGGCTATGGGTTCCCCCCTCCGTGGCCAGCTCCGAAGCCGAAATCGAGGCCCGTGTCCGCCGCATGGACACGTTGGGCATGATCGTCTCGATCGCCTGCGTGGCCCACTGTGTCGCGGTCCCGCTCGCGCTCGGCCTGTTGCCTGCGCTTGGGCTCTCGTTCCTGGCGAACGACGCATTGCACCAGGTGCTGGCGGTGGTGGTGCTGCTGGTGGCGGTGTTGGCCTTCGTTCCGGGCTACCGGGTGCACCATTCGCGGCGCGTGCCGCTCCTCGGGGCCGTGGGTGTGGTCATGCTCGGCGGCGCAGCCTTCGCGCCGGGGCTGTCGGTGACGCTCGAGTCGGCCGCCACCGCGCTGGGCGGAAGCGTGCTGGTCGCGGCGCACGTGTTGAACCACCGTGCCATTGCTCGGGCACACGTGCATTCGCCTGCGTGCTCGCACTGAGCTGCGAGCACCTCAGCTCGGCGTGGCCTCGAGCGCGCGGCGATACCGCTCGCGCCGCAGCTGGTCGGACAGGATCTCGTAGGCCTCGTCGAGTACTTCGAGGATCAAGTCCACGTCTTCTCGCAGGCCTGCCGTGCTGGCGGTCAGGATGCGACTCGGCTCGAACTCTCGCCGCAGGTCACCGTACGCGCGCTGCACGTCGTAGCTCGTGGCGCCCTTGGTGACGCCCAGCAGCGCGAAGTAGTCGCCCTCTTCGACCAGGGCCTTGCGGGCCTGGATGCGCGCGCGCAGGGCCTGCTCGTCCAGCGCGTCGTACACCCGCGGAGAGTCGGGCTTCTTCTCGGGCGGCGTCTGCGCGGGCGACAGTGCCTCCAGCACTCCGAGTTGCACCAGCGCATACACCACCGCCAAGAGGTCCCGCGGCGCGCCGGCGCCCGCGACCTCGCCCAGCGTGGCGGCTTTTGCACGCCCGACCCAGGCGGCTTCTTCCGGCGACAGGGCGCACTCGGTCAAGAGCGCCGGGTTCGGTCCGTCGATCAGGCGCGCGCGGGGGCCGCCCAGCCGCGACTCCGCTTCTTCGGGTGCGACCACGCGGCGTACGATCTCCACGTAGACCTCTGCCCCCGTGGCTCCGCCGAACACTGCCGGCTCGGCCTGCAGGCGAGCCGGGATGTCGCGCTCCAGCCCGGCAGAGCCGGCGGTCATCTCCAGCGCGCGCCCGACCAGCCATTCGGCGTGGGCCCTGAGCACGGGCCAGAGCTCGTCTTGCCGCAGGTGGCCGTGGGCAATCAGCGCCGCGCCCGCGTGACGCCCGAACGGCGGAAGCTTGTGCCCCAGTGCCTTCTGCACGTCCGGCGCCAGGGTCCCGCGTTCGGTCAGAAACGCGACCAGCGACTCGGTGGCGATGCCCGAGGCGGCCGTGACGAAGTCTCCATCACGCAACACGATGCGCCGGATCCCAGCATCGGATTCGAACGCGACGGCGCCGGTGAAGCGCGAGCGAATCGCGCGTGCCAGGCCGACCGCGCTGTCGCCGCGCCCGAGCGCTTGAGGGATCTCGAGGGGCCCTGGCCTGGGCGGCTCGGGCAAGACCGACTCGCCCGGCGGCGCCTCGACCTGAGTGACACGACCCAGCCGGATCCCGTCGGGGGTGGGTGCGGGCGGCAACGGAGTCGGCCGAAGCACCGAGGTGTGGGGCTCCACGTCGCGTGAGCCGAGCGATCGCGGTTCGATGCTGGTCATCGCGCTCAGCGCGCTCACCGATTGGGGTGATTGGCTCGGGGGCTCGGGCGGACGGGAGGGCAGCGCCGGCGGAGTCTTCGGCGGCTCGTCGAACGGAAGCATCGGCGACTCGCGCTCGCGCGCCGGCGGCGGCGCCGTGGGGCCGGCCCCGCCCTGCGACTCGCCACCCCCCGTCGGGACGGGCCCGAGCGCCCCCACGCCGGTGCGCCCCGCGGCGGTGCCCGAGGCCGTGAGCAAGCCCGTTCGCGCGCTTCCGCCCGAGCCCGAGCCGCCGCCGGTGCCCGTCCCACCGCCTTCGTCGTCGTCCTCGTCGTCGATGTCCAGCGGTTCATCCAGCGCGGACAGAACGTCCGCAGGCAACACCGCGTCCACTTCGTCTTCCGGCGTGAGCCGCAGCGACGCCGGGGCGCGTTGCGAGCCGTCCGCTCCGCCGATGCGCCGCTCGGCGCGAGCCAAGATGCCCTCCAGCTCGGCGCTGATCTCGGACTTCACCACGTGTCGGCCGATGGGCGAGCCGAGCCCGTCGGGATCGACGCCGAAGCCCAGGGGGATCGGCCGCGGCAGGCTGGGCTCAGGGGCTGGGATCGAGCTGGTGAGCTCGGGTGGCACCGAGGCGTGAGCTGGAGGCAGCGAGCTCGGCCCCGACTCCGGGATCGGAGACGGCCGCCTCACCTTCGGCGGCGTGGTCGACGCTGCACGGGCGCCCGGGGACGCAGGTGGCGTCGGAGGCGTCGAAGAGATCGTCTCGGGTCGCGAGGCGGGTCGACCCGAGTCCGCGGATCGCGGCAGCGCAGCCGGCGGCCGACTCGACGGTCCGGTGCCGGCGCGGCGCGAGGGATCGGGCTCCGACGGCGGGCCGATCAAGGCTTCGACCTTGCGTAGCAGGCCGAAGGTATCGACGGGCCGAACGAAGAACCCGCTCGACTCGTGGAAGACGTCGTCGCGCAGCTCGTCCAGAGAGCGGCTGGGCTGGCCGAAGAACACGATGTCGACTTGTCCACCGCCCGGCACCTCACGCAGGCGACGCACCTGGTCCAGGGCCGGAGCCGCGTCCACATCGCACAAGATGAGGGCAGGCTTCTGCACCGACACGCGGCCGACGAGCAGGGCGAGGGGGACCTCGACCACGTTGTACCCGCGGCTGCGAAGCGCGCTCATCAGACGCTCGGCCTCTGCCGAAGCGTCACTCATGAAGATGAGCTGTTCGTCGCGCGGCGCGCTCGATTCGCCGCCCGAGCCTTCGGAACCCACGATGGGAGCAGTCTACGGCAGATGCGGTCGGCTTCGCGACCTCTTGGCCAATCTCAGCGTTCGCCCCGCTTGCCCGACAGGGCCGCGCCGGCCGCCGCGCCGAGCCGGGGCCACCAGCCGGCGGTGAGCACCGCGACCACCACGAAACCCACGACGAATGCCTCACCGGGCGTGAGCCCCAGCATCACCCATCGATATCGCGCTAGCCTGGCGCCCGCAATGCCCCTGCCGGCGCGCTACGTCATCGGGCTCGGTTCGAACCTGGGTGACCGGCTCGTTCACCTGGTGCGGGCCGCCGACCAGATCCGCGGGCTGGGCCGCGTCCTCGCGTTTTCGGCGGTCTACGAGTCGGCGGCGTGGGGTGGACCCGAGCAGGGGCCCTTCTTGAACGCCGCGCTCGCCCTCGAGGTCGCGCTCGACCCCGCGAGGCTGCTCGCGGCGCTGCTCGAGATCGAGCGTGACCTGGGCCGGCAGCGCCGGGAGCGCTGGGGGCCCAGGACCATCGACCTGGACCTCTTGTGGGCCGACGGCGTGGTGGTCGACACCCCGGGCCTCCGTATTCCTCACGAGCGCTTGGCAGAGCGGAGCTTCGCGCTGCGGCCGCTCCTCGACGTGGCCCCCGACGCCCGCCCGCCGGCGGGTGGGCCGCCATACGCCGAAGCCTTGCAGCGGCTCGCGGCGCCGGTGCTCACGCGGGTTTTCGAGCCCCACCACTGGGGGTGATCCGGGCCAGAGCGGTCATCACGCACTGCGCTAGACACGCCGAACGCGAGGTGGTACGTCGCGCGCGCCGTCGGCGAGGAATCGTGTGTGGCGCACAGCCCTCTCGGCCCCTCGTCCGGTCCGGCGCACTCGGACTCCCGAAAGCTCCCGAGCCCGACTCGGGCCTTGCCAGGTGACCACCGTGATCGACCATCCCATGCTCGGTGCCGCGATGAGCGGGGGAATCAGCATCGACTTCGACAAGACCTTCGTCTTGCAGATGGGCATCTTTGCGCTGCTCATCGTCGTCCTCAAACCCCTCTTGTTCGACCCCATCTTGCGGGTGTTCGAAGAGCGCGAGAAGCGCACCGAAGGCGCCCGCGCCGAGGCTCGCTCGATGCAAGAAGAAGCTGGCCAGCTCCTTCGGCGGTACGAGTCCGAGCTGGAGCGGGTGCACCGCGTCGCCGCCGAAGAGCGCGACCACCTGCGTGCCGAAACCACCAAGCTCGAAGCTCAGATCCTCCGCGACGCGCGGGTGGTCTCGACCCGGATCGTCGACGAGGGCCGCAAGAAGGTCGAGACCGAGGTCAGCGCGATCCGCTTCGATCTGGGGCGGCAAACCGAGCAGATCTCGCGCGAGGTCGCGGCACGGGTGCTCGGTCGCGAGGTGAGCCGATGAGCCGCACCCACGCCCTGCCAGCGCTGCTGGCTGCCGTCGCCCTGTTCTTGACCGGCACGGCCTGGGCCGAGAAGTCGGCGCCCCACGCCGCGCCGGGCGCCCACGCACCGGCGGGCGGCGAGACCGACGCGCACGGCGGGGGCCACGGCGCCGATCACGGTCCCGGCCCGATCAACTGGTTTTACGGGATGCTGGCCGAGACCGACACCCACGAACCGAATCTGCTGTTTCGCCCCAAGGGCATGCAGCCGCCGCTCGGCGCGATGCTGCTCAACACCGGCATCTTGTTCTACGTCATCTATCGCTTCGGCAAGCGGCCCCTGGGCGAGGCGGTGCGGAAGCGCAAGGCCACCATCATGCAGGGCATGGACGACGCTGCCCGGATGAAGGAAGAGGCTGCCGATCGTCTGGCCGAGTACGAAGAGAAGCTCGCGCACGTGGACGAAGAGATCGAGCGACTGAAGCGCGAGATGCGCGAGGCCGGTGAAGCCGAGCGCGCCCGCATCTTGGCCGAGGCGAAAGAACGCAGCCTGCGGATGGAACGGGACTCGCGCTTGCTGATCGAGCAAGAGCTGAAGGCTGCCCGTCAGGCGCTGGTGCGTGAAGCCGTCGAGGGCGCCGTCAAGAGCGCCGGCTCGATCCTGGCGAAAGAAATCGGCGCGGCCGATCACGCCCGCATGGCCGACGAGTACCTGGCCGCGCTCGACCAGGCCGTGGTCACCAAGGGAGGCCAAGCGTGATCAGCTCAGCCATCGTCGACCGCTACGCTCGTGCCATCTTCGAGCTCGGCGTCGAGACCGGTCAGCTCAGCCAGCTCAGCGAGCAGGTGCGAAGCTTCGCCGCCGTGTTTGCCAGCAGCAAAGAGCTGCGCATGGTCGCCGAAAACCCCCTTGTTCCCGAAGATCAGCGGGACGGCATCTTGAAAGAGATCGGGTCGCGGCTCGGTCTGGGCGAGCACGCCATCAATTCCGTCCGGGTGCTGGCCGCTCGCCGTCGCCTGGCGGCGTTGCCCGACGTGGCCAAGCGCCTGGGCAGCCTCGCCGACGAGAAGGCGGGTGTGGTTCGCGCCAAGGTGACGAGCGCCGCTCCCCTCTCCGAAGACTTTTACGCGAAGCTCGCACAGAAGCTGGAAGCCAAGACCCTCAAGAAGGTGGTCATCGAGCGCGAGCACGACCCGAGCTTGATCTCGGGCGTGGTGACCAAGCTCGGCGACAACACGATCGATGGGAGTCTGAAGGGAAGGCTCCAGGCACTGGAGCGGAGTCTGCTTCAGGTTTGAGGATTCTTTTTCAGGAAATAGAGAACCATGCAGCTCAGCGCCGACGAAATCAGCCAAATCATCAAGAAGCAGATCCAGAACTTCGATCGCGCCGCCGTGGTCACCGAGACCGGTACCGTTCTGACCAGCGGTGACGGCATCGCCCGCGTGTACGGCCTCGAAGGCGCCATGTCTGGCGAGCTCGTCGAGTTCGCGGGCGGGGTCTACGGCTTGGTTCTGAACCTCGAGCAAGACAACGTCGGCATCGCCGTCCTCGGCGACGCCACGTCGGTGAAAGAGGGCGACACCGTCAAGCGCACCGGCCGCATCGCCGACGTGCCGGTGGGCGAGGCGGTCATGGGCCGCGTGGTGAACGCCCTCGGGCAGCCGATCGACGGCAAGGGCCCCATCGAGAGCGCCCAGCGCCGCCGTATCGAGGTGAAGGCGCCCGGCATCATCGGCCGGCAGCCGGTGAGGGAGCCGCTGCAGACCGGGCTCAAGGCCATCGACGGCATGATCCCCATCGGCCGTGGCCAGCGCGAGCTGATCATCGGCGACCGCCAGACCGGCAAGACCGCCATCGCCATCGACACCATCATCAACCAGAAGGGCAAAGACGTCTTCTGCGTCTACGTCGCGATCGGCCAGAAGGCGTCGACCGTGGCGCAGGTGGTCGAGAAGCTGAAGGCCCACGGCGCCATGGACTACACCGCGGTGGTCATGGCCTCGGCGACCGAGACGGCGCCGCTCCAGTTCCTCGCCCCGTACACCGGCGTGACCATCGGCGAGTACTTCCGCGACACCGGTCGCCACGCGCTCTGCATCTACGACGATCTCTCGAAGCAGGCCGTCGCCTACCGTCAGATGTCGCTGCTCTTGCGCCGCCCGCCGGGGCGCGAGGCGTACCCGGGCGACGTGTTCTACATCCACTCGCGTCTGCTCGAGCGCGCCGCCAAGCTGGCCCACCGCTGGTTCGTCGTGAAGAAGGGCCAGACCGTTCCGGCGGGTGACTGGGCCTTCCTGGGTGCGGACAAGAAGGCGCACCTGGGTGAAGAAGCCAAGCACGAGGCCGAGAAGGCTCTGGCCGCGATGCCCAACAAAGACGAGCTCGAGATCGCCCACGATCCGCACTCGGGCGGCTCGCTGACCGCACTGCCGATCATCGAGACTCAGGCCGGTGACGTGTCGGCGTACATCCCCACCAACGTGATCTCGATCACCGACGGCCAGATCTTCTTGGAAGGCGACCTGTTCTATTCCGGCGTTCGCCCGGCCATCAACGTCGGCATCAGCGTGAGCCGCGTGGGCGGCAACGCCCAGATCAAGGCGATGAAGAAGATCGCCGGCACCCTGCGCCTCGACCTCGCCCAGTACCGCGAGATGGCGGCCTTCGCCCAGTTCGCCAGCGACCTGGACGCCTCGACACGCGCTCAGCTCGAGCGCGGCCAGCGCCTCACCGAGCTGCTCAAGCAGGGGCAGTACGTCCCGCTTCCGGTCGAGAAGCAGGTGCTCATCATCTACGCCGGCACCAACGGCTTCGTCGACAAGCTGCCGGTCGAGTCCCTCAAGGAGTTCGAGCAAGAGCTCTACCGCCACGTGGACGAGAAGCACCCCGACCTGTGGTCGGACATCCGCGAGAAGCGCGAGATCACCGACGAGATCAAGAAGAAGCTCGACAAGGTCCTGAAGAAGTTCGTCAAGAACTTCGTCGCGAGCGCCGAAGACGAGTGAGGTCTGATGGCCAACCTCAAAGCGATTCGCAAGCGCATCGTCTCGGTCAAGAGCACTCAGAAGATCACCCGCGCCATGAAGATGGTGGCCGGTGCTCGGCTGAACCGCGCTCAGCAGCGGATCTTGGCGCTTCGACCCTATGCCGTGAAGGCGGGCCACGTGCTGGCGGAGGTGACGGCCGCCGCCAATCGCCGCCTGGAAGAGGGCGGCGGTGGCGTGGATGCCGAGCACCCGCTCTTGGCGCGTCGGCCCGAGAACAACGTGCTCTTGCTGGTCATCACCAGCGACCGTGGTCTGTGTGGCGCATTCAACACCAACATTCTTCGTCTGGCCGAGCGCCAGTGGCGCGAGCGCGAAGCGCAGGGCCAGAAGGTGCAGATCGCGGTCATCGGTCGCAAGGGGCGTGACTTCTTCAAGCGCCGCAACGCGCCGGTGATGCACGTCTTCTCGGGGATCTGGGACCGCCTCGACCTCGAGCAGGCGCGCGCGGTGGCCCGCGTGGTGCTGAGGCCGTTCCTGGCCGGCGAGGTCGACGCGATCTTGGTCGTGTACAACGAGTTCAAGAGCGCCATGACCCAGCGGGTGGTGGGCGAGCCGCTGTTCCCGCTGCCGGTGGCGGCGGTGGAAGAGGCAGCCGAGCCCAGCTACGAGCGCGAGTTCATCTTCGAGCCGAACAAAGAGGCGCTGCTCGAGCGCTTGGTCCCGATGTACGTCGAGATCAGCGTGCTGCGCGCGCTGCTCGAGAGCATGGCCAGCGAGCTGGGCGCCCGGATGACGGCCATGGACTCGGCCACCAAGAACGCGGCCGAAATGATCGACCGTCTGACCTTGAGCTACAACCGCGCTCGACAGGCGGCCATCACCACCGAGCTGATGGAGATCATCGGTGGCGCTGAAGCTCTGAAGGGCTGAAGCCGCCGGACGATCAGCTCAGGATTCTCGGGCGGTTTCCCTGCTCGAGCCAGCGGCGGCGTCTGCGCGCTCTGCGATCATGTCGGCGAGCTCGTCGAAGGCGACCGCTCGAGCGTGCAGCAGGGCGTGTCGCGGGCCGAGCACGGCGAAGAACAACAGTGGAGCCACCAGCAGCACGAACGCAGGGTTGGTCACCACGGCCACCAGCCCCAGAAGCCAGAGTGCCGACGGGAACGGGAAGAGCCGCGTGCGCGCGACGACGACGGGACCTTCGAGCCGGAAGTGCGTGGTGGCGATGCCCATTCTGTGGCGCGAGAGCTGCCAGCGGCCGGCACTGACGATTTCCCGTGCCGCTGGTCTGAGCCACGTGGTGTAGGCGTCAGCTCTGATTTCGGCGTCGGGTAACGCCCCGAGCACCTCTTGCTCGCGTGCCGAGAGCTCTAGCCGCTCCTCGTCACCGATCGGGATGAATGCAAGGCGACCGAGCACCCTGGGCCCCAGCAGGTACACCAGCCACTCCGCGGCGAATGCGGCCGGGAGACTGAAAGCGAGAAGTTGGTCCATGTGATTGCTCCTTGGTCACCAGCCCGAGGTGCCGCCAGAACCCGTGGAGCTCGCCTTCGAGCCCGTGCCGCGCGATCCGTTTTGCGGTCCATCGTTCTGAGGGGGAGCCGCATCTTCCGTGCACGCCCCGATCGACAGCGGTCCCAGGCCATCCACGCTCCAGCACGTTTCGGGGACGCCGTTGCCGTTGGCGTCGCGCACGCCCACGCTCGCCCCCATGCTCACTCCCACGTCGAGCCCGATCGACATCGAGTCCCCCCCCGACGAATACGACCACTCGACGCTCGCCAACGCGCCCCCACCTCCGGCGTGAAACCCCGTGCTGCCATCGGGGTTGTCGATGCCGACGGCTCCTTTCCCGCTGACGCCAGAAGCCCTGACTTCGCTGGTGGAAGAGACGCCCACCTTGGCTTCGACCACGCTGGCGCGGCCGCCGCGAGCCCGACCATCGGACTGCGTCGCGACCCCCAAGGCGAATTCGGAGTCGCCGCGCTTCTTCTCGAATGCGACCGCGCGGAACGGCTTCGGCTTCTTCTGGTAACGCGCAGCGAGCTGCTCGACCGCCGGCGTGAGCGGCTCGGTGGTCGCCGCCGAAGGCGACGCCTTCGACTTATCTGCGGGCGGGGCGATCTGCGGCCCGGACGCATACTGGATGGTGCCGTCCGGTGCACAGTAGCCGCCGCCGGGTTCCTCGATTTGCCGGCGGCGCGGGTCGGTTCCAATCGGTTCGGTCATGCGACCCCCATCGGGCCGGGCGCGGCCCGAGTTGCGTCCTTCTTGCTGACCCCGCGAAAAACTGGCCATCTCGCCGGCCGAGTGGGAAATACCGGAGGCCCCGGGCTTGAACCGGCGCGGCCCCCGCGGAAACAGAGGAACCACCAGCATGTGCGGCATCGTCGGTTACGTCGGACCCAAGAAGGCGGCTCCCATTCTGCTCGACGGCCTCCGCCGCCTCGAGTACCGCGGCTACGACTCGGCTGGGCTGGCCGTGCACGACGGTCGCGAGATCGAGGTGGTGCGCGCCGCGGGCAAGCTCGAGAACCTGGCGAACGCGCTGGAGCAACGGCCGCTCTGCGGAAGCACCGGGCTCGGTCACACGCGCTGGGCCACCCACGGGCGCCCGAGCGAGCAGAACGCGCACCCGCACGCAGCGGGCGACGTGGCGGTGGTGCACAACGGGATCATCGAGAACTACCTGGAGCTCAAGCACGAGCTTCAAGCCAGCGGGGTGCGCTTCGCCAGCGACACCGACACCGAGATCGTCGCGCATCTGATCCACCGCGCGCTCGAGCAGGGGGCGCCCGATTTGTTCGCGGCCATGCGCCAGGCGCTGGGCCGCCTGCGCGGCGCGTATGCCCTGGCTGCCATCAGCCGGCGCGAGCCCGACCGGCTGGTGATCGCCAAGAACGCTTCGCCGCTGGTGGTCGGCGTGGGCGAGGGCGAAACGCTTTGCGGCAGCGACATTCCTGCGCTGCTCGGCAGCACGCGCAACATGCTGTTCCTGGAAGATGGCGAGATGGCCGAGCTCACCGCCAGCGGCGTGCGCATCGAGACGGTAGAGGGCAAGCCCGTGGAGCGCGCGCCGAGGCGCATCGACTGGAGCGCGGTGCAGGCCGAGAAGGGCGGCTACAAGCACTTCATGCTCAAGGAGATCTTCGAGCAGCCACGAGCAGTCGAAGACACGCTGCGCGGGCGCATCAACCTGGACGAAGGCGACGTGGTCGAGGCCGAGCTGGGGCTCGACGCCCAGGCGGCGCGCAGCATCGAGCGTGTGGTGCTGGTGGCGTGCGGCACCAGTCACCACGCCGCGCTGGTGGGCCGCTACTGGATCGAGCAGCTGGCGCGCGTGGCTGCCCACACCGAGCTGGCCAGCGAGGTGCGCTATCGCGACCCGGTGTTCGGGCCGAAAGATCTGGTCGTGGCGGTGAGCCAGTCCGGCGAGACCGCCGATACGCTGGCCGCGGTCAAGGCCGCGCGCGAGGGTGGCGCGCGCGTGCTGGCCATTGCCAACGTGCTCGACAGCGCCATTCCGCGGGCCAGCCATGGCTCGCTCTACACCCACGCGGGGCCCGAGATCGGGGTGGCGTCGACCAAGTGTTTCACCACACAGCTGGTGGCGCTGCTCTTGCTCGCGGTGCACCTGGGCCGGCGCCGCGGCGCCCTGGATGCCGAGCGCGGGCGCGAGATCTTGCAGGCGCTGCTCGAGTTGCCGAACGAGCTGCGCTGGACGCTGGCACGCAAGGCCGACATTCACCAGGTGGCGCGGCACTGGCACAACGCGCCCCACATGCTCTTCTTGGGGCGCGGCCTGGGGTACCCGATCGCGCTCGAGGGGGCGCTGAAGCTCAAAGAGATCAGCTACTCCCACGCCGAGGGCTACGCCGCCGGCGAGATGAAGCACGGCCCCATCGCGCTGATCGACGAGAACATGCCGGTGGTGGTGGTGATGCCGCGCGATCGTCAGTACGAGAAGACCCTGTCCAACCTGCAAGAGGTGCGCGCGCGCGATGGTCAGGTGATCGCTGTGGTGACCGAAGGCGACGCCGAGGCGAAGAAGCTGGCGCAGTGGGTGCTCGAGCTACCGAAGATGCCCGAGCTCACCCAGCCGGTGGCCGCCGTGGTTCCGCTCCAGCTGTTGGCGTATTACATCGCCGATCTGAAGGGCACGGACGTCGATCAGCCCCGCAACCTGGCGAAGACCGTGACCGTGGAGTGACGCGCGGTCTCAGTTGAACTCGTGTTCCTTGGCGAGCAGGCCTGCCCCGCCGGCGCCCGCGCCCGTGCTTTGACCGGCGCCGTCGGCTCCGCCCGGGGCTGCGCTGCTTGCGATCTGGATGCTGCCCCCGGTGACCGTGGGCTTGTCGCCCTTGAACGCCAGGCCAATGCTGGGCCCGCCCGCGCCGCCGCCCCCCTGTCCGCCGTTGCCGCCCTTCGCGCCGGCACCGCCCGCGCACGCGCCGGTGCCCCCGGCCGCGCCCGGCGCGCCGTTGCCGCCGGGTTGCCCCTTGCCGCCGTTGCCGCCCTTGCCGCCAGCTTTCGCAAACAGATCGCAGTCGGTGATCGTCACGCCCGACTGGTGCACGGTGATGGCGATGCTCGCGCCGCCGCCCTTGCCACCTTCGCCGCCGATTCCCCCGCAGCCGCCGCTGCCGCCGCCGCCGCCGGAAGCGCCGATCGGCGGGTTCGGTCCCGTCGGGCCGCAGCTCGACGGCGCCTTCAACGAGCCGCCCCCGCCGCCGCCCTGCCCGTTGCCGCCGTTCTGTCCATAGCCGCCCGAGCTCGAGCTCCACCCGCCGGACGAGAGCATGCCCGCGCTGGTGCTGCCTTCGCCGTCGTCACCGTTCGCGCCCGCTGCGCCATTCGCGCCCTTGCCGACCGTCGCGCAGCTCCAGCCGCCGGGGAGGGCGTCGTTCTGGCCGAGGCCACCCAGGCCGCCCGCCATGCTCGGCGCGCCGTCGGTGCCCGAGCCCGCGCTGCCGACACCGACGCCCGCCACGCCGCCGAAGCCGCCCTTGCTCTCGGGGAAGCCGCAGCCAGTCACGGTCTCGGCGCCGCCCAGGGCGTCTTTGCTGCATGCGTTCTTCCCGGGGTTGCCGCTCTTGCCCGCATCGGCCACGCCCGGCGTGCTGTACCCCGCCACGCCGTTCGCGCCGGTTCCAGCAGTCACCTTCAACCGTGCCAGTCGCACGTTCTTCGACCCGCCCACCACCACGCCGATGCTGGCGGTCCCCGGCGAGGTGGCAGCGCCTGCGGTGATCTCGAAGTCCTCGATGCGCGTTCCCGTGATCAGATCCGCCAGCTCGATCACGCCGCTCGACGGGCCGGTCAGCAGGGTGCGGGTGCCCTTCGCGTAGTCCCAGGTCGCGCAGTCGAAGCCACCATACAGCTCGACGCCGTCCGAGTTCGAGTCGATGGTGATCTGCGTGTCGAACGCGCCGGCGGTGGCACAGGCATACACGCGCTTGTCGTCCAGCGCCGCCGTGCTGATGGCTTGATCGAAGGTCTTGTAGGGCTTCGCTCGCGAGCCGTCGCCGTACAGGTCATCGCCCTTGGGTGACACGAACACCGCGAAGCTCTCGTGGATCACGCAGGCGTCTTCGAACGGCGTCTTCTTGCCGTCGCACCCCGGCCCGCCGCCGCCGAAATTGCTGAGCCCGCCGGTGCCCGAGCCGTTGCCGCTGCCGCCGTTGCCCGTGCTGCCCGTGCCGCTCTGGCCGCCCGTGCCGCCGCCGCTGCTGCCCCCCACGCCGGGGTTGTTCGGCGAGTACTCGCCATCGCGTTTGCTGCCACACGCGAGCATCACCACGCTGCCGGTCAGCAAGACCCCGAGCGCGACCCGAGCTTCGAAGCGCATGGGGCGAGTATACTGCCCCGGTGCAGCTGTCGCTCGTGGTGTTGCTCGGCGTGGTGGCGCTGGCGCTGTTTGCCGGCGTGCTGCTGGTGAGCCAGGTCGCCGGTGCTGCGCTGCGGCGGTCGCTCGGCATGGTGCGCCACTCGCTCCGTCCGGGTCGGCCCATCGGCGAGCTCACCTCGGGCCCGCGGCGCATGCAGGGCTTCGTGGGTCTCGCCGCCTCGCAGAGCGAGCGCGAGGCGTTGCTCACCGGTCCGGTGAGCGGGCGGCCGTGCCTGGCCTACGAGCTCGAGCTCTCGGCGGATGGCCGGCGTTGCTATTCCGAGCGGCAGGCGCTGCCGTGCGTGGTGCGCGACGGCTCGGGCGAGCTCGAGCTTCCGATGTCGACGGCCGAGCTCTCGATCGAGCGACGCGAGGCGTGGCGCGGCGTCCTCGAGTCCGCCCCACCTCCGGGTCTCTCGCCAGCGCTGTGCCAGAAGCTGGTCGCGGCCAAGAACGCCTTCATCGAGCGCGAACGCCTGTCCCCGGCGGTGCCCGTGGAGCTCGCAGTCAAGACGATCGGCACCGGGGACTTGCTCTACGTGAGCGGCGAGGTGATCCAAGGGGGGCCCCGCGTCAGCCTGATCTCGGGTCGGCCGGTGTGCGTGTCGGACCGACCTTTCGCCGAGGTCGCCAAGAAGGAAGGCCTGTTCGCCGTTGCTGGCGTGGCCTTCGCGCTGTTCATCGTCAGCGTGGTGGTCGCGGTAGCGACTTCGATCGTCGCTCGCACGCGAGCACCTTGACGCCGTCGGCCACCTTCGGTTTTCTCGGGGGTCCCATGGCCCTGCGTTTCCAACCGGCCCCGCTCGTCCTCGCCCTGATCGTCGCCTGCGGGGGGCACAAGCGCGAGCCCGCATCGGGGGCAACCCCGGTCGAAGCAAAGTCGTCCGAGCCCGCTTCGGTGCAGCCCAAGCCCGCCGCCACGGACAAGGGCGAGAAGGAAGAGGCCGACTCGAAAGAGCTTCCGACCGAGTGCACGAAGAAGGGCGACATGTGTCTGCCGCCGGTGGGCTTCGTGAAGCGGCTGTGCCAGGGCAACTTTCCCAGCATTGCGCTCTCGATGTTCAAGAAAGAGACGCCGTGGACCCGCGGCTACATGACGCGGAAGACCAAGGCGTGGAACGCCTCGGGCGGGGCCGCGTCGAGTGACGAGCTGGAGTTCGACGAGGAAGTCCTGGTGCTCCGCCACCGCTCTGACGATCTGGGTGGCATGCAGGTGAGCGGGGCCGGCGGCGGCTACGACGCCCTGCGCTGGAACGGGTCCTGTGTGACCCTGGCCAAAGAAGAGCTGACCCTCAAGAACCCCCCCAAGGCGAAGAACGCCCGGGTCGAGTGGCGCCTGATCGACGACCCAATGCGCGAAGCCATGCGCAACGACGCGAAGCTCGACAAGGCCTACAAGGACCGCCAGAAAGAGTGCAAAGGCGCCACCATGGGCACGGTGAGCGACAAGTGCGTCAAGCTCGACACCGCCCTCTCGGATGCCATAGTTGCGCACGTGCGCAGCGGTGGCGACGTGGGCAAGCCCGCGCGCATGCCCTGAGGGTTTGCGGCGCAGGGGCTCGGCGCTACCATGCGCCATGGCTCGAGTCGGGTTTCGCCTGCTTGCAGGCGCTTGTCTCTCTTGCGTGACGTCGTTCGCGCTCGTCACCAGTTGCTCGGCCGACGGCGGCAGCGGGGCGCCGGGTGGCGGGGGCACGGGCGCTGCGGGGGGCGGTGACGCCAGCCTGGGGGGCAGCGGGGGCGGCGGCGGCAGCGGGGCTATCGGGGGCAGCGCCGGCGATGGCGGCATCCTGATCGATTCGCCCACCGGCGACGGCTGCGCAGCCAAGTGCTCCAGCGATTTCCACAAGGTCCTGAGCTGCTCGGGCGCGGTCGTCGCCACTTGCAGCGGCGAGAGCGGTTGCGACCCGACCACCGGCAAGTGCGAGAACGCCTGCAGCGTCGCCGACAAGACCAAGCAGAGCGTGGGCTGCGAGTACTACCCCACGTTCATGGAGATGAGCGAGTCCAGCTTCTGGAAGAGCAACCAGATCTGCTTCGCGGTGATCGTGGCCAACACCTGGGACACCCCGGCCAAGGTCAGCGTCGAGCTCAGCGGCGCGGCGATCGACATCGACAAGTACGCGTACGTGCCCCAGGGCTCGGGGCCCAGCCTCAAGCTTCAACCCACCAGCGTGACCCAGGGCATCGCGCCCGGCGGCGTGGCGATCCTGTTCTTGGCTGGGCTTCAGGGCACCGAGAAGGCGCACTGCCCGGTGCCCTCTGCCATGGTCGCCGGGCCGATGGTCGCCGGCACGGGCAAGGGCCACTCGTTCCACCTGAAGACCAACGTTCCCGTCGTGGCCTATCAGGTTGCGCCCTATGGCGGCGGCAACGCGGCGGTCACCGGCTCGTCATTGCTCATCCCGACCAGCGCCTGGGACGTGAACTACATCGCGGTCAACGCCTACAAGTACGGCATCGCGCCGCCGACCATGAACGTGATTGCGCTCGAGAACGGTACCGACGTGACTCTAGTCCCCGTGGCCGCGGTCACCGGCGGCGGCGGGCTGCCCAGCGGCCCGGCCAACGCCCCGCTGACCTTCAGCCTGAACGCCGGCGAGATGGCGCAGTTTTCCCAGAATGCCGAGCTCACCGGTAGCGTGATCTCGTCGAACAAGCCGGTCGGGCTGATGGGCGGGCAGAAGGCGCTCAACGTTCCGGTCGGCGTCTCGTATGCCGACCACGCCGAGCAGATGATCCCGCCGGTGCGCGCCATGGGCAGCGAGTACGTGGGCGTGATGCACCGCCCGCGCAAGACCGAGCCGGCGGTGTGGCGCCTGGTGGGCGCGGTGGACGGCACCGCGCTCAGCTGGACCGGCGGGGTGACTGGGCCGGCAACGCTCAATCGGGGTGAGGTCGCCGAGATTCAGACCGGCACTCCGTTCGTGGTGAAGAGTCAGGACGACAAGCACCCGTTCATGCTCTTCCAGCTGATGACGGGTTCGACGTTCTTGCCCGCCATGAACGGCTACGGCGACGCGGACTTCGTGCTGATGGTGCCGCCCCAGCAATACATGCCGCGCTACGTGTTCTTCGCCGACCCGACCTACCCCGAGACCAACCTGGTCTTGGTGCGCGCCAAGGTGAACGGCGCCTTCGCCGACGTGAACCTGGACTGCGCTGGCAAGGTCTCGGGTTGGCAGCCCATCGGCGACTACGAGTGGACGCGAGTGGATCTGATGACTGGGAACTTCCAGCCCGTCGGCAACTGCTCCACGGGTCGCCACGAGATTTCGAGCGACGGCCCGTTCGGCGTCACGGTGTGGGGCTGGGGCACGCCCGAGACCACCACCTTCACCAGCAACGTCTCGTACGGCTACCCCGCCGGAATGAACATCGTGCCGATCAACAAGGTCGTCGTTCCGCCGGTGCCGAAGTAGCTGCCACCCCGGGCCCGCGCCATTTCGGGCTCGATGAACGCGCTCGCGCGGCCCGAGTGTGAAAACCGGCCGGGACCGGCGGCGGCCGTTTCAACAGCGCGGAAGCGTCGCAGGGCGTTCGCCGCCGCCAACGGAGTGAGAACTAGGGACACCCCCTAGAGCCGCATGCTGCCGGGCTTGGGTGCGCCTTCGCGCTGCTGGTAGGTGCCGTGCTTCACCAGGAATTGCCCGTCGTGGAAGGCGCTGGGGCTGAGCTCACGGATCCCCTCGACGCTCATCTCCAGAATGCGCGTGGCCACGCGCTCGACCATGTTGCGGTCGTGCGTCA
Organism: Polyangiaceae bacterium; assembly: GCA_023150915.1. Taxonomy (GTDB): domain Bacteria; phylum Myxococcota_A; class Polyangia; order Polyangiales; family Polyangiaceae; genus JADJKB01. The sequence continues at coordinate 28,326 of JAKLKA010000031.1, forward strand.
CGAAGATGCACGTGCCCTCGTACACGCTGAGCGCCTCGGTGAGCGCGCGGATCGACTCGAGATCCAGGTGGTTGGTGGGCTCGTCGAGCAAGAGCACGTTCGGCTCGGCCAGCATCAGCTTGGCCAGGAGCAGGCGCACCGTCTCGCCACCCGACAGCACCTTGGTAGGCTTCAGCGGCTCTTCTTTCTTGAACAAGAGTCGCCCGAACAGCGCGCGCAGGCTCTCTTCGTCCGCGCGCCCGTTGAAGCTCCAGAGCCAGGCGTGTGCGGTCTGATCCGAGCGCTGCAAGACCTCCGAGTGCTCTTGCGGCATGTATTCGACGCGCGCCTCGAAGCCCCAACCGACCTCGCCGTCATCGGGGCGCAGATCGCCCTTGAACATCCGCAGCATGCTGGTCTTGCCGATGCCGTTGGGTCCCACCAGCGCGATCTTGTCGCCCCGCATCACACTCAGGTTGAAGCCCTTGCAGATGCTGATGGTCTCGAACCGCTTGCACAAGTTCTGCACGCTGAGGACGCTGCGACCGCTGGGGCGCGCCTGATCGAAGCGGATGAACGGCCGCTGGATGTTGGAGCGCTTGAGGTCCACCATGGCCTGCTTCTCGCGCTGCGCCTGCTTCTCGCGGGACTTCACCTGCGAGGCACGCGTTCCGGCGCCGAAGCGCCGCACGAACTCTTGCAGCTGCTCGATCTTCTCTTGGCGAGCCGAGTTGGCCAGCTCGAGCCCGGAGCGGGCTTCGGCCTTGGCCCGGACCATGTCGTCGTAGTCCCCGGAGTAGATGATGATGCTCTCGTAGTCGACGTCGGCGATCTTGGTGCAGACGGTGTTCAAGAAGTGGCGATCGTGGCTGATCACCACCAGCGCGCCGCTGTACTCGATCAGGAAGCTCTCGAGCCAGCGGATGCTCGAGATGTCGAGGCTGTTGGTCGGTTCGTCCAAGAGCAGGCTGTCGGGCTTGCCGAACAGGGCCTTGGCCAAGAGCACGCGCACGCGGTCGCCGCCCTGAAGCACCTCGAGCTTCTCTTCGTGCAGGTGAGCCGGGATGCCCAGACCCACCAAGAGCGCAGTGGCTTCGCCTTCGGCGGTGTAGCCGTCCTCTTCGGCGATGGTCATCTCGAGCTCGCCGAGCAGCATGCCGTCCTCGTCATCGAGGTCGGAGCCCTTGGCCAGGAGCTCGGCTTTCTTCTCGAGAGCGGCCCACAAGGTCTGGTGCCCCGAGAGCACCACGTCCAAGATGCGCTGGTGGGCATAGGTCGAATGGTCCTGTTCCAGGACCCCGAGCCTGCCTCGTACAGAAACGCTTCCGTTGGTCGGCTCGACCTCGTGTGACAAGATCTTCATGAACGTCGACTTGCCGGCGCCGTTGGGGCCCGTGAGGCCGTAACGCTCGCCGTCGTTGAAGGTGACGTTCACGTGATCGAAGAGCACGCGCCCTCCGAAGCTCATCGAGATCTCTTGTGTGGTGATCATGCTCGTACACCTGGGGTTCCGCGGGCCGCGGCGGGTCGCTGGACCGGCTGGTCAGTGGGCGTGCGACCCGGATCGGAGGCGCTCGAAGTGGCGCCCTCGGAAGAGCCGGGGGGACGCGAGGGCGCGGAACCTAGCAGAAACCCGGCCTTCGCGCCCGAGATTCCTCGCGCTGACGAAACTCGCCGAAAGCCCGGGGCGCGCCTGCGCTCAGCCCGCGAGGCCGCCGGCGACCGGGAGGCCCAGCTCGTGCCAGCGGATCATGCCACCGGCCAGATTGGCGACCTTCGAGCGCCCGCTGGCCTCGAGGATGCGGGCCGCCTGGGCGGAGCGCACGCCGGACTGGCAGACGGCGACGACCGGTGGGTCCGCGGCCAGCTCAGCGACGCGATCGCGCAGCGCATCGAGCGGGATCGAGCGGGCGCCCTCGATGTGGCCCAGCTCGCCCGCGAGCTCGCCCGGCGCGCGAACGTCGAGGATCTGCAACTCGGCCCTGTGTTCTGCCACCCAGAGCGCATCGATCTCCCAGATCCCGCCGTGGGTGTAGACCACCGGGCCCCACGTGGGACGAGCCGGCAGGCCCTGGTCGGCCGCCGGCTGTCCGCAGCGCAGATTGGCAGGCACCGCGACGTCGATCTGTCGCGGGTGGGGTAGCCCCAGGTTGTTCATGAACCCCACGAAGTCCTCTTCACGCGCTTCGCCGCCCAGTCGGGGGTTGAACGCTTTCTCTTCGCGGACCGTGGTCACCGTCCGACCCGAATAATCGTGCCCCGGATACAGCAGGCACTCTGGGGGCAACGTGAAGAGCTTGTCGTGCACCGACCGGTACAGCAGGCGCGGATCGCCCTCCTGAAAGTCGGTTCTCCCCGCCCCGCGGACCAAGAGCGCGTCGCCGGTGAAGGCCAGGGTGTGGTCGGCCGCGACATAGGTCACGCAGCCGTTGGTGTGACCGGGTGTCGCGCGCACCTCGAGGGAGAAGGCCCCGAGCTCGATCCGATCGCCGTCGGCGACGTATCGATCCGCACCCCGTGCCCCGGTGGCGCTCGAGACGACGATCGCCGACCCCAGCGCCTCGCGCATCAGCCAGGCCCCGGTGACGTGGTCGGCGTGGGCGTGCGTCTCCAGGGTGTACCGCAGCGTGAGCCCCAGCTCGCGGATCAGCGCGGCGTCGCGCAGATGCTGCTCGAACACCGAGTCGATCAGCACTGCGTCGCCGCTGGCCGGATCCGCCAGCAAGTAGCTATACGTCCAGGAGCTCGCGTCGAAGAGTTGGCGGAAGAGCATGCTCACCTCGCGGTCGGGTCCACGATACCTCGGCACACGGCCGGGCGAGCGGGTATTCTTGGTCGGTGTTTCGCCGCCTGACCATGGCTGTCGCCCTTCTGCTCTGCGCCTGCGGCGGGGACGACGCGCCGGCCGAAGACGACCCGTGCAAGCCAGCCGTCGAGTCGGTCCCGACGCCGCCGCTTTCGACGCCGCGCTGGGCCTTCGAACCCTGGATCAGCAAGGACATCTCGACCGCCGACGACACGCGGGCGTTCGTGCAAGGCTTTCGCGAGCGCGACATCCCAGTGGGCGCGGTGGTGCTCGATAGCCCGTGGGAGACGCACTACAACACCTTCGTTCCGAACCCGAACCGGTACCCGAACTTCGGCGAGCTGGTGCAAGAGCTGCACGACGACCAGATCCGAGTGGTGCTGTGGGTCACACAGATGGTCAACGTCGGCAGCTACGACTTCGAGCCCGGGGGCGACGACTACGAAGGGCCGAGCCCGAACTTCGAGCAGGGCGAACGCTGCGGGTTCTACGTCAACGAGGCCGAGCGGTTCCAGTGGTGGAAGGGGAGCGGGTCGGCCATCGACTTCTTCAACCCTCGGGCCGTGGCCTGGTGGCACGCCCAGCAAGATCCACTCTACGCGCAGGGCATCGACGGCTGGAAGCTCGACTTCGGCGAGGAGTACATCTCGACCGTGCCGATCGTCACCGCCGACGGCGAGAAGACCAAGCAACAGTACTCGGAAGAGTACTACCGCGACTACTTCGCCTACGGGCGACACCGCCGCGGCGCCGACTTCGTGACCATGGTTCGGCCCTACGACCGCTCGTACGGCTTTCCCGGGCGGTTCTACGCTCGGCCAGAGCACGCACCGGTGGCCTGGGTGGGGGACAACCGGCGCGACTGGCAGGGGCTCGGCGACGCCTTCGATCACCTGTTCCGTTCGGCTCAGGCTGGGTACTCGACCATCGGCTCGGACATCGGTGGCTACCTCGACACCGACGACGAAGACGTGCTGGGCACCAAGATCCCCTTCGACACCCTGGTCTTCGCCCGCTGGACCGCGGTGGGTGCGCTGATGCCCTTCATGCAGCTTCACGGGCGCGCGAACATCACGCCCTGGACCGTGCCGGACCACGTGGACGAGACCGTGGCGATGTACCGTCATTGGGCCACCCTCCATCACGAGCTGGTTCCCTTCTTCTTCTCGCTCTCGGAAGAGGCACTGGCTGGCGCCCCGGTGCCGATGCGCCCGGTGGGCGACGAGAAGGCCTGGCCGGGCGACTATCGGTACCTCTTGGGTGACGCGCTGCTGGTAGCGCCCATCTTGGATGCGAGCGGGGTGCGCGACGTGGCGCTGCCCGCCGGGAGCGAGTGGCTCGACTTCTGGCAGCTCGGCGGCGACTACCAGGCGGGGGGCCAGACGCTGAAGGCCGTTGCAGTGCCCCAGCGCGATCGGATCCCGCTCTATGTGCGGCGCGGGGCCATCGTCCCCCTCGAGGTCGCCTCTGACGTGACCGGCATCGGCACCAAGGCCCACGCGGGTCACCTGACCTGGCTGGTGTTCCCGTCGGCGAAGGCCGCCGAGTTCACGCTTCATGACCATGACGGCCAGACCACCACGCTGAGCGCGGCTCCGGGCTCGATGGCTTGGTCTCGGCGCGCCCAGCCGGTGATTGCTCGGGTTCGGATCGACGCGCCCGCGGCCAAGGTTCAGCTCGACGGGGTGCCGCTGGCGCAGGTTTCGAGCCGCGCCGAGCTCGAAGCCCAGAAGCGCGCGTGGTTCTTCGACCTTGGGGCGCGCGCCCTGTGGATCAAGCTCGACGCCGGTGGCCCAGCGCAGGTGACGTGGTGAGGCCGATCCCGGGGCGGGGCTCTGGCGACTCACCCGTCATGCGAGCGTCGGGGCTGTTCGTCGTTTCGGTGGTCGTGGCGTGCGGTGGCACGGTCGAGCGCGACCCGGGCACTGGGGGCTCTCCGGCGGTCGCCGGCGGCACGGGCGGTGGCGGGGGGGCGTTTCCGTCGACTCCGCTCGGGGACTGCAGCCCGGGCTACCCGTACGAGCTGGGCTCCGACGAGCCCTGCCCGTACCTCGCGGAGGGCCTGTGCTACCCAGACAAGCTCGCGGCGTGTGCGTGCGTCTGCCCCGCCGATCACGACAGCTGGTGCTCCAGCGGGTACCCGACCGGCGGGCAGCCGACCGTCGTCACGTGTGACTAGGACAAAACCCTGGATGCACGTGCGCGCTTGCTCGTGCGGGTGACGCTGTGTCAGGTTTCGCCCCGCCATGGCGTCGCTCGAGTACCCGCGACTGGTCTCGGTCGAGACCACCAATCACTGCAACGCCAAGTGCGTCTTTTGCCCGAACAACGCGCTAGCGCGCGACAAAGGGCCGATGACCCAGGAGCTCTTCGAGAAGATCGTCGAAGACTGCCGCGCGTTCCCGCTGCCCGCCATCGAGCCGTTCTTGCAAGGCGACCCCTTCTCGGATCCGAAGATCATCGAGCGGCTCGAGCTGATCCGGCGACGGCTGCCCAAGACCAAGCTGCGCCTCTACACCAACGGTTACGGCATGGCGCCGAAGAAGATCGACGCCATGCTGGGGCTGGGCATCGACCACCTGTACGTGAGCGTGAACACGCTCGACGCGGAGAAGTACCGCCAGGTGATGGGCATTCCACTGCAGCGCACCCTCGACAACCTGGCCTATTTGACCGAGCCATCACGCAAGGGCCGCGTCGCGAACAAGATCACCTTCCGCATGACGCGGCTCGGGGACACCACGCTGCAAGAGCAAGACGACTTCGTTCGCTACTGCAAGGCGCGGGGCGTCGAGAGCTTCATCGTGGGGCTGTTCAACTACAAGGGCGACATTCACAGCGGGCTACCGGTGCCCGGCTATGGCTGCGAGCATGTCGCGCGGCTCGACATCTTGGCCAGCGGGCGGGTGACGCTGTGCTGTATGGACCAAGACGGCCAGTACGGCTGGGCCGACTTGAACGAGCTGAGCGTGATCGAAGCGTTCAACCACCCAGCGGCTCGGCGCTACCGGGAGTTTCATCGCACCGGCCAGCGGCGCGCCATCGACCCCTGCGGCAGCTGCAACAACTTCTGGCCCGGCTTCCACGGCCTGTCGCCCATCGAAGCCGCGAAGACGGGCATCGAATACTGCGCATACATGGCGCGCCACCGTCCCAACGGCCGCAAGCCGCCGCGGGGCGAGGGGGTGACGCGCGACGGTCTGGTCCAGCTCCAGACGAAGCACGCTGCCGCCGCCAAGGCGGGCAGCTATCGCGACGCTCAGAGCGGCGACTGACCCCCGGGGCACGGTGGCGCGTGGGTGTACGCCGGGTGGGGTGCGCGCTTGCCCGGGCTCTTCATTGCTTGCCCGTGGCGTGCGCGCGCCGCGCGCGGAAGGACAGGAACGACGAGTAGGCGTCCATGTTGCCCGACGACTGGGCGCTCGGGACCTTGTTGTACGTGCCGGACACCGAGAGCGGCGTGAGCGAGCCGCCCGGCTTGGGCACGTCGGGCTGGGTAGAGGTGATCACCGTGACCGCGCACGACACGATGAAGTCGACCTTGCAGCCGCCGACCAGGGCGTCGAGCAGCGAGTTGCAGGTCGCCCCGACCGGCTGGCTCGCACCACAGTAGGTGTAGGCCTTCGAGCCGTTGCAGTTCTTGCACGCACCTGCCCCGGTGGTCAGCGCCTCGGGGATCGGGATCTTCGACAGCGAGTCGACGGTGATGGCGCCGCACAGACCCTGGCCCGACCCGTTGGCGATCACTTCGGGGAAGACCACCAGGCCAGGGGCCAGCGTGCTGGGCGGCGGCGCAGGCACGCTGTCGGTCCCAGAGGTGGCTGCGCGGATCTTGGCGTCGCGCATCTGCAAGACCGCCGGGCTCCCCGAGAGCATGAGCGTGAGGTTCACGGGGCTGGGCCCGGCCGTGAGCACGGTGCCCGCCAGCACGCCGCCGGTCAGCTTGCCGGTCGGCAGGTTGTTCGCGTCCAGCTGCAATGCATCCAGCCGGAACCACCAGTCGAGCGAAGCGGCGCCGTTGCCCGGCCAAGCCCCCTTGGCCGGGTCCAGAACGCCGGTGACGATGCCCAGCTCCAAGGCCGGGTCGTTGTCGCCCTTCAGATCGTCGAGCCCCAGCGCCTGGACCATGATGTTCGTTCCGGCGTCGTCGATGCCGTCTTGAAGCGCGGTGTTCAGCTGGCCCACGGCCGTGCTCGACAGGGCCTGGCCCAGGCGATTGGCGGTGTAGGCGCAGAAGCTCGGGGCCGTTCCCTTGACGATGTCGGCGTCGTAGAGCCGGGTGAACATCTCGTACTTGCAGACCGAGTCACAACCGTCGAGGTTCGACTTGTTACCGTCGTCGCAGTGCTCTCCGGTGTCGATCACCGCGTCTCCGCAGAGCGGGGTCTTCACGCAGTTGCCCGCGGTGCAGACCGCACCGCCCGTGCAGACCTTGCCACACGAACCGCAGTTGCTGTTGTCGGTCTGGGTGTTCGCGCAGGCGTTGCCGCACAGCGTCTGGCCCGAGCCGCACACGCAGGCCCCGGTCTGACAGGTCGACCCCGACGGGCAGACCTTGGCGCACGCGCCGCAGTTGCTGTTGTCGGTCTGCATGTTCACGCAGGTGGTGCCACACGCGGTCTGGCCCGACGGGCAGCTGCACGTGCCGGCGCTGCACGTCTTGCCACCCGTGCAGGCGTTGCCGCACGCGCCGCAGTGACTGTTGCTGGTCTGCGTGTTCACGCAGGCGCCGCTGCACAACGCGCCGCCGCCCGGGCAGGCGCAGGTGCCGCTGCCGCAGCTCTGGCCCGTGGCGCAGGCTTTGGCGCACGCACCGCAGTTGGCGGGGTCGGTCTGAAGGTCGACGCACGAGTTGCCGCACTTGGTGGTGCCGCCGGTGCAGTTCGCCGTGCACTGACCGGCAGAGCAGACCTGCCCAGTGGTACAGGCCGTGCCACAGGCGCCACAGTTCGTGGCGTCGGTCTGGGTGTTGGTGCACTGGTTGTTGCAGGTGGTCTGCCCGCTGGGGCAGGCGCACTGCCCCGCGCTGCACGCCTTGCCGCCGCTACAAGCGTTGCCGCAGGCGCCGCAGTTGGCGTTGTCGGTCTGGGTGGCGACGCACGCGCCGCTGCACAGCGTCTGCCCCGAAGAGCAGCCGCACTTGCCCGCTGCGCACGCGCTGCCGCCGGCGCAGGCGTTGCCACAGGCGCCGCAGTTGGCGTTGTCGGTCTGGGTGTCCACGCACGCGCCGCTGCAGGCCACCTGGCCGGTGGCGCAGTTGTCCGAGCACTTCCCCGCCGAGCAGACCTGCGCCGCGGTGCACGCGTTGCCGCAGGCCCCGCAGTTTGCCGCACTGGCCTGGGTGTCCACGCACTGGCCGCCGCACAGCTCTTGCCCCGACGGGCACGCACACTGGCCGCTCTGACACGAGCTGCCGCCGGAGCATGCCTGCCCGCACGCGCCGCAGTGGTTGTTGTTGTTCTGCGGATCGATGCAGGCGCCGTCGCACTCGAGCTCGGCTCCTGTGCACTGCCCGGCATCGCCCGCCCCCGATCCGCCGGTGCCGCCGGTATTGCCCGACCCGCCGGTGCCGCCGGTCGCTCCCCCGGTGCCGGTGTCGTTCCCGGCGTCCTGCTTGCCCCCGGCGCCGGCGTCGTCGTCGCCGCCGCAGGCGTTCATTGCCCCCAGCACCAACAGTGCGCCGCTGACCAGCCCGACCAACGCTCCGATGCGAGACATGATGGACCTCCGAGGTTCCCCAACTGAGCAGCATAGAGGATTTTCTCACGCTGCACAGAGTTGCCGCGGGGTGCGACAGGAACGCACAGCGGAGACTGGCCAGCCCGCATCAAGCGAGCCAGGCGACGATGACCTGCGCAGCGACGATCTTGGCGACGGTGGCCATGGGGTAGACCGTGGCATAGCCCAAGTTCGACAGCTCGCTCTTGCTCTGCTCGTTGGCGAACGCCAGGACCGCCGGCTGCGTGAACAAGCCCGCCACGATGCCAGTTGCCAGGCTCATCGGGATCTTCAAGAGCTTGTGGGCGATGAGCAGCGCCGAAAGGCCGAGCGTCACCGTCAGCGCGAGGCCCACACCGAACAGCACGAGGCCATTGCCATGCAGCAGCGTGTGGGCGAACGAACCGCCCGAGCGCGTACCCACCCCGGCCAAGAACAGGATGAGCCCGAATTGACGCAGTGTGTGATTGGCGTTGTAGGGCATGTGCCAGACGATGGGCCCACTGCGCCCGAGCGCGCCCAGCACCAGCCCGGCGATCAGCGGGCCGCCGGCGAGCCCCAGCTTGAAGCTCATGCCACCGGGCAACGGCAAGGGCACCATCCCCAACAAGAGCCCCAGGGCCATGCCCAGGCCGAACACACCCACGTCGATCTCGGAGAGCGCCTTCATCGAGTCGCCGAAGAACCCGCTCACCTCTTTGATGCGGTCGGCGGGCGCCACGATGCGCACGCGATCGCCGGGCTCGAGCACCATGTCGGCGCGCGCCAAGAAGTCCACGTCGCCGCGCCGCACGCGCGTCAGGATGGCGCCGAAGCGCTGCGGCAGCATCAGCTCGCGGATCGCCTTGCCCGCCACCTCGGGGCTCGAGACGAACACGCGCCGGAAGTCGATCACCCGGCGATCTTGGAACAGCGGTTCGGGGCTGGGTTCGCCGATCACCTCGGTCACCGAGCGGGTGTGCTCGCTGCTGCCGATCACGGTCAGCAGGTCGCCCTCGGCCAGACGGGTGCCTCGGGTCGCGAGCGCCACCTCGTCACCATGACGATGCCGGCCGAACACCACCGGCCAGCCGTAGTCCGCTTGCAGGTCGCCCAGCGTTCGGCCCACGAAGTCGGTGCGGGTCACCCGCAGGGTGACGTCGACGATCTCGTCCGGCACGAGACCCGACTTCCGAGCTTCTCGTGCTTCAGCCGGGTAGTCGGTCCTGAGGACGCGCTGCAGGACGAAGATCGCCAGGAGCACGCCGAGCACGCCCATGGGGTACGCCACCGAGTAGGCGATCACCGGCTCGGTGAGCAGGCGCTCGCGCAGCTCGGGGGCGGCGTGTTCCCGCTCGTAGTCCAAGATCGCGGCCAGGGCTGGGGTGTTGGTCAGCGCGCCGGTGAAGATGCCGGCTGCGTGGGTGCCGCCCAGCCCCAAGAAGCGACCGGCAGCCGTCACCAGGGTCGCGCCCCCCGCGATCAGCGCGACCACCAGCAGGTTGTCGCGAAGGCCGCGCGCCCGGAGCGCGCCGAAGAACCCGGGCCCGCTGGAGAGGCCCACCGTGTACACGAACAAGATCAGACCGAGCTGAAACAAGAGCTCGGGCAGCTTCAGGCGCTCGTCGACGGCGCCGACGCCCAAACCGACGAAGAGCACCGCCGCGACGCCCAGGCCGAACCCGCCGAGCTGGAGCTTGCCGAGCAGAAAGCCCAGCCCCGCTACCACCATCAGCAGCAAGAACGGGCTGGATGCGAGCAGGTCGACCACGAGGCCGAAGCTAGCGCATCCCAGCGCTTCCGCCGATCTGGGACGTACAACGAGGGTGGTCGCAGAATTCGCGCGAAACCTGGATAATCGAGCCATGCGGAGTCGACTCCCAATCCTTCTGGCGTTCGCCCTGAACGCCTGCCCCAAGCCGTCGCCATCCGAGAGCAGCCCCAGCGCTCCGGCCGTCAGCACACTGCCGCCGGCGCCAGCGGCCTCGGCGCCTCTGCAAACCGGCGAGTGCCCGCTCGCGATCGTGCCGGGGGTTTCGCTGGGGCCCGTCCGCATCGGCGAGACGCCGTCGGACCTGGAAAAGCACGGCCTGCTCGCCAAGTCGACCTCGAAGTATCAGGCCACCGAGTTCTTCGAGGTCGGGCCGTATCACGCCAAGCTCTGCGGCGGGCGCGTGGTCGAGGTCTGGATCGACGACCTCCGGAAGGCCCCGGACTGCGTCAGCGTCGGCGGCAAGAAGGTCGAGCGGACCATCGACCGCCAGCAGTTGATCGCCATGTTTGCCGGCTGCCAGGACGCGCCACCGCGGACCGGCGGTGAGTTCAAAGAGTGCGAGTCGGGTGCGCTGCGTATCGGTTGGGGCATGGGTGAGTTCATCCAGATCCGGGTCGGCAAGAAGGGCACGCGGCTCGACGACAGCTGCGAAATGCTGCTCGACGACGGCACACCGGTGGCGCTGCCCGCCGCCGAGCGGACCAAGATGTTGCAGAAGGTCCTCGACCTCGACCTGCTCGCGCCCTTCTGGCACCGCGGAGAGCCTGGCCGTGACCCGCTGAAGGTCATCGAGAACGACGCGACGGCGGACCGCCCGGAGTTGACGATCTTCGGCTCGAAGGTGGTCTGGGTGAAGAAGGCCGACGCCGAGAAGCAGAAGCTGCCCTACTTCGAGATCGAGAAGCTCACCGCCAGTGCGACCAAGACCCGACTCGATTTCCGCTTTCCCGTCGAGGGCGTGGTCGGGCACGCCGAGTTCGAGAAGCGCGGCGACAGCTGGTACCTCAGCGGCAAGCAGGTGGCCGAGCGGTGAAGCGCCTGGTCTTCATCGGCCTGGCGTTCGCCGGCTGCGGTGAGCCGCCGCCAGCGCGACCCCCGCACGCGCTCACCGCGGACGCGAGCGCGCTCGAGGACAGGACCGCGGTGGCCAGCAGCTGCGAGACCGCTTTCACCCTCGCCGAGCTTCCAACGGCCGCACCGGCCAGCCGTTGCCTGCCGCCGGCAGACCCTGCCGCGCGGGCCAGCGACGCCCGCGCCCTCGAGCTGGCGGAGCTCGCGAATGCCCCCGCCGAGAGGTTCCTCGAGAAGCGCGATCAGCTGGTGTCCCGGGGCCGAGGCGCGCTGAGCCGCCTGCGGGAGCTCGCTCTGTCGGCCCCCACCGCGCGTGAGCGAGGTCTGGCCGCCGCGATCGTCACGCGTATCGAGAAACCCACCGAAGCCAAGCGGGTCGACGGCTGGGCCCCGTCCAAAGGCGCGCTGATGCTGCGCAACCCCAGCTTCAAGGTCGCCGCCGAGCTCGAGGCCGCCTTCGCGCCCTATCCCGAGTTGGCATTCGAAGCTCTGGTCCGGGCACGTGACGCCAGCGACGCCACACCCCCGCATGGCGGGTTCGTTCCGGTGCTGCGTTCACCGCTCTTCGAGGTGGTGGGCCGGGGGCCCGACGGCTACTTGCGGCTCGAAGAGCTGGTGCGGCGCTTCCCCGAGGCGTTCGCGCTGTTGGTGAAGCACGACCCGGAGCGTGGCACATGCGCGGCGCTGTCGTGGCTGGGCGGCAAGCTTCCACCCGCCGACGACGATCGCGGTCGCGCGGTGCTGGCGGCACTGGGTAGCGACGACCCGCTGGCGATGCACTTGCTTCGCCGCGCCCTGCGCGACGGTCCGGTCAAGACCAAGAGCGTGGCCGCGGACGCGCTGGCGCGACAGAAAGACGCCAGCGCCGTCCCCGACCTGCTCGCGCTGCTTGCCGAGCGAACGATGGCGGGGCCCGTGCGCGCTCACCTGGTGGCTGTCATCGGGCCCGAAGAGACCGAAAAGCAGCTGGTCCGGCTCGCTCGGGACTGCCGCGCCGAGTACCGATCGGCTGCGGCGCGCGCGCTGCGGTGGAGCCCGGTGGTCAGCGGCGCCCCGGTCCTGGCGGCGCTGGCGGGGGACACCGAGAGCGGTGTGCGCGCCGAGGCGCTCGATGCTCTGGCGTGGATGGCACTGTCACACCGCGAGGCGAACGTGCCGTTCGGCGACGAGGTGGAGAGTGCGGTGATTGCGGCGGCCGGCGACGGCTCACCGAACGTGCGCCGCTTGGCGTTGAACGCCCTGTGGAGGCTGGTGGTCGAGAAGCGCCGCCCGCTCGGCGCTGCGATGCGCGCCACCTGGGCGCGGGCGCTCTCGGATCGCGACCGCCAGGTGCAGAACCTGGTCCTGGCCGAGCTCGACGACTTCTTTCCCGGCGACGCGGAGCTGATCGTCGTGCTGCTCGGCGACCTCGGACGGGTGCCCGACGAGTGGCCGCACCGCGACGCCCTGGCGCGCGCGCGTGCGGCGCATCCGGCCCCCACGCGCGACCAAGTCGCGACCCTGGCGCGAAGCGCCGTCCCCGGGCTTCGCGCGATTGCCGAGGCGTGGCTCGCGCGGAAGTGACGTGATACGCTGCCGGCTGGGATGAGCGACGACGAGGCGAGGCAGGCCATCTTGTCGCGTCGCGCGCGGTTCGTCGCGGCGACGCTGGCCAGCGCCGGGCTCTTGGTCGGCACCGCGGACTGCGGGGGGCAGACCCAGTCGGACGACAGCCAGGCCAGCGGCGGCACGGGCGGCGTCCCGAAGCCCTGCCTGAGCGGTGGTGCTGCGCCGTGTCTTGGCGCGCCGGCGGGTGGTGGCGGCTATCCGTCCCCCTGCCTGGCAGGCGCCGGCGGCGGCGGTGCCTATCCGTGCCTCTCGGGCGCCGGCGGCATGCTCGAAGACGGAAACGCTCCGGACGCAGCCGACGCCGACGACGCAGACGGTGCGAGCACCGACGGTTCCGACTGAGGTCAGCGCAGGCCTTCGCCGCCGACGTACTCGTCTTCCCAGTCCTCGCCGTCGAAGGGCCAGTATTCCTCGTCGGCCTTCAGCCAGCGCTCGGCCTTGAGCGAGTCGGCGATGGTCTGCGGCAAGAGCCCCTGCGACAGCGCTTCGATCTCGACCTCGAGCGAACGCTTCTCGCCCAGCACGGTCTCGATGCGACCCAGTCGCGCGCGCCGCAGCAGGCGCGAGAGCCGCCGGTCCAGCCGCACCAGCGCGTCCTTCGCCAGGGCTATCTGCTGGCCCTCGACCTTCTCACGGGTCTTGGCGGCTTCCTGGTGCATCGCCACGGCACGCTCGCGGTCTTTCTGGATCACGCCCATCAGATCCACGTCGGTCGTGGCCTTCATGGCGGCCGCGGCGGCGGGCGTCAGTGCCGTCTTGCCCGCGCGGGCGCGGATCTCGAGGGCTTCCAGCTGCTTCTTCAGATCGTCGATCTGGCCCTTGTTGGCATTGCTGGTGCGCTCGGCGTCGCGCATCAGGCGCCGCACCTCGGCAACCTGAGCTTCGATGCGCTCGATCTTGTCGGCGACGGTGTCGCCGATGGGGCCCGCAGCCTGCGGGCGCACCTCTTTCGGAGTCGCCAGCTTGCGCGCCGCCTCGTCCAGGTCGTTCATTGCGCCCCGCAAGCCCGACAGCTGCACGTCCAACTGGCCCAGGCGGCGCGAAGCGGTGCCGTAACCAGAGTCGATTCGCATCAACGCGCCCAGGGTCCGGGCCACGGTCGCGTCGACGCCCAGGTTGGCGGCCGCCGGATCCGAGCCCTCGCGCACTGTCTCGACCAGGCGCTTGACCGCGGTGTCGTCCTTCGAGATGCGTCGCGCGGCGTCGCGCACCGGGTCGTAGCGCTTCAAGAACTCGCGCAGCTTGGCGTCGGCGCGGAAGAACTTGCACGTGGCCATGTCGATGTAAGCATCCAGGATCCACGCTTCGTCTTCGTACGGGTGATTGACCTTCATCACCCGAAGCTCGTTCATCAGCTCGCGCGCGCCCTCGTAGTCCTTCGCCTCGTAGCGCGTGGTCGACGCTTCGTAGAGCGACTCGGGCAATCGGTCGGAGTCCCGCGGAACCAGGTAGTAGTAGTAGCGGGCGTCGTCGAAGCGGTACTGCTCGTGGGCCACGCGACCCAGGCCCAGGCGCGCCAGATCACGCACGCGGAAGAAGTCGCTTCCCCCGAACAGCGGGGCCTTCTTCGGGGTGCGCTTGGGATCGGCGACCTTGCAGAACAAGTTCTCGCCCTTCTTCAGCTGGCCGCGCTCGACCTCGATCAAACCCGACAGGTAGGTCGCTTGCGCCCAGAATCGCGACTTGGGCGACACGGCCGCGTAGGCCACCAGGGCCCCCGCCTTGTCCTTCTTGCGCTCGAGCGAGCGACCTTTGAGGTAGGCGATGTCCCCACGCAGCTCTTCCGGGGCGCTCCCGGGGACCTTCTTCAGATCTTCGAGGAAGACCTCGAGCTGGTCGCTCTCGAGCGCCAGCTCGACCAGCGTCCGCGCCGCGCGGCGATAGTTGGTGTCTTTGGCGTCGCCGCTGAGCACGCGGAGCAGGTAGCCGCGCGCCGGCTCGTAGGCACCGGCGCGGCCGAGGGCGTCGCCCAGCAGGAACAGCATGGTGCGGCCCTCTGCACCGGTGGCGAATGGTTCGAAGCGCGGTTGCTCCACGAAGTACACCAGGTCGCCGATCGCCTCGTCGCGGCGGCCATTGGCGATCTTCTCTTCGATGGGCGGAAGCTCTTCGCGCAAGCGCTGAGCGCTGAGCGGAGCCGTCGCCGACAGCTTTCGCTTCTCGAGGGCCTTCTGGTACGCCTTCATCCCCTCGGACCGGGTGTCGGGCTTGCCGCTGCTCGGCGGTGGTGCGTCGGTCGCAGTGTCCGCGTTTGCGGCGCTGGCGCCGGTGTCCCCCTCGGGCTTCTTGTCGCCTTCGGGCTTCTTGTCGCCTTCGGACTTCTTGTCGCCCTCGGGCTTCTTGTCGCCCTCGGGCTTCTTGTCGCCTTCGGGCTTCTTGTCGTCCGCCTTGGGGGGGCTGTCGGCGGCGGGCTTGGCCTTCCCTTTGGGCTGGGCGCCCGCAGAAGAGGCCAGCGCAGCGCCCAGCGCCACGCACGAAACGAACCGCGAAATGCGCCGCATCAGTCGGCCACCTGCGCGCGAAGCTTCACGTTGAGCTCGTACTCGCCGTCCTGATCGTCGGGGAAATCGACGGCCATGTCCGAGTCGTCTTCGAGCTCGACGCGGGCTTCGACGGTCTTGCTCTCGGGGACCACGATGCTCATCTTCGTGCTCTGCCAGGTCTTGTACTCGCGACCACGGGCATCCACGCGCTCGATCTCGACACCCAACACGTGATGACCTGGCGCGACCGCGTGCTCGTAGATCGCCTTTTCGTCATCGGCCGAGAAGCGATCGCCGGCGACGTAGACCACGCCGTCGTCGAGCGTCACGACGAACTTGCTGATGCGGGCGTTGTCGCCGTCGGTCTCGACGAAGACCTTGAGCTTGCTCTTGAACATCGTCGTGGTCAGTGCGGCCACGCGGGCGCGCAGGGCGGCGATGTCTCCCAGCAGGCGGTCGTACTCTGCGGGCGCGGGTGCCGCGCCGCCGTCCGGGAACTCGTTCGGGCGGGGAGTGAGCGGCGACGGTTTGGTCTTCTCGTCGGGGCGGTCGCTCTGCTTGGGCGGCGGCTCACCCAGATCCGCCGCGGCTGCCCCGGGCGGCGTGGATCCGCCGTCCGACTTGTCGTCTTTGGCGTCCTTCTTGTCGTCCTTGGCCTTGTCGTCCTTCTTGCCCTTGTCGTCCTTGTCCGCGGCCTTCTTCTCCGCTTCCTTCGGTGCGGCGCCCTTCTTGGGCTGGGCGAAGGCCACCAGAGCAGAGAGAACGACGAGCAGTACCACCCAGAGATGACGGGATTTCGGGCGCATGGCTGGGCACCGAGGGTATCACGCCGCCCCAGGCCCGTGGGCGGCGGGAAATTGGCTGGAAACCCACGGCTTTCGCCGGCGTGAGGGGAGCGCGGGTCGGCGCGCGCACGGCGCCCGCGCGGCGCCCGCCGGGGCTGGAGGAAGTGTTCCGTCTCGGCACGGTTGTCGCCGAGACTTCGGGTGTTACGCTCCGTGTTCGTGACGGTGGGAGGCTCTGCTGTGCGTATTCAATACATTTGGGTGATCGGCGCGCTGGCGCTTTGCGGCTGTGGGAACGACGACGAGACGCCGGGGCCCGCGGCGGACGTGACGCTGCCCGATCCCGGCCCGAACGGCTGGCAATGGACCACCGGCACCTTCGAGGTGCCCCAAGGGGAAGAGATCCAGGACTGCTATTTCTTCGAGGTTCCGGGGGACAAGCCGGTCTTCGTCAACCGAATCACGCTGGCGCAGAACGAGGGCACGCATCACATGAACGTGTTCCGTGTCAAAACCGTGAAGGGCCTTTCCGGCAAGCACGGCGAGGTGGTCAAGGGTGGCGAGTGTTGGAAGAGCGTGAACTGGTCGGACTGGCCCCTGGTGACCAACAGCCAGTCGGGAGGCGCGACCGAGGATTGGAACCTGCCCGACCGGGTCGGGTTGAAGATCGAGCCAGGCGAGATGCTCATGCTTCAGACCCACTACGTGAACGGGAGCACGCAGGCGACACCGACTCGCGGCAAGGTCGTGGTGAACTTCTACGGTGCCGAGCCGAGCGAAATCGACCACGAGATGGGCACGCTGTTCGCGACCAACCAGAACATTCGCATCTGCCCCGGCGACACCAAGAAGACCTTCGAGGCGACCTGCAAAGTCGGGCAAGACGGGCCGGTGACGGTGGCCGCGGCGAACGGCCACTTCCACAGCCGGGGCGACCGCTTCACCATGAAGACGTGGGAGCCCATGGGCGGGGCGGGTGCGCCGTTCTACGAGAGCTTGACCTGGGACGAACCTCCCTTCACGAAGGACCTTTCCGTGCCCATCGCGGACAAAGGTGGCATCACTTGGACGTGCGAGTTCTCGGCCCTGGCCAGCGAGTGCGGCGATCCGAAGGACGAGTGCTGCTTCACCTTCGGCGGGAAGGTCGAATTTCAAGAGCACTGCAACGCGTTCGCGTACTACTGGCCCAAGGGCGCCAGCGACAAGAACTGCTTCTAGTCACTCTGCTGCTCGCGCTCGGCTGCGACACGACGCCCGACCCAGCCGGCACCGGCGGCGCGAGCGGCACCTCGCTGGGGGTGCAGGTGGCGCTCTACACCGCCGAGGGTGACGGCTACGACGTGCTCGAGTCGGGCGCCGATCTCGAGCTTTGGGCGGCACCTCAGGGGGGGCACTGGTCCCGCATCGGCGCGCGGGTCGGGGGCTTGGGCTCGGACACGGCCGAGCTGGTGGCGCGGCTGATCGACCCGGCCACGGGCGCTGTGCTCGCCCAGGCGAGCCGCACGGCGCCGATGATCCCCACGCCCGGCGATCCCGCCTTCAAACACCCCGATCCCAGCGACATGATGCACGTCGTCCATTTGCCGATGTGCCCCGCAGACGACGCGCGCGGGGTCGACGGGGTGAGCTATCGCCTGGAGCTGGAGGTGACCGAGCTGTATGGCGCCTTCTCCACCGGCTCGGTGGCAATCCCGGTCGTGCCGCGCTGCGGTCAGCCCCCCGGCGCCGGCCTCTCGCACTGCCAGTGCGAGTGCGGGCCAAGCTACGTCCCAGGCAAGTGCGCCCTGCCCGAGACGGGCTAGTGTGTCAGCGTGTGCCACCCGCGGGGCGAAGAACCCCGGGAAAGAGGCAGCGTGAGGCTGGCACCCGGTTTGCAAACGGGGGCCCCATGCGAAAGCGCCACTACCTGCTCGCGGGTCTCGCCTTGTCGATGTTGGTCTCTGCCGGGGCCCAGGACGCTCGCGCCTGCGGCGGCACCTTCTGTGACTCCGGGCCGCAGGCCATGCCCGTCGACCAGTCGGGTGAGAACGTGTTGTTCGTGATGGACGGCAAGACCGTGGAAGCCCACGTGCAGATCCAGTACCAGGGCGCGGCCGAGCGCTTCGCGTGGATCGTGCCGATGCCGAAGGTGCCCGACGTGCAGGTCGGGTCGGCGCTCTTGTTCAACGCCTTGCTCCAGGGCACGGTGCCCCAGTTCGGCTTCACACAGCAGACCGACGTCTGCGACCGCGGGAACGGCGACTCGGCCAGCGGGGCCGGCGGCTCGGGGGGCGGCAGCCTGGGCATGGGCGGCGCTGGGGGCGGCGCCGGCAGCGGCCCCCAGGTCGTCTACGAGAAGACGGTCGGCGCCTTCGAGGTCGTCGTGCTCCAGGGCGGCACGGCCGAAGAGGTCGGCAAGTGGCTGGTGGACAACAACTACCAGAACATCCCCACCGCACCCGAGATCCTCAAGGACTACGTGGCCCAGAAGTACGTGTTCGTGGCCATCAAGCTCACGGCGGGCGCGAACAGCAACGAGATCCACCCGCTGGTCTTCCGCTACGAGGGCGACGAGCCGTGCGTGCCGCTCAAGCTGACTCGTGTGGCAGCCACCGAAGACATGGCGGTGCGCACGTTCTTCTTGGGCGACGACCGCGTGGTGCCGACGAACTTCAAGCACGTCACACTCAATCCTGCGCGCATCGACTGGTCGACGATGGGGCAGAACTACAAGCAGGTCGTGTCGCGCGCCGTCGACAGCCCAGTGGCCAACGGGAAGGCTTTCGTCACCGAGTATGCCGGGGCGAGCAGCGTCGTCGGTCAGTTCACCTTCTACAGCCCGAGCTGGAATTCACAAGAGCTCGAGGGCATCGACCCGAAAGAGCTCGTCAGCAAGCTCGAGCAGATGGGCCTCCTGCTCTGCAGCCCATACCGGTACTACTCGAGCGACGGCGATTGTCAGTACAACCACCCGCTGGTGAAGGCCCTGTTGACCCAGTATTTGCCAGTTCCTGCCGGGCTGTCCCCCGCCGAGTTCTACGGGGCGCTTGCACAGCATGCCGACGAGATCGACATGACCCAGTGGAACGCAGCCGAGCTGGCTGCCGACTTCAAGCTGCGCATCCAGGATCCGGCCAAGCACGCCTCGGAGATCGTGAGCAAGTGGCCCTACCTGACGCGCCTATTCACCACCATCTCGCCCTCCGAGATGACCGAAGACCCGATGTTCCACGCGCACCCGGGGCTGGACCCCGTGCAGCCGCTGAACATGGCGGTGCGGCGCACCAACTGCTGCGGGGCGTCGACCATGGACCTGGGCGACACCGAGATCGCCTACGACAAGACCACGGGCTCGTGGCCGGTGTGGGACAGTGCCATGCCCTTTGCGCAACAGATCGACGAGTTCTCGCTCGCCGGCGATCGCATCACGCTGGTCGACAACGGCTCGAAGATCTCTGGCCAGATCGCCGCGTGGAACACCGAGAACCAGCAGACGTGTTTCCCACCCGGCGCCAAGAAAGCAGCGTCCGACGACACGGAAGACATGCTCGAGCTGGCGGGCGGGACTGCGTGTGGCGTATCCGGTCGCGGGTCGGCCCCTGCGGCGGCGTTCGCCCTCACCCTGCTCGGCCTCGCCGCGCTGGTGCGCCGACGGCGCTAGCTCACCGGGATCAGAGGCGGTCGGTGGTCGCGAACTGCTCGCCCAGGATCCGGCAGACCTCTTCCAGGTGCTCTCGATCGACCTCGCCGAAGGCAGCCAGGGCGTTCGAGTCCACGTCGAGCACCCCCAAGATGCGACCTGCCGGCGTGACGATCGGGACGACGATCTCGGAGCGGGTGAGGGTCGAGCAGGCGATGTGATCGGCGAACAGCGCCACGTCGGGTACGAGCTGCGTGGCGCGTGCCCGCACCGCCGCGCCGCACACGCCGCGCGAGACCTCGATGCGCAGGCAGCCGTGGCCCCCCTGATAGGGACCGATCACCAGCAAGTCAGGCTTCACCAGCCGATAGCACCCGGTCCAGTCGAAGTAGGCGAAGGCGCCGTGGAGCTCGGCCACCACCGTGGCCAGCCCCGCGATCCAGTCGTCTTCACCCCCGAGCAGCGAGCGGACCGCCGCCACCACCTCGCGGTAGCGCGCGGCGCGGGCCTCGGCCGAGGCCTCGAGCCCGAGTCCAGCTTCCGAGCTCATGCCTTCAGCTGCGCCGCGACCGCTGCGGCGGCTCGGGCGGCGGCTTCCGGATCGCCGAGGTAGCGGCTCTTGATCGGGCGCAAGTCGTCGGTCAGCTCGTACACCAGCGGGATCCCGGTCGGGATGTTCAGCTCGACGATGTCTTGCTCGCTCACGCCGTCGAGGTGTTTCACCAGCGCGCGCAGGCTGTTCCCGTGGGCCGCGATGATCACGCGCTCGCCGCGACGAAGGGCTGGGGCGATCTCCGTCTCCCAGTACGGCAGGAAGCGGGCCACCGTGTCCTTCAAGCACTCGGTAGCGGGCACGTCGCCGGGGGCCAGATCGCGATAGCGGGGATCACGGCCGGGCCAACCCGCGTCCGCGGCATCCATCGCCGGCGGCGGAACGTCATAGCTGCGCCGCCAGATCTTGACCTGCGCCTCACCGTGCTTCTGCACCGTTTCGACCTTGTTCAGCCCCTGCAGCGCCCCGTACATGCGCTCGTTCAGACGCCAGGTCTTGTGAACCGGGATCCACATCTGATCCAGGCCCTCGAGCGTGAGCCACAGGGTCTTGATGGCGCGCTTCAGATACGAGGTAAACGCCCGGTCGAACACCAGGCCCTCGGCTGCCAGCAGCCGACCGGCGTTCTCGGCCTCGGCCACGCCCTCGGCGCTGAGCGGAACGTCGACCCAACCGGTGAAACGGTTCTCTTTGTTCCACTGGCTCTGACCATGCCGAAGAAGGACGAGAGTTCTCATCGTTGTTCACCTGGTGCGTTGGCGCGCAAGCGCCGGCCTTCAGCTCGAGAACGGGAGGAACACGCTGAGCCCACCCATCGCCGAGACGTCGTTCACGATCTTCTCGACGCCGAACGGCGCGCGGTGATTGCGCACGTGATCGCGGACGTCGAGCCTCAGCGCCAGCCACTGCGCCAAATAGAACTTGAGGCCGAAGCCGCCCGATCCGGTGAGCCCCAGGCCGCCGGAAGCGCTGGTGTCGGTCGCACCGCCACCGAGCGCCAGGTAGAAGTCGAAGCGATGAATCGGGCCGCCGAACCAGCGGACCTTACCGTACGACATGCTCCAGATCAGGTGCCCCAGGAAGAGTTGCACGTCCTCCTCGGGCGATTCGGTGAACTGCACGAGCCCCTGCTGGCGATCGATGATCGACTGCAAGAGCCCGTAGCTCTGCCGGGTCCGGAAGTACGAAGCCTCCAGCCCCAGATCCTCACTGA
This sequence comes from Polyangiaceae bacterium, assembly GCA_023150915.1. Classification (GTDB taxonomy): domain Bacteria; phylum Myxococcota_A; class Polyangia; order Polyangiales; family Polyangiaceae; genus JADJKB01. Next base: position 49,914 of record JAKLKA010000031.1, read on the forward strand.
AGTGGAAGGTGTAGGCCCCGCCGTAGACCGGCGCGCCGTCGGCGATGTCCGCTGCGTACCACCCGCCCATGGCCGAGAGCTCGTGCCGCAACGCCTTCTTGAACAGACGGGGCACGACCCCGCGGTACGCGCGCTTGCCGATCAGCTGCTCCTTGAGCGCCTCGTCCACGCACTGCGCCGCGGCCCTCGACGGGGACAGAAACGCGACGAGGCAGGCCAGAGTGGCAATGACGAGCAGAAATCGGGGGGCCAAGCCGACACACCGATATCATAGGATGGCGCCGGCGCGGCTCGATTATGCTCAGCGGCGCCCCGTTTTTGGGGCCGGCTGCCCCCGCCAGGGCCCCAGGACGCGAGATGGCGACCAAGACCCCGGTAAAGTCGGCCGTGCTGGCCCTGCTGGTGTCGTGGGCTGGGCTCGCCCCCGCCCAACCCGACAAGGCGGCTCTGCCCGCTCCCGAGGGCGCGAAGGCGTGCACGACCGGCCGGGTCAGCGCGCTCAGCGAGCTCGGCTGCGAGCTCGGCCACGCCTTGGGCAAGATACCCGGCGGCGCATTGGTGGTGGCAGCGCCGCTCACCGGCGACGCGCGGCCGGCCGACGCGGCCGCGCTCACGGGGCGAATCGTTTCCATCACCGCCGGCGCCCTCGGCCTGCAGAGCTCGGCGGAGGCGGCCACGCTGGCTCGGGCCAGGACCCTGGCGGCGCGCGCCGGGACCTTGGTCCACGTCATCCCCGAGATCCAGCGCGGCGAGCTCCGACTCACCGTGGACGTCTATCCGGTTCCCAAGAGCTTCTGGGATCGCGTGCGCGACCCGCTGCCGAATCCCCGAGCGCACGCGTTCGCCAGCCGGCGGCTGGACGCCGAGCTACGCACGTTCTTTCCGCCCGTGCCGCTGCTGGCCAAGCGCACCGACAAGGCCACGACCGGCGAGCAGAGCCCGGTCGCGGTCGCGTGCGGGGACTTGAACGGCGACGGGTCGCTCGAGGCCGTGCTGGTGAGCCGCTCGCGCGCGCAGGTCGGCCGCCTTCGGTCTGGGCGCTTCGTCGCCTCGGCCACCGCGGCGTGGACACAGCTCGCGCCGCTGTCGCGGGCGCCGTTGCGCGAGCCCATTGCCAGCGCCAGCATCGAACCGGGTCGGTTCGTCGACATCGGGCTCTCGGACCGGCTGGATGCCGTGCGCTTGGACGCGAGCTTCGCCCACGTGGAGAAGCTGGGTCGCAAGCTGCCCTGGCCCGGCGGCGGCTGCTCCAAGCTGGTCGGGACCAGCTTTCGCCCGGAAATCGAGGGCTGTGGGGCCGGTGACGCCGTCTCGAAGTCGCCCCAGCTCGATCGACCGGGCGACGCGCTGGCCGGTGCGGTGCTGGTGGGCAAAGACGGCAAGCCCCGGCACGTGCGGGCGCTCCGCGTGTTCAACGAGAGCACGCTTCTGGTTCGCGACGACGCTGGACGCAGTGCCCGCCTCGAGGGGGCCGGCGCGCAGCTGGCGATCGGCGATCTCGACGGCGACGGTCAACCCGAGATCGTGAGCAGCAGCGACACCCTCGACGAGAAGGGCGACGCCCTGGTGGTCCATACGCTTCAGGACGATTCGAAGCTGGTCGAGCGCTTCCGCATGGCCGTGCCCACGGGGGTGCGCGCGCTCGCGACCTGCCCCGCCGAGGGCATCGGCGTGGCGGCCATCGTGCTGGCGACCCCGGGCGAGCTCTGGGTGATCCGATGACCCCGCTCACGCGCCGCGCGTTCACCGGCGCGCTGGCGGCGCTGGCGCTCGCACCCCGCAAAGGGATCGCTCTCGGCCGCAAGCCCTACGGTGGCGTGCTGAAGCTGAAGCTGCCGTGGCCGCTCGACGGCATCGATCCACACGCCATCGACGACGCCGTGGCTGCGCTGTTCGGCCCGGCCATTGCCGACCCGCTGTATGCGCTCGACCCCGCCGGGCGGCCCTATCCCGCGCTGGCTGCCGCGCTGCCCGAGCCGGTGAAGGGTGGCACGCGGGTGGCGGTGCGGCCGAACCTGCTCTCGGGCCGCGGCGTTGCCCTGGATGCGCGCGACGTGCTGGCCTCGCTCGCGCGGTCCGAGCGGGCCGGCGGCGCGGGCCTGATCGCGCCCCTGGGCAAGCCCGCACCCGATCCCAAAGACGCGCTCGCCATCACCTTCACCCACCCCGATCCGAGCTTCGTGGCCGAGCGTCTGGCAAGCCCGCTCACCGCGGTGGTCCCCCGGGGGTTTTCCCGGGGCAAGCCCGACGGCACCGGCGCGTTCGTCGCGGAGGTGGGGCGCGACCAGCTGGTGCTTCGGCGCAACCTGAACGCCGCCCGCGGCGCGGCCCTGCTCGAACGCATCGAGATCCGCGCCGCCTTGGACCTCAAAGACGCGTTGCGCGCCTTCGAGGCCGGCGAGATCGACGTGAGCTGGCTGGGCGAGTTCTTGCACAAGCCCCGGCCGGGCGCGGTGAAGTTCGACGGCGGCAGCCTGGGCTGGGTGCTGCTGCGCACCGGTAAGGACGCCGGGCCCTGGGGAGCACCCGGGGTGGCTCAGAAGTTGGTCGACGCGCTCCCTGCGGGGCGGCTCTCGCACCTGGGGCTCTCGAACGCCGGCGGCGTGGGGCAGGGGGATCCGGCCTGGGGCGGGGAAGCCGCCGAGCTGCTGGTGGTGGAAGGGGCGGTGCACCTCGAGCAGATCGCGCGCGAGCTGAGCGCCATCTTCTCGCGTCCGGGCCACGAGCTGCGGGTGGCCTCGCGCCCCTTGGCGGAGCTCGCCTACCGTCGCGAGCGCGGGCGCTTCGCCCTGATGCTCGACGTGGCGCGCCCCGCGGGAACTGGGCCGGGTGCCGCGCAGCTCGGCGTGCTCACGGCCGAGAACCCTGCCCTGGCCCGGAAGCCGACGCTCACCGCGTCGGGAACCCCGCGCGACGTTGCCGCCACCCTCTCGCTCGGGGTCGTCGGGCAGCTGCGCGCGTCGGGCGCACACGTCGGGTCCCTGCGGGATCTGGGGGCGCTCGATTGGGGCGCCACCTGGCGCAAGCCTTGAGTCTGCGGGGGCATCCGCGCTAGAGAACCCGCGTGGAAGCCAAAGGCAAAGTTGCCATCGTGACAGGTGGGGCCTCGGGCCTCGGAGCTGCGACGGTTCGCGCGCTGGTGGCCGCCGGCGCCAAGGCGGTGATCGCCGACAAGAACCTCGAAGCGGGCGTGGCCCTGGCGAAAGAGCTGGGGCCGGCGGTGCGCTTCGCGGAGTGCGACGTCACCAGCGAAGAGCAGCTGACGGCGGCGATTGCCACGGCCAAGGCCGAGCTCGGCGGGCTGCACGTGGCGGTGGGGTGCGCGGGCATCGGCACGTTCGGGCGTCTGGTGAGCAAGGGCGGCCCGCTGCCCCTCGACCTGTTCGCGCTCACCGTGAACGTGAACCTGGTGGGCATGTTCAACCTGCTGCGGCTCGCCGCGCACGCGATGCAAGACAACACACCGAGCGACGAGGGCGAGCGCGGCGTGCTGATCACCACCGCGAGCATCGCGGCGTTCGACGGCCAGATCGGCCAGGTGGCCTACAGCGCATCGAAGGCCGGCGTGTCCGGTATGACCTTGCCGGTCGCGCGCGAGCTGGCGCGGAGCGGCATCCGCGTGGTGTGCATCGCGCCGGGACTGTTCGACACCCCGATGATGGCCGGCCTACCGGAAGAAGCCCGCAAGAGCCTCGAAGCCACGGTGCCGTTCCCGCCGCGCCTCGGGCGCCCCGCAGAGTATGCGCGGCTGGTGCTGTCGATCGTCGACAACCCCATGCTCAATGGCGAGACGATCCGTCTCGACGGGTCCCTGCGCATGGCGCCGAAGTGAGCCCGCGTGCGGTGGCTGCTCTTCGTGATGGCTGCCGCCGCGTGCGCTGCCCGCGGACCCGAACCTGACGCGCCCGAGCCCGCGGACGACACCGCGCTGGACGACACCCTCAGGTCGGTCGCGTCGAGCGGCGCGGCCGCGCCGGCAGCGCGCCGCCTGCACCCGGTCGACCGCCGCTGGCAGCCCAAGACCATCGGCGCCGCCGAGCCGCAGCTCTCGCCGCTCGGGCGACGGCAGCGCGTCACGGTGCGCTTTGCCGACGCCGAGATGGGCGAGGCGCTGCGCCTGCTGGCCGAGGCCGGCGGGTTCGCGCTCGTCGTCGACGGGCCGCTGCCGGGCCGGGTGAACGCCGACCTAAGAAGCGTCCGGCCCTATGAAGCCCTGGTCGCGCTGGCGCAGGCGCGCGGCGCGCGGGTCGAGCGGCGCGGCGTGATCGTGGTCGTCACGCCGCGCTGAGCCCGAGGGTCACTTGCCTTCGAGCGGGGTGCCCTTGAACGCGGCATCCATCTCGTCGTTCTCGCAGTCGATGACCGGCGTGAGCTTCGGGTTGACCGCCAGGAGCTTGCTCTCGACGTCGGCGAGCTTCTGCTTGCCCTTCGACACGTCGGCAGCGGTCACGGTCACGTCGATTGCCCGCTGCACGCCGCAGGCGTCGATCAGCTCGTAGTCGCCCTGCTTGCCCAGCGCGTCCAGGTACTTGGGGTCGCCGAACAGGGCGTCGCCCGAGATGGTCACCAGCTTCACGTTCTTGGGTTTGGCATCGATCAACACGCGCTCGGGCGTGACCGAGCTCGACGACGGCGCATCGATCACCAAGAAGTCGGCGTACTTGCCGACCTCGATGGTGCCGATGAACTCGTCGAGGGCCCACACCTTGGCCGCGTTGATGGTGACGAAGTTCACCAGGTCCTTGTCGGTCAGGCTGCTGTTCCACAGGTACTTGTTGACCTTGTCGGCGACCTTCAGCTCCCACAGCAGGTTGGCCGACCCGCTCGGCGCCCAGTCCGAGCCGAGCGAGACCGTGAGCCCTGCCGCCATGGCGGTGGGAACGTCCGCGGTCTTGCCGTAGAGCAGCAGGTTCGAGAGCGGCGACCACACCATCTTGGCGCCCACGTCGGCCGAAGCCTCGAACTCGGCAGGGGTGAAGCCGGCGGCGTGGATCATCACCAGCTCGGGCAGATCCAGCCCGTACTTCTCGACGTAGTCCCACTCGCTGCGGGCGTGCTCGTCGATGCCTTCGGCGCAGTGCACCGCCACCGCGTCGAGCTTGCCGTCCGCGACGTCTTTCTTGACGCTGTCGGCGAACGACGGCTTGCCCGAAATACTGCGGTTGAAGTCGGGGATGCCCATCACGTTCTGCCGGACCTTGTCTTGGCAGAAGTTGGGCTGCTCGAGGTTGCGCACCAAGTGGCGCACGCACGAGGTCTGGGGCGTGCCTTGAATGGCGGTGGTGCCGCCCACCAGGGCGCGAAGCTCACCGTGCTTCAGCGCCTCGCACTTCAGCCCGGCGGCGGTCACCGCATTCTTCGGGTCTTTCACCAGCGTCTTGTAGAGCGCGGCGTTGGGCCACTGATCGCGGTTTTCGTAGCGGCGACCGAGATCGGCCAGCGGAATGTGGTTGTACTCGACGTGACCGTGGCCGTCGATCAGGCCCGGGAAGATGTAACCCGCGGTGTCGACGATGGTCATGCCCGTCGGCGCGGTGTTCCGGACTTCGGCGATCTTCTCGCCGTCGACCACGACCCAGCCGGTCACCAGCCCGGTGGGCGTGTAGATCTTTCCTTTGAGTGCGAACTTGCCGGAGCGGATCGGCTCGCACACGCGGTACTTGCCGTTGCCGTCCGCCTTGCCGCCGATGCCGTCCCCGACGAGGTCGTCGTTCTCGTCGTCGTCGAACGCGTTCAGGCTGCCGTCGTCCGAACCGTCGTCGGGGCTGCTGCCACATGCCCCGAGCGAAAGCGCGACGGTCGTCGCCAAGCCTGCACCCATCACCCGAATCGCCCTAAGACGCGCCACGGCTACCTCTTCTCGATGTTGCGGGCCTCGCGCACCATCAGCGGGCCACGAGGTCACAATTTGTCTCAATGTGCCCGCCTTACGCAAGCCCGAACGCGATCCTTCCCGAAGAAAAATCGTATGAATCCCCGAGCAAAGCGGCCGCGCATGGATCCACGTGCGCCCCGGGGACCGAAAAAAGCGAACAAGATTTGCGCTTGCTCGTGCGTAGGAGGCATGGAAAGAAAGGGCCGTGGCGAAAATGAGATCAATTCTTCTGGGCACTCGGGCACTGGTACTTGCTTCTGCGTTCTTGCTCGCCGGTTGCGGCTCGTCCGACGACGGCTCGAGCGAAGGCGGCGACGACACGCCGCTGTTCGACGCCGAAGACGACATTGGCGCCGACGGCAAGGCCGATGGGTGGAGCTCGACCATCAATGCCGACAACCTGAACGGTCTGTGGACCACCACCATCGACGGTGAGCAGTCGGCCGAGGTCACGATGATCGAGTCGTGGCCGGCCATCGACGTGCGCATCCACATGGGTGGCACGACCTATCAGGCCGATTTCAACGCCGGTAACTTCGAGATCAACGGGCAAGACGTGCGCTTGGTCGGCAAGGCCAACAAGAAGGGCGTGAGCGACGACACGATCGAAGGCGTGGTCGCTGGCAAGAACGTCAAGATGAAGCGTGACACCAGCAGCAAAGCGCCGGTCACGCTCACCTTCCCGGGCGATCGCCCCTACCGTCACTTCCTGCGCGACGAGATCATGCCCAAGGCGTCGTACGACCGCGAAGCGTACAAGACGGTCAACTCGTACCAGCTGAAGAAGTGGCTCGAGGCGTGCCAGCTCTACAAGTCGGGCTCGTGGGCCAAGTGGATGAAGGGTGAGACCTCGTCCGAGCGCTACAAGAACCTGAACAATCTGATCTTCGCCGTCGACAAGCAGCGGATCACCCCGCACGCGGTCACTCGCAACTACAAGTTCTACGGCGCCATGCAGACCTACGCGAAGCCCGAGACCATCGGGCTCGCCACCTCGAGCCTGGGGATGTACTTCTCCACCGGGGCCGGGGGTGCGGTGCGGATGAAGCTCACCGACGACACCATGGCCTACTTCATCACCGACAAGGTGACGCGCGAGGCCAAGATCGGGCTGGTGGTCATGGCCACCCCGACGCACGCGCCGCTGGCCAGCACGTTCGGTCGCCAGCTGCTCGATCTGGGCGCCGGGCCCAAGCCCGACACCTTGGCGTTCACCCGCGCCATGATGGACTTGATGGTCAAGAGCGACACCAAGAACGTCGGCAAGCTCTCGCCCGCCGGGCGTTCGTCGCTGGTCGACTGGTACTCGGTGATGGCCATCGAAGACTACCGCGGCATCGCGTTCAACAACGGCCTCGACTGGGGCTACAACATGACCAACATGCAGTTCTTCGGCCTGGTGGCTCGCGCGCTGGCCCGGCCGACCGAGAAGGACAGCAAGGGCAAGCCGGTCATCGGGCAAGTGATCGTCGGCAATCAGCTGAGGCCGGGTGAGGCGTCCTACGGCGACGTTCTGAACAACGGCAACGACATGCAAGAGTACCCCGACCTCGCGAAGCTGAAGCAGCTCGCGACCAAGTACCTGACCGCCAAGCACCCAACCGTGGTGGCGGCGGTCAAGGCGGCGTACAAGAACGTCGTTCCCGAGAGCCAGCTCAACTACAACGCCAAGAACGACGTCTTCCACTGGATCACGTCTCAGCTGTACGGCACCAACGAGCAGCTCGACGCGCTCAAGGGCGCGGCCGCCGACCCGGCCATCGAGTCCGTGGTCAAGCTGATCCAGACGCTGGAAGACAACTCCGCCGACTTCGAGGCGTACATCCTGACCCAGGGCATCACGAAGAGTAACGAGCCGGCACCGATTTCCACCGGCTTCTGAGCCACTGCCGCACGGGGTGCGGCGGCCAAACGACGAGCGGCCCGGAGCGATCACCAGGATCGTTCTGGGCCGAACGTTTCTGAAAAAACGAGCGGCGCCCGGTCGCCGCTCGAGCTGACGAGGAGCTCGAACATGCGCGCGTTCAACGAACCCACCACGCTGCCGCTTCGGCGGTTCTTCCAGGGGCTGGCGATTGCCGGGTCGCTCTTCGGTGCCGCCTGCGGTTCGGACTCGGGTGGCGGCG